>BJFT01000010.1 GCA_014190015.1 Actinomycetes bacterium
CGTAGAACAGCGCGCCGTTAAAGATGCCGGATACGCAGCAGGTGCTCGCAAGGTTTACATCATTGAAGAGCCAATGGCAGCAGCAATTGGTGCAGGACTTCCAATTCACGAACCAACTGGAAACATGGTCGTAGATATTGGTGGCGGTACTACAGAAGTTGCCGTTATTTCACTCGGTGGAATTGTTACTTCTCTATCAATTCGTGTGGGTGGAGACGAACTTGATCAATCAATTATTAACTGGGTAAAGCGCGAATTCTCATTGCTACTTGGTGAGCGCACAGCCGAAGAAATCAAAATGGCTATCGGTTCTGCTTATCCACTTCCAGGTGAAAATGATGCGGAAATTCGTGGCCGAGATTTAGCAACAGGTTTACCAAAGACAATTGTTGTATCGGCTGCAGAAATTCGCAAAGCACTCGAAGAACCAGTAAATGCAATTATTAACGCGGTTAAGAGCACTCTAGATAAGTGTCCGCCAGAGCTTGCAAGTGATCTTATGGATCGCGGAATTGTTCTTACAGGTGGAGGAGCACTTCTTAAGGGCCTCGATGAGCGCTTGCGTAAAGAGACTGGAATGCCAATTCACGTTGCAGAGCGTCCGCTCGATGCAGTTGTAGAAGGTTCCGGAAAATGTATTGAAGAGTTCGAAGCCCTTGAAAAGGTTTTGATCTCTGAGCCTCGTCGATAGGTAATTAGTAGATGCGTTATGGCGGCGAAGGACGCTCGCGCCTCCTACTCATCATTCTTATCGTCACATCTTTATTCTTAATTACCCTTGATCTTCGCGGCGTAAAGATTCTCGATGGCCTTCGAAGCGGAACACAGAATGTTCTTTCACCATTTCAAAAAGCAGGCTCCACAGTTGTCTCTCCATTTCGCGATTTCTTTGGTGATGTCACACATTTAGGGCGCACCCGTAATGAGATTGAAAAACTCAAAGCAGACAACGCACGATTGAGAAATCAATTACTTCAGCGAAAGAGTGCTGATGCCGAGTTGGAGCAACTTAAATCTGTTCTAGACCTTGCAGGACGCGCAGGGTATAAAGTGTTGGCTGCACGCGTAATTTCACAGGGTGCAAGCACAAGCTTTACTCAGACAATTACTATCGATGTAGGTACTTCCTCAGGAGTTCGACAGAATATGACTGTCGTCTCTGGCGAAGGACTCGTAGGAGTTGTAAAAGAGTCGTACCTGAATTCAGCACTCATCATGTTGGCTACCGATCCAGATTTTAAAGTCGGTGTAAGAATTGCCGGCACTCAACAAATTGGAATTCTCTCTGGACGTGGTTCGAAGCGAGCAGATTTACAATTACTTGATAACCAAAAAATCGTAAAAGTTGGTGACGTTCTATTAGCCCGTGGAAGTACAAATAATCGCCCATTTGTTCCAGGCATCCCTGTTGGAATCATTAGTGCAGTTGATAACACCGCTGGATCTATTGCTCAGACTGCAACCGTAATGCTCTATCCGAATTTTTCAGCACTCGGCGTTGTAAGCGTTGTCCTCAGTGCAGGCAAGAACAACCCGGGGGATGCCCTTGTTCCCGCTGCACCACAACCAACACCTGTTCCAACAGTTACTATTTTTGCGACTCCAACTCCAACGGCGACTACGAAGTAGCTCAGAGATGTTGGCCAGGCAATTTTCTATTTCATCCTTAATTTTTTTGATCATATTTTTGATTCAAGAGAGCTTTATCAATCAATTGCGATTGCCAGGCGGTGGATTTTCACTACCTTTACTGATCGCCTTAACTTGGGCAGCACTTAGTACGCCGACGGTTGGCGCACTGACCGGATTTATCTCTGGATTTTTGATGGATTTATCTCAGAGCTCAAGCGGAGCAATGGGCCATTGGACTCTGCTCATGATTCTTGCATGTTACGTAGTGGCCTTCTTAGGTTTTGGAAACGATAACGTTCGAGGAAATCCAATTACAAATATTCTTCTTGTTTCATCTGCATCCGTACTCACCCTCATATCTTTTGTTATCACTGGATTTCTTCTTGGAGTCTCTTTTGGAAGTTTCTCCAGAGTTCTAATTACCATCCTTGGAAATGGAATTTGGGCTCTCTTTGTTACGCCATTGATTCTTCCGATTGTCACTCGACTGCATCGGACACTATTTGGTAATCAGGCTCATATATGAACCAACGTGTTCGCTTAAGTCTTTTGGTTGTGCAGATATTTGTTCTGACATTAATGATTGCACTAGTTGGTCGACTCTTTTATTTACAGGTAGCAGCCGCTCCTAAGTACAAAGATGCAGCGCTGAGTATTCAAAGCAGAGATGTTATAAATCCTGCTATTCGAGGTCTTATTGTTGATTCATCAGGTGTACCGCTAGCTCTAAACCGCGTTGGACTTGCAATTACCGTTGATCGAATTACTTTGGATAAGCAACCGGATAAAGGCACGCGAGTTTTGGCGAATGTCTCTTCACTTCTCGGCTTGTCATACACCGATGTGTATCGTGCAACACGTTTGTGCGGAGAGTTGCCAAAGTACGACAAAGCAGGTTGTTGGACTGGTTCTAGGTACCAACCTATTCCAATCACAAAAGAAGCAGATCCAGAAATTGCGCTACAAATTGTCGAACGCACAAATGAGTATCCTGGAATTGGTGCAACTCCAGTTGCAATTCGAAATTATCCAGGTTATGCCGGAGTCAATGCTGCACATGAATTGGGATACGTCGGACCCGTAACAGAAGAGGATTTATCTGGAATAAATGGTCGCTCGTACTATCGCAGCGAAACAATCGGAAAGACTGGACTCGAATACCAATACGATTCTTATCTACGCGGCACACCAGGAATTAGAACAGTAATTGTGGATCGTAAAGAATCCATCACACGTGAAAGTCAGAACACACAACCTATTGGCGGAAATCACTTAGTTACGAGTTTGGATGTTCGTTTGCAAGCCGGTGTTGAAAAAGCACTTTCTGATGCGGTTGGTCGCGCACGAGCTAGTGGCTACCCGGGAGATTCAGGTGCTGCCGTTGTTATGGATATCCGCAATGGACAAATTTTGGCAATGGCTTCGTATCCAACCTATGACCCAAATTCGTGGGAAAAGGGTTTATCAGTAAAAGATGCAAAAGCACTCTTTAGTGAAAAAAATAATGTGCCTGCTTTATCTAGACCGTTACAAGGTTTATTTGCCCCGGCATCAACTTTTAAAACTGTTTCAGTTGTTGCAGCAGCAAATGCGGGCTATAACCTCAATGCAATTTATAACTGTCCTTCAGAGACGCAAATTGGTAATCGTGCTTTCCGAAACTTTGATAGCAAAGCTCTGGGGCGTATCAGCATGAAAAAAGCCATCGCCGTTTCATGTGACACTATTTGGTATCAGATTGCTTATGATGAATGGGTTCGAGATGGTGGATTAAAGCCAAAATCTAACCCAAATGATTATTTCTTCAAGGCAGCGCAAGGATTCCAAGTAGATAAGAAAACAGAAATTGATTTGCCATCTGAACTTGCAGGACGCTTAGCTAATCGTGAATGGCGCAAAGATTGGTATAAAGAGAATAAAGATTTTTACTGCAATTACAAAGAGCGAGCTCAGAAGAGTCAGTTAACGACATTTCTCATTGAATTAGCCCGTGAAAACTGTCTAGACGGAGACAAAATTCGAGCAGGTGATGCTGTTAACTTCTCTATTGGACAAGGCGACACTCTCATTACGCCACTTAAGTTAACTCAGATGTATGCAGCACTTGGCAATGGTGGAAAAATAATGCGTCCAAGTGTTGCTAAAGCGATTGTTTCAACCGATGGAAAGATAATTAAGAAGATTGAGCCAAAACAACTTGGAACCCTTCCCGCAACCCCAGCGACCTTGAAATTCTTAGAAGCCTCACTCCGAGAAGTAGTTACTGCCGGAACAGGAACGGGAGCCTTTGCGGGATTCCCGATTGCAATCAGCGGCAAAACTGGAACTGCGCAAGTATTTGGTCGAAATGCGAATGGTTCATTAAAGGCAGATACATCGTGGTTTGCATCCTTTGGTCCAACACAAAATCCTCGTTATGCAGTTGTGATGATGGTTAGCCAAGGTGGTTTTGGTGCATCTGTCAGTGGTGTGGGAGTTCGCAAAATCTATGAAACTTTATTTGGTGTCACAGGATCAAGAATTGATCCAGCAAAGGCTATATTTCCTGATGGAAAACCACCGGTGAAAATTCCGAAGATTTCACCCGCTACAAAATTGAAGGAGGACTAATGAGTTCTCTATCAACGCGCAATCTTTATCGCCGTAGATCTCGAGGTTCAGTATTTACAGGATTTGATCCGATTCTCACAGCTGCAGTAGCTGCGCTTTTAGTAATCGGAACGCTCCTTGTTTACGCGGCAACTCGTGATTGGTATGCCTCAAATGGTTTAGATCCACAGTATTACTTAAAGCGCCACGTGTTAAATATTTTAATTGGAGTTCTGCTTGCATGGGGAACCACAATTATTGATTACCGTTTACTGCGTGCATACACTCCAATTTTGTGGGGACTAGGCGTTTTAGGTTTGATTATTGTTTTGATACCTGGCCTTGGGGCAGAAGTAAATGGCGCAAAAGCATGGATTGCATTACCGGGTGGATTTCAGATTCAACCTGCTGAATTAGCGAAGATTTCAATCATTGTTGGTATGTCCATGATTCTCTCTGAGCGCACACACGACAGTAATGAACCTACTTCAAGAGATGTCTTACAAGCACTCCTGGTTGCAGGCATTCCAGTTGTATTCATCCTTCTGCAACCTGACATGGGAACTGTATTTATCATCAGCGCATCCGTCGTAACGATTATTGCCGTCTCTGGTGCCTCTTCGCGTTGGGTTGTCGCTCTATTGCTCATCGCAATCATAGGAGCCTTTGGTGCCACTAAAGCTGGTGTGATTAATTCATACCAAGTTAATCGCTTGCAATCATTTGTTAATCCAAATGCAGATACGCAGGGAAGTGGCTATCAACTTCGCCAAGCCCGAATCACCGTGGGTTCTGGTGGATTATTTGGCACTGGCTTATTTGATGGACCACAAACTAATGGACGATTTGTTCCAGAGCAACAGACAGACTTTATTTTCACTGTTGCAGGTGAACAGTTTGGTTTTGTAGGCAGCGCCGGAATTGTTTTACTTTATTTGATTATTCTGATGCGCGCCTTTGCAATTGCCCGAAGAGCTAATGATCCATATGGAAGGCTTGTGGCAACTGGTGTAACCGCATGGTTTGCTTTTCAAATATTTGAAAATATAGGTATGACATTGGGATTAATGCCGATGACCGGTGTTCCGCTTCCATTCATTTCTTACGGCGGATCAAGTATGTTTGCAACGCTCATTGGTTTTGGTTTATTGCAAAACGTGCATGCGCGACACCGCGGATAATCAGGTAATTACGCTCAATTTGCTCCTTACTTGGGTTTAGCCTCAACATCTGCCATACTTACACCACAGTTCAGCGCGGCTCGCGAGCACTTCGCGGTAAAGCCCAAGCGCGAACTCATAGAAGATTTGCTTGATGAGTTAGTTCTTTTCGAAGTTCGAATCAATTCAAGCCAGAGCGCGTTTACTTAAACGCATAGAGGATTTGGTGCCATGGCTATTGAGCCAAAAACGCCGCGCAAGCGTGCGGCTAAGAAAGCTAGTTCAAAAAAATCAGATGCAATTGAGAGTACTGACGTTGCTGAAACTAAGAGCGCAACAAAGAAGAAATCTGCATCTATTCCTGTTCCAATGTTTCAAGCAGCACCGGTAGCTGAAAAAGCTGCACGCCCTGCAAAGAAAGCTGCACCTGAACCAGTAGCCGAGGATTCAGGTGAAGATGATTCACGCGCTGGCAGAAATCGCCGCCGCCGACGTGGTGGTCGTGGTCGCCGAAAAGGTGGAGCAGATACTGCTGAAACATCAAATGAGAATTCAACAACACCATTAACTGAAGATTCTGAAGAATCTACAACTCATCGCCGCCGTCGACGTCGTCGCGCAACTGGTGAAGGCGTTGTTCCTGGTGAGACTGTTGAAGAAGATGGCGTGCTCACTGTTGTAAAGGTTCGTGAAGTTCGCGAACGGACTCCTCGGGTTGAAGCACGTCGAGGTCGTCGTGATCGCTCAGAACGTTCAGAACGTGGAGAACGCCGCGAATATCGTGAACCGTATCGCCGCCGCGGAACAATAATCACAGACTCCGAATTTTTGGCACGTCGCGAAAATGTTGATCGCGAAATGGTTGTTCGCCAGATTGATGACCGCATTCAAATTGCAGTTATCGAAGACAAGGTAATGGTTGAGCACTACGTAAACCGCAATAGCAATGTGTCCTACGTCGGTAACGTCTATCTTGGACGCGTTCAAAACGTACTTCCTTCAATGGAAGCTGCATTCGTAGATATTGGCAAAGGCCGAAACGCTGTGCTCTATGCCGGTGAAGTAAATTGGGATGCTGCAGGTATCTCTGAATCAGAACCACGCAAAATTGAAATGGTTTTAAAGACAGGACAGCCTGTACTTGTTCAAGTAACAAAAGATCCAATTGGCCAAAAGGGTGCACGTTTAACTAGCCAAATTTCTCTTCCAGGTCGTTACGTTGTCTACGTTCCTGGTGGCGGAATGAGTGGAATCAGTCGCAGCCTTCCAGAGCAAGAGCGCAATCGCCTTAAGGCAATCTTAAAAGATTTAATTCCTGAAGGAGCTGGAGTAATTGTTCGTACAGCTGCAGAAGGTGCAAGTGAAGAAGAGATTACTAGCGACGTAGCTCGTTTGAAATCTCAGTGGGAAGATATTTATCAGAAATCTGAAAACCCAAACTTCCACGCACCGACAGCTCTTTATTCTGAGCCAGATCTTGCAGTGCGCGTTATCCGCGATATCTTCAACGAAGATTTCCGCAAGCTCACAGTTCAAGGCAGCCAGGCGTATGAAGAAATCAGTAACTACCTTGGGTTCATTGCTCCAGAGTTAGTCTCTAAATTAGAGAAATACACAGGCACCGGAGATTTATTCGCCGAGTATCGCGTAGAAGAACAGTTGTCTAAGGCATTTGATCGCAAGGTTTACTTACCATCAGGTGGATCACTAGTTATCGATCGCACAGAGGCAATGATTGTTATTGACGTCAACACAGGTAAATTCATCGGTAAGGGTGGAAACCTCGAAGAGACAGTCACGAAAAATAACCTTGAAGCAGCAGAAGAAATTGCTCGCCAACTTCGCTTACGCGACTTAGGTGGAATCGTTGTTATTGACTTCATCGACATGATTCTTGAATCAAATCGAGAAGCAGTTCTGCGCAGACTTGTTGAGTGTCTTGGACGAGATCGCACAAAGCACCAGGTTGCAGAAGTTACTTCTCTAGGTTTAGTTCAGATGACTCGTAAGCGGGTCGGACAAGGACTTATCGAAGCGTTCTCAACAACATGTGATTCATGTTCTGGCCGTGGAATTCATATTCATACAGAACCTGTGAAGATGAAGGCACCGATGCCACAAGTTAATTCACAATCTGCATCCCATGAAGATGTTGAAGAAGAAGCGGCAACAGGACATGAATTTATTGAAGTACAAAATGATGATTTAGCAGTGCCTGAAATAAAGAAGGATTCACAGAATCAAAAGCCTGGTGGTCGCAAACGCCGCCGAGCCGTGAGCACCGGAGTAGTCACTCCTGGCTCTGCGGAATGAGCATAAAACCCGACTCAGTTTGACCCGTGGGTGCGGTTCTCCGTACCCTTAGCGCCTGCCCGATTCGCACGACGTGCTGATCAGGCCTTACGAAGTGGAGTAGTTACGTGTACGCAATCGTGAAAGCTGGCGGACGCCAGGAGAAAGTCACTGTTGGAGAGACAATTCTTGTCGATCACCTTGATAGCAAGAGTGGTGCAACAGTTTCATTTTCTGCTGTCCTAGTTGTCGATGGCGCAACTGTTACTTCAGACCCAAAGGCACTCTCTTCAGTCAAGGTAACTGGTGAAGTTATTGATGATGTTAAGGGTCCAAAGATCGATATCTTGCGTTACAAGAACAAGACCGGTTACCGCCGTCGTCAAGGTTTTCGTGCGCAACATACTCGCGTAAAAATTACAGCTATTAATATTTAACCAATAAGTATCCAACCGAGACGTCAATAGGAGTTGAGCAATGGCAAGTAAAAAGGGTGTCTCCTCGACACGTAACGGTCGCGATTCAAATGCGCAGTACCTCGGTATTAAGCGCTTCGGTGGTCAGGTTGTTAACAGCGGTGAAATTCTTGTTCGCCAACGTGGAACCAAGTTTCACCCGGGTGCAAATGTTGGTCGTGGCAAAGATGACACTCTCTTCGCTCTAGCAGCAGGAGCAGTTGAATTCGGTCGCGCTCGCGGACGCAACGTAGTGAATGTGGTTCCAGTAGCTTAATTTTCGGTTCTTACGAAAGAGCGAGCCGCGTTCAAGTGCGGCTCGCTTTTTTATTTCATTAGAAAATTATTAACAGATTAAAGAGAGGAAAACGTAGATGACAACATTTGTCGATCGCGTAACTCTCTATGCCACTGCAGGAAAAGGTGGCGACGGTTGCGTCTCTGTAAAGCGCGAAAAATTTAAACCACTCGGTGGACCTGATGGTGGAAATGGTGGACGTGGGGGAGACGTTATTTTGGTTGTCGATTCAAGCATCACAACACTTTTGGATTTTCATCATTCACCACATCGCAAAGCCACTTCAGGTCATCAAGGTTATGGCGACCGTAAAGATGGCGTCTTTGGTGAAGATTTAGTTCTTGGTGTTCCAAATGGAACAGTTATTTATGATAATCAAGGCAACATGCTCGCGGATTTGGTTGGCATCGGAACAACTTTTATTGCAGCACAAGGCGGGCACGGCGGTTTAGGAAATTTAGCTCTTTCATCTTCAAAGCGACGTGCACCGGGTTTTGCTCTGCTTGGTGAACCAGGTGAAGAGCGCACACTTGTTCTTGAACTAAAATCAGTTGCAGACATTGCATTGATTGGATTTCCTAGCGCAGGAAAATCCTCTCTCATTGCTGCAATTTCTGCTGCGCGCCCAAAGATTGCTGACTATCCATTTACAACTCTTGTTCCAAACCTTGGCGTTGTTCAAGCTGGCGACACTCGATTCACCGTTGCAGATGTTCCAGGTTTAATCCCTGGTGCGAGCCAAGGCAAAGGCTTAGGTCTTGAATTCTTACGTCACGTTGAACGTTGTGTTGCACTCGTTCACGTATTGGATTGCGGCACCCTGGAAACAGACCGAAACCCAATTGTTGATCTAGAAGTTATTGAAAACGAGTTAGCGATTTATGGTGGACTCGAAGATCGCACACGCATTGTTGCTCTAAACAAAATCGATTTACCTGATGGTAAAGCGATGGCAGACATGGTTGCCCAAACACTTCGCGATAAAGGTTATGACGTTTATTTAGTATCTGCAGCTTCACGTGAAGGACTTACTGAACTGACGTATGCGATGGCTCGTTTAATTCAAAAGGCCAGAATCGAAGCAAAAACCGAAGAACGTACACGCATTATTTTGCGGCCTATTCCAGTTGATGATTCAGGATTCACGGTCAAGGCAAATGCCGATGGTTCATTTACTGTGCGCGGAAATAAAGTTGTTCGCTGGGTCCGCCAGACAAACTTTAAGAATGCTGAAGCAATTGGTTACCTTGCAGATCGCCTTGCACAGTTGGGAGTTGAAAAAGAGCTATACAAGCAAGGCGCAGTTGCAGGAAGTGAAGTGCGAATTGGTTCTGGAGATAACGAAGTTATCTTCGATTGGGAACCAACAATCGAAGCCGGCGCAGAACAATTAGCTGGCCACCTTCACCGTCGAGGTGAAGATTCACGTCTTGATTCAACATGGAAACCAGAGCGCGAAATCAATGTGCTCAGCGATGATGAAATTGCACGCCAATGGGAATACAACGTGAGCGACCCACATTCGCCTAAACTTGTCGAAGAGGACGCCGCTGATGAAGAGGGTGAGCAATGAATCGCGAAGCAGTAACGAGTGCCAAGCGCATTGTCATAAAGATTGGTTCATCATCTCTCACCGGTAAAGCTGGCTCTGCACTCGATGATTCTTCCGTAGAAAAAATCGTAAAAGTTGTTGCTGATTTAAAGTCACGTGGTGCTGAAGTTTTGGTTGTTTCATCCGGTGCAATTGCTGCTGGTTTGGCACCACTTGGTCTAGCCATTCGCCCGAAGGATCTCGCAACACAACAAGCGGCAGCTTCGGTTGGTCAGGGTTTATTGATTGCTAGATATACCGACCATTTAGCGCGCCATAAAATCACAGCGTCGCAAGTACTGCTTACAACTGAAGATATTGTTCGCCGTTCTCACTACCAAAATGCCCAACGAACACTGACAAAGTTGATTTCTCTCGGAGTTGTTCCAATTATTAATGAGAACGACTCTGTAGGGACACAAGAGATTAGATTTGGCGATAACGATCGTCTAGCCGCTTTAGTTGCACTATTGGTTAATGCAGATTTGCTTGTATTGGTTTCAGATATTGATGCGCTCTATGACGCACCTCCTTCGCAAGCTGGTTCAAAAGCAATTCACGAAGTGGCAAAAATTTCTGATATCGATTCACTTACATTAGGCGGAGCAGGATCTGCTGGCGTAGGTAGCGGTGGAATGGTTACGAAAGTAGAAGCCGCACGTATTGCAACTAGTGCCGGAATCGCAATGCTTCTTACTTCACTCGAACAATCAGGTGAAACTCTTGCAGGTAGTTCACTAGGAACGCTGTTTCACGCGCAAGCCAATAAATCCAACTCACGAATGCTCTGGCTCGCACACGCATCAACACCACAAGGTCGTTTAATTCTTGACGCAGGTGCAGTGACCGCAATTTTGGAGCGTGGAGTATCGCTGCTGCCAGCTGGTGTAACAGCGGTGCAAGGTGACTTCATTTCTGGTGATGCTGTCGAATTAGCAAGTGCTGATGGAAAAGTAATTGCACGCGGACTTGTTGCATTTGATAGCGAAGAAATTCCTGCAATGCTTGGTCGATCAACAAAGGAGCTTGCACAAAGCCTTGGACCTGAATACGAGCGCGAACTCGTACACAGGGATGACTTAGTTCTGCTCTGAAATTTCTTTCAGTACTGCTGCAGTAAATGCTTCATTGTCTCCATTATCAGTTGGTTCATCACTTAATTTCACGATTACCACTTGATAATTTGGATCTGTATAAACATATTGACCGTGCAATCCAAGCAACATAGTTGCGCCTGGGTATGGATGCCAGACTTGTGCACCGTAGCCCCAATCACGATCAAGTGTCGTAGCTGGATTAGTTAAACGTTTCATCCATGCCGGAGAGATAACTTCTTTCTCATTAATTCTTGCTCCCGCTGGGTTTAGAAGCATCTGTCCGATGCGGGCATAGTCCCGAGCCGCAGCGTTAAAGCAGCAGAAAGTTTTTTCTTGGCCGCCTACGCGATCCACATTCCAATAAGCGTCGTACTCAGCGCCAATCGGTTTCCATACATTTTCTGAGAAGTAATCTGCAACTCTCATACCGGTTAATTTCTTGATAACCATTCCTAGCATCTGGGTGTCCACACTTCGATATTCGGGATGAGTTCCTGGTTCTTGTGCCATTTTTCTATTGTTTTTCAAGAACCAGTTCAAATCTGTTGACGCGTACATCTGTGCGATGGCAACGCCCCATCCAGAGGGGCCTGATGGATAATTATCACTGACGCCAATTCCACTCTCCATATCAAGCAGGTGTTGAATTGTTACGTCGTCAAAACTTGTACCACTTTTAAAGTCAGGCAAAATGCTGACGAATGTGTCGCTCTCTTTAAGTTTTCCCTGCGCAATGAGTTGACCAATCATTATTGAGGTCATTGTTTTGGCAGCAGAATAAGATGGAAGCCGAGACTCTTTAGTTTTTCCGTTCAAATACTTTTCAAAAGTTATTTCACCATTTCTTATTATCAGAAATGCGTTCGTTTTAGTTTTTGCTAGAAATTCATCGAATGTGATTTTCTGACCATCCCATGTAACGGTGGCGGGATTTTCAGTATTGGCCAAACTCCAGGCCATCGTTGGGTTAGTACTAGATTCAATCCAATGCCCGGGCATCAAATCAGGAGTTTTTGAAGCAGGAGCCAACCCCAACTTGATAGCTGCAATTGGCTCTGGATATCTGATTGCTTTGGTTAATCCAAAGAGCGCCAGATACAAAACAAATACGCTGATAACAATGTTTCGGAGAACCTTAATTAATTTATACACGAGGCAAGGGTAACTCCCGTTAGGCTTAGCACTATGGATGCCACGGCGATTGTTTCTGAGTTAGCACTCAAGGCTCGCGCTGCCTCACGTTCGCTTTCTACTGCAACAGGTGATCAAAGATCACAAGCATTGCGTGAAATTGCTGATGAAATTGATAGAACTTCTGATTTCATTCTTGCTGCAAATGCCGAGGATATGGCGCGAGCTAAATCTGAGAATATGCATCCACAAATGCAAGATCGTTTACTTTTAACGGCTGATCGAATTAAGGGAATTTCCTCTGGAGTCCGACAAGTTGCTGCATTAGAAAATCCCTTGGGCAGAGTAATACGCGAAAAGGATTTACCAAATGGTTTACACCTTGAACAGCGCACTGTTCCATTCGGAGTTGTTGGCATGGTTTATGAAGCACGGCCAAATGTCAGTGTCGATGCAGCCGTCATCTTGCTCGCATCTGGAAATGCTGCGTTATTGCGCGGCTCGTCATCTGCAGCTTCAAGCAACGCTGCACTCCTTAAAGTTATGCGAGATGGTTTAGCAAAGACTTCGATATCGCCTGAAGTAATTCAATTAGTCCCATCAGATGATCGCGCAACCGTGAAAGCCCTGTTGCACGCACGAGGACTCGTCGATTTAGTTATCCCACGTGGAAGTGCATCTTTAATACGCATGGTTGTGGATGAAGCAACTGTTCCAACGATCGAAACTGGCGCTGGAGTGTGCCACGTCTACATTGATGAATTTGCAGATCTTTCAATAGCTCTTCCAATTCTTATCAATTCAAAGACGCACCGACCAAGTGTTTGCAATGCAGCAGAAACTCTCTTGGTCCATAGCAAGGTTGCTGAAAAATTCATGCCTGTGGCGTTGCAAGCATTAAAAGATGCTGGCGTGATTCTTCACTGCGACAAGCAAACTCTCGATATTGCAGGCAAGAACAATATTGAGGCGACTCTGGTAACTGATGAAAATTGGTGCACCGAGTACGGCGTTTTAGAGATGAATGTAGGCATCGTAAATAGCGTTGACGAAGCTATTGATCACATTGCCAAGTTTGGGACAAAACACACTGAAGCAATCGTGACTGAGTCTCGCGAAGTTTCAGATCGCTTCATTGCTCACTCAGATTGCGCCGCTGTCATGGTTAACACATCCACACGTTTTACAGATGGAGAGCAGATGGGATTCGGCGCTGAAATTGGAATCTCAAATCAGAAATTACACGCACGCGGGCCAATGGGCTTAGAAGCAATGACCACTACTACGTGGATAGTTACTGGCTCTGGGCAAATTCGCAGTTAAGCCCGCAATTAATTAGACTGCACACATGAGTTCACTTTCCCGCGATGATGTCGCCAATTTGGCGCGTTTAGCGCGCATTGAGATGACGGATCAAGAACTCGAAAACCTCACAACAGAGTTCGGTGTGATCCTTAACGCGGTTGCACGTGTTCAAGAAGTCGCGACAACTGATGTGGCTGCAACATCTCACCCACTCGCACTAACAAATATTTTTAGAACTGATGTCGTTATTCCTAGTTTGACTCCGGAGGAAGCTCTTTCGGGTGCTCCTGCAAGCGAGGATCAACGTTTCCGAGTTCCACAAATTCTTGGTGAAGAAGCATGATTAAAAATTCTGCTGCCGAGATGGCGCAATCACTTGCTAGCGGTACAATAACTTCTGTTGCATTGACGCAGGCACATCTAGATCGAATTGCCGAAGTCGATGGAAAAGTCCATGCTTTTTTGCACGTTGATACACAAGGTGCGCTTAAGCAAGCAGCTGATGTAGATGCCGCTCGTGCACGTGGAGAAAAACTCGGTCCATTAGCAGGCGTCCCACTTGCACTTAAAGATGTGCTTGTTCAAAAAGATGTACCGACAACATGCGGGTCCAAGATTCTTGAGGGATGGCGTCCACCATATGACTCAACTGTTGTCTCTAAGTTAAAAGGCGCAGGTGTTGTAATTCTTGGCAAAACAAATATGGATGAGTTTGCAATGGGTTCATCCACGGAAAACTCTGCATACGGTCCAACACATAATCCATGGGATCTCACTCGAATTCCTGGCGGATCTGGCGGTGGATCATCCGCGGCCCTTGCAGCTTTTGAAGCACCGCTAGCAATCGGAACAGATACAGGTGGATCCATTCGCCAGCCTGCAGCGGTCACAGGAACAGTAGGAGTTAAACCAACCTATGGCGGAGTTTCACGTTACGGATTGGTTGCCTTTTCATCTTCACTTGATCAAGCAGGACCCTGCGCACGAACAGTTTTAGATACAGCGTTACTCCATGAAGTAATTGCTGGACATGATCCAAAGGATTCAACGAGTATCAATGCACCTGTTCCACAAGTAGTTGCTGCAGCAAAGAGCGGTGACGTAAAGGGAATGAAAATTGGCGTAGTAAAAGAACTAAATGGTGATGGTTACCAAGCTGGTGTACGTCAACGTTTCGAAGAATCTCTCGAATTACTCGCGCAAGCAGGAGCGGAAATTGTTGAAGTTTCGGCTCCCAACTTTGAATATGCCCTTGCTGCGTATTACCTAATTGCTCCATCTGAGTGTTCATCCAACTTAGCCCGATTTGATGCAATGCGTTACGGACTTCGAGTCGGCGACACAGATGGTGCTTCAGCTGAATCAGTCATGAACATGACTCGTGAAGTTGGATTTGGCCGTGAAGTTAAGCGACGTATTTTGCTTGGAACGTACGCATTGTCATCTGGATATTACGATGCTTATTACGGTAGCGCTCAAAAAGTTCGCACACTAATCACTCAAGATTTCAATAACGCATTTGCTAAGTGCGATGTCATGGTTTCGCCTACCTGTCCAACAACTGCATTTAAAATCGGTGAAAAAGCTAACGATCCACTAGCTATGTATTTAAATGACATTGCAACGATTCCCGTCAACATGGCAGGAATTGGCGGAATGAGTCTGCCTTGCGGTGTTGCTTCAGAAGATGGCTTGCCAGTTGGTTTCCAAATCATGTCACCTGTAATGCAAGATCAAAGAATGTATTCAGTAGGTGCAGCTCTCGAGGCAGCACTTCTTAGCAAGTGGGGAGCACCGCTTCTCTCACAAGCCCCATCGCTAGGTGGTGCAGCATGAGCGCATTGACATATGAGGATGTAATTTCAAAGTACGAACCTGTACTTGGACTAGAAGTGCACGTTGAGTTAAACACGAATTCAAAGATGTTCTGTGGTTGCAGCACTATTTTCGGTGCAGAACCAAACACACAAACTTGCCCTGTTTGTTTAGCTCTTCCAGGCGCACTTCCTGTAGTTAATGAAAAAGCAATTGAGTCAACCATTTTAATTGGCTTAGCACTTAATTGCTCCATCGCTCCATTTAGCCGATTTGCACGCAAGAATTATTTCTATCCAGATATGCCTAAGAATTTCCAGATTTCACAATACGACGAACCAATCTGTGTCAACGGTTATGTTGATGTTGAAATCGATACTGATGAAGGACCAAAGAGTTTCCGTATTGAAATTGAACGTGTTCACATGGAAGAAGACACCGGTAAATCACTTCACGTAGGTGGATCAACTGGTCGTATCCACGGAGCCGATTATTCTCTCCTTGATTACAACCGTGCAGGCATTCCGTTGGTTGAAATTGTCACCAAAATTGTTCCTGGCACAGGGAAGTACGCGCCAGAAGTTGCGAAGGCCTATGTTGCAGAACTGCGCGATATTTTGCGGGCACTCGGAGTTAGTGATGTAAAGATGGAACAAGGTTCGTTGCGCTGCGATGCCAACGTTTCATTGCGATTAATTGGTTCAGATGTTTTAGGCACACGAAGTGAAACAAAGAACGTTAACTCACTTCGATCCGTAGAACGCGCCGTTCGCGGAGAAATGATCCGCCATGCAGAACGCCTCAACAAGGGCGAAAAAGTTGTTCAAGAAACTCGTCACTTTCAAGAAGACACCGGCTTAACTCGCTCAGGTCGTTCTAAGGAACAAGCAGAGGATTACCGCTATTTCCCAGAACCAGATTTGGTGCCAGTAGCACCTGATGCACAGTGGATTGAAAAACTCCGTGCATCCTTACCTGAACGACCATCACTACGTCGCAAACGTTTACAAGAACAGTGGTCAGTGCCAGATAAAGAGATGGCGGCGATGATCAATGCAGACGTTCTAAATCTTGTTGAAGAGACGGTTTTGTTGGGTTCTGACCCAACAAAGGCTCGTTCATGGTGGCTCGGAGAAATCTCTCGTTTAGCAAATGAAAAAGATGTAACTATCTCAGAGTTAGCAATTAGCGCTAAAGATGTTGCAGAAATTGTTTCTTTAGTCGCACAAGGCGAGTTAACAGACAAGCTTGCTAGAGGCGTTGTTGAAGGTGTTATCGCAGGAGAAGGAACTCCTGCACAAGTTATTGCATCTCGTGGAATTAAAGTTGTTAATGATGATGGTGCGCTCATGGCTGCGATTGAAAAAGTTTGCTCGGAACAATCTGAAACTGCGGAGAAGGTTCGAAATGGGCATGTGCCTGCAGCAGGTGCACTCATCGGTGCGGTCATGAAAGAGACAAAGGGCCAAGCAGATGCTGCTCGCGTACGAGAGCTTCTACTTGGCCACCTTGGACAAGCTGCTAATTAATTAGTTTTAGTGGGCAATAACGCCCTCTGTTTCAACTACTGATTCTTTTCCAATGTTAATAAAGAAGAAAAGAACTACAGCGCCAACTAGCAAGAGCGCAGAGCTGACTGTAAATGCCACAGTAAAGCCGTGCGTGATTCCAAATGTTGGAGCCTTATCCGGATTACTTGCCATGTAGGAAGTTGCAGCGGTTGCAGCAACAGTGTTTAGAAGCGCCGTTCCGAGTGATCCACCAACTTGCTGGCTTGTATTGAGAAGTGCACTCGCAACACCGGCATCACGGTTTCCGACGCCGTGCAGCGAAGTCGTTGATAGCGGGATGAAAACAAGTGCCATACCGCTAGACATGATTAGTAGCGAAGGCAGTACGTGAGTTACATATGAAGTTTCTGGAGTAATTTGCGTAAGCATCAGTAAACCGATAGCTGCTGCAACTAATCCAGGAACCATTAATCGTTTTGGTCCAACTTTTGGCAGTAATTGTGAGGCAATGCCAGCAAAGACGATGATTCCTGCAGTAAATGGCAAGAATGCAAAGCCTGAACGAAGTGGCGTATAACCAAGAACTGTTTGTAGATACAAGCCCAAGAAGAGGAACATAGAAAACAGTCCTGCACCAACAACGAGTGAACCAAGGTATGAGCCGCCACGATTACGTTCGGTGACCACACGCATAGGCATTAATGGATTAGCAACCTTTGTCTCAATCAAAACAAATGCAGCAAGCAGAACAATAGCGACGCCTAAGAATGTAAGAGTCGTTGTATCTGACCAGCCCTTTGTTGCAGCTTCATTAAATCCATAAACGAGTGCAAACAAACCAGCGGATGCAGTAAATACACCTGGCAAGTCATAGCTGTGATCTCCACCTGCTTTTGATTCGTGTACATATTTAATTGCTAATAGCGCAGCAGCAATTGCGATTGGTGTGTTAACTCCAAGACACCAGCGCCATGAGAAGTATTCAGTTAGTGCGCCACCCAGAATTAATCCGATTGCAGCGCCGCCACCTGAGATCGCGCCATACACACCAAATGCGCGTGCGCGCTCTTTTGGATCTGTAAATGTCACGCTGACAATTGAAAGTGCAGCTGGCGCAAGAAGTGCGCCGAAGACGCCTTGCAATGCACGGGATGCAAATAACAACTCTTGAGTTGATGCGAGCCCGCCAAGTGCTGACGCCGCTGCAAAACCAAGGAGTCCAATTATAAAAATTTTCTTTCGACCGACGAAGTCAGCGATACGTCCACCTAAAAGTAAGAGCGAACCGAAAGCTAGTGTGTAGGCGGTGATAACCCACTGTTGATTTGCATCTGTAATGCCAAGGTCTGCTTTCGCACTTGGGATAGCGATATTTACGATTGAGCTATCTAGTACGACCATTAATTGAGCAATAGCGATAACGAGAAGTGTGCGCCAGCGATCTGGTGCCTGGCCTGCTGGGTAGTTTGGGTTAGTCACGCAAAAGCTCCAATTCAGATTAAATTAATTGTTCGTTAGAGGATAGAATTCTCTCATGCCTAACATGAAGCCGCGGTCAGGAGTAGTCACTGACGGACTCGAGCGATCACCTGCACGAGGAATGTTGCGCGCAGTTGGTATGGGTGATGAAGATTGGGTTAAACCACAAATTGGTATTGCTTCATCATGGAATGAAATAACTCCGTGCAATATGTCACTTGATCGTCTGGCAAAAGCTTCGAAAGAAGGAGTATTTGCAGCCGGTGGCTTCCCTATGCAGTTTGGAACTATTTCAGTTTCCGACGGAATTTCAATGGGCCACGAAGGAATGCACTTTTCACTAGTTTCGCGTGAAGTAATCGCAGATTCAGTTGAAACTGTTATGCAGGCAGAGCGCTTTGATGGAATGGTTACTTTTGCAGGCTGTGACAAATCACTACCCGGAATGATGATGGCTGCAGCGCGCTTAGATGTCGCAAGTGTTTTTGTATACGCAGGCTCCACATTGCCCGGTCAGGTAGATGGCCGAGATGTCACAATCATTGATGCATTTGAAGCTGTCGGTGCATGCGCGCGAGGATTAATTACAAAAGAACGAGTAGATCAAATTGAACGTGCAATTTGTCCGGGTGAAGGTGCTTGTGGAGGTATGTACACCGCAAACACAATGGCAGCTATCGGCGAAGCGCTAGGTCTGTCATTACCAGGATCTGCAGCTCCTCCAGCTGTTGATCGCCGCAGAGATGCATACGCGATTAAATCAGGCGAAGCAGTCGTAAATTTAATTCGTCTTGGTATTACGACTCGACAAATTCTGAGTAAAAAGGCTTTCGAAAATGCAATCACTATTTTGATGGCACTAGGTGGTTCCACAAACGCCGTACTTCATTTATTGGCGATTGCACACGAGGCTGAAGTTGATTTAACCCTCGAAGATTTCAATCGTATTGGCGCGAAGGTTCCATTACTAGGTGACCTAAAGCCATTCGGTAAATTTGTCATGACGGATCTGGATCGTGTGGGTGGAATTCCAGTTGTACTCAAGATTTTGTTAGATGCGGGTTATCTCCATGGAGATACTTTGACTGTTACTGGAAAAACAATGGCTGAAAATTTAGCTGACATCAATCCACCATTTCCTGATGGTGTTGTTGTACACCCTGCAAACACTCCGCTCTCTAAAGATGTTGGAATCACAATTCTTGGTGGCTCTCTAGCGCCAGAAGGCGCAGTATGTAAAACCGCTGGAATTGGTATCGATTCCTTCGAAGGTCCAGCTCGAGTATTTGAACGTGAACAATCAGCAATGGATGCAATTGAAGACGGAACAGTTAAAGCGGGCGATGTTGTTGTTATTCGCTACGAAGGCCCAAAGGGTGGACCTGGAATGCGCGAAATGTTAATGGTTACTGGCGCAATCAAAGGCGCAGGTCTTGGTAAATCTGTTTTACTTTTAACAGATGGAAGATTCTCTGGTGGCTCAACTGGACTATGTGTGGGTCACGTTGCACCTGAAGCTGTCGATGGTGGACCAATTGCATTTATTAAAGATGGAGATCGCATCAAAATTGACACAGTTAATCGCATGTTAGATTTATTGGTAGACGCTGCAGAACTTGAAAAGCGCAAAGTTGGTTGGAAGCCTTTGCCACACAAATACACCCGTGGCGTCTTAGCTAAATACAGCAAGGTTGTCGGGTCTGCCTCAAAGGGCGCAGTCTGCGGGTAACTCCGCTCAAATCCTGAGATGTTTCAACCTGGGGTTGACGCTTTGAGCCTATCTATTGGAGAATAAGCACATGTCAACAAAGACAATCCGCTTCGTGGTGGTGATTTAAAGGCGCGTGATCTAGCAAAACGATCGCGCGCTACCCTCAGTTAACCTGAGGGTTTTTTACTTTAACGAAGCAGAATTTAAGGAAGGAGCACAAAAGTGAGCACACCGAATGGCACATCTATGAATGGCGCAACTAGTTTGGTTAAGTCACTTGAAGCTGCAGGTGTCGACGTTATGTTCGGCATCCCTGGTGGCGCAATTCTTCCTGCTTACGATCCAATTTTTGATTCATCAATTAGACACATCCTGGTTCGCCACGAACAAGGCGCTGGTCATGCTGCAACTGGGTACGCGCAAGTTTCTGGACGCGCTGGAGTGTGCATTGCAACATCTGGTCCTGGCGCAACCAACTTAGTTACTCCACTTGCAGATGCAGCAATGGATTCAGTTCCGCTGGTTGCAATTACTGGACAAGTTCCAAGCGCCGCAATCGGCACAGATGCATTCCAAGAGGCTGATATCCGTGGCATCACGATGCCATTTACAAAACACAATTATTTAGTAACTGATCCCGCTGACATTCCACGCGCAATTGCAGAAGCTTTTCATATTGCGACTACTGGCCGCCCAGGTCCAGTACTTGTTGATATTGCAAAAGATGCACTACAGAAAGAAACTATTTTTAACTGGCCAACTTCTGTTTCACTCAAAGGTTACCAGCCAGCAATTGCGCCAAATGCGCAATCTATTTCTGATGCCGCAGCACTAATCACGCAATCGCATCGTCCTGTGTTCTACGTGGGCGGCGGAATCATCAAGGCGAATGCAGCAAAAGAATTAAGAGAAATTGCAGAGTTACTAGGTGCCCCAGTTGTCACAACGTTGATGGCGCTCGGCTCATTTCCTCATAGCCATCCTTTGCATATGGGCATGCCTGGTATGCACGGCTCTGTTGCTGCAGTAACAGCACTTCAAAAGTCTGACTTGTTAATAACTCTTGGCGCACGTTTTGACGATCGCGTAACAGGAAAACTTTCAACATTTGCAGTCAACGCGAAGGTCATCCACTGCGATGTTGACCCAGCAGAAATTGGCAAAAATCGATTCGCCGATGTTCCAGTTGTTGGCGATTTAAAGCACACTTTAATTGCACTAATTCCTGCACTTAAGGCGGCACTTGCTAAGAACCGTCCAGATTTATCAACTTGGTTGCGCCAAGTGAATAATCTAAAGAGCACCTATCCATTGGGATATGACAAGCCATCAGATGGATCCGTTTCTCCGCAATACGTTATCGAACGTATTGCAAAACTTTCAGATCCTGACAGCATCTATGTTGCAGGTGTAGGTCAACATCAAATGTGGGCAGCACAATTTGTTCCTTACGAACTTCCACGCACATGGCTTAACTCCGGTGGACTCGGAACAATGGGTTATTCAGTTCCTGCTGCGATGGGTGCAAAAGTTGCAGCCCCAGATACAACCGTGTGGTCAATTGATGGCGATGGTTGTTTCCAGATGACGAACCAAGAACTTGTTACTTGTGCACTTAATAACATTCCAATCAAGGTTGCAATCATTAATAATGAAAGTCTCGGCATGGTTCGCCAATGGCAGACACTGTTCTATGAGGGCCGTTATTCAAATACAAACCTTGAATCAAAGCGCGTACCTGATTTTCCTAAATTGGCAGATGCTATGGGTTGTGTTGGTTTGAGTTGTGATCGCCCAGAAGATGTTGATAAGACAATCGAAAAGGCACTTTCAATTAATGATCAACCAGTAGTAGTTGATTTCAGAGTTCATCGCGATGCAATGGTGTGGCCAATGGTTGCTGCAGGAACATCTAATGATGACATCATGATCGCGCGCGAAATGGCGCCCGACTGGGATTCACAGGAGCTCTAATGAGTAAACACACACTCGAAGTTCTCGTTGAAAATTCACCAGGTGTACTTGCACGCGTATCTGGGTTATTCGCACGTCGTGCGTACAACATCGATGCGCTCAAAGTAGGACCTACAGAAAACCCTGCAATTTCTAAGATGGAAATTGATGTAAACGTAGAAGGACATGCTCTCGAGCAAGTTATTTCACAATTAGACAAGTTGATCAACGTTATTTCGATCAAAGAAATCTTGCCTACCAAAGTAAAACCAGCACCAACCGATACTCAACCTGATTACCAAAACTAACACCAACAAATAAGGAGAAGACCGTGGCAACGATGTATCACGAAGAGGATGCAGATCTTTCGATTATCCAAGGACGTAAAGTTGCGATCATTGGCTACGGATCTCAAGGACATGCTCACGCACTGAACTTGCGTGATAGTGGTGTTGATGTTCGAGTCGGACTCAAAGATGGTTCACCATCACGAGCTAAGGCTGAAGCAGAAGGTCTTAAAGTTACAAGCGTTGCTGAAGCAGTGAAGGAAGCAACTGTCATAATGATTTTGGCGCCAGATCACTTACAGCGCCACATCTATACAGAATCAATCTTGCCTAACCTTAAAGATGGCGATGCACTCTTCTTTGGTCATGGTTTCAATATTCGCTTTGGGTATATCAAGCCAAGCACATCAGTTGATGTTGCAATGGTTGCACCAAAGGGTCCTGGTCACCTTGTACGTCGCGAATACGAAGCTGGTCGTGGTGTTCCAGTTATCGTTGCCGTTGAACAAGATGCAACAGGTTCTGCTTGGCCATTGACGCTTTCATATGCAAAGGCAATCGGCGGACTTCGCGCAGGTGGAATCCTTACAACATTTACTGAAGAAACAGAAACAGATTTATTCGGAGAGCAATCAGTACTGTGTGGTGGAGCTTCACAACTAGTTATGTACGGTTTTGAAACACTTGTTGAAGCTGGATACCAACCAGAAGTTGCTTACTTTGAATGCCTACACGAACTTAAGTTAATAGTTGACTTGATGTACGAAGGTGGAATCGCAAAACAACGCTGGTCAGTATCTGACACAGCTGAATTTGGTGATTATGTCTCTGGTCCTCGCGTCATCGACCCACGAGTTAAAGAGAATATGAAAGCTGTTCTTGCTGACATCCAGAGTGGTGCATTTGCTAAGCGCTTCATCGATGATCAAGAAAATGGCGCAAAAGAATTTAAAACATTGCGCGCAAAGGGCGAGTCACATCCAATCGAATCTGTTGGACGCGAACTTCGCAAAATGATGTCTTGGGTTAAGGCCTCAAATAAGGATGATTACAAAGAGGGAACGGCAGCGCGTGGCTAAACCTGTCGTACTCATCGCTGAAGAGCTAAGTCCAGCAACAGTTGGAGTACTTGGTTCGGATTTCGACATTCGTCATTGCGACGGAGCAAATCGAGATGAACTTCTCGCTGCACTGAAATCAGGCGTTGATGCTGTACTAATTCGTTCTGCAACCAAGATGGATGCAGAAGCGATTAGCGCTGCGACAGGATTACGAGTTATTGCTCGTGCAGGAGTCGGATTAGATAACGTAGATATTCCTGCAGCAACTGCTGCAAAGGTCTTGGTTATAAACGCGCCAACTTCAAATATTGTGAGTGCCGCAGAACTTGCTATCGCATTGATGATGGCAAGTGCCCGAAATGTTTCTGCAGCACATGCTTCTCTTCGAGCCGGAAAGTGGGCACGTTCCAAATTTAGCGGCACGGAAATGTTTGAAAAAACTCTTGGAATTGTTGGATTTGGAAAAATCGGACAGCTAGTTGCACATCGCATGAAAGCTTTTGGCATGACCGTAATTGCTTATGATCCTTATCTAACCGCCGATATGGTTTCAGCACTTGGCGTAAAACTTGTTGAATTAGATGAGTTATTGAAATCTTCAGACTTCATCACAATTCATATACCAAAGACAAAAGAGACTCTTAACTTAATTGGTGAAGAAGCTCTTTCTAAGGTTAAGCCAACGGTGCATATTGTTAATGCCGCACGTGGGGGAGTGCTTGATGAAGCAGCTCTATACAAAGCAATAACAGAGGGGCGCGTGGCAGGTGCTGGTATTGATGTGTATGCATCCGAACCATGCACTGATTCACCTTTATTCTCACTTGATCAAGTTGTTGCAACACCTCACTTAGGTGCATCAACCGAGGAAGCACAAGAGCGCGCAGGAATTGATGTTGCTACCTCTGTTCGCAAAGCACTTGCTGGCGAACCCGTCTCTGATGCTGTGAATGCGTAAGGAAAAACCATGACAAAGAATTTTAATTTAGCTGTTATCGCTGGCGACGGCATCGGTCCTGAAGTAGTTGCTGAAGGAATCAAAGTATTAGATGCCGTAGCAAAGAAATATGGCGCAACCTTCACAAAAACTCATTATGACTTGGGCGCTGGGTATTGGCACAAAACCGGTGAAGTATTGCCAGATTCAGTTCTTAATGAGATTGCTAAATCAGATGTAATCCTTCTCGGAGCCGTTGGAGATCCAACTGTTCCTAGTGGAGTTCTGGAACGTGGTTTGTTATTGAAATTACGTTTCGCATTTGATCATTACATTAATTTACGTCCAGCGCGTTTGATGCCTGGAGTTATCTCACCACTTGCAACTAAGCAACCAATTGATTTCATTGTTGTTCGTGAAGGTACAGAAGGTCCTTACGTTGGCGCAGGTGGAGTTCTTGCAGAAGGAACAGATGCTGAAATTGCGACGGAGGAAAGCCTTAATACCCGTCGCGGTGCTGAACGAGTAATTCGCGATGCTTTTCGTCGCGCAGCGCTTCGCGATCGCAAGAAACTAACTTTGGTTCACAAAAATAACGTCCTAACGCGCGCTGGCGGATTATGGACACGTACATTTAATGAAGTTGCTAAAGAGTTTCCACAAGTGACAACAGATTATTTGCATGTCGATGCTGCATCTATGTTCTTTGTAACAAATCCTGAGCGCTTCGACGTAGTTGTTACAGATAATTTATTTGGAGATATCTTGACCGATATTGCTGCTGCAATCTGTGGAGGCATCGGGCTTGCTGCATCCGGAAACATCAATCCAACAGGTAAGTTCCCTTCAATGTTTGAGCCAGTTCACGGTTCGGCGCCTGATATCGCTGGAAAGAATATTGCCGATCCAACAGCGACAGTTATGTCTGTTGCCATGATGCTTGAACATTTAGGACTAAGAGATGCTGCACTAGATGTTCAACGCGCTGTTGCCGCAGATCTTGCATCTCGCGGCGATAAGAAACGAAGCACAAGTGAAGTAGGAGATGCGCTCGTAGCAGCGCTATGAATCCATGAAAATTTCACTTAATCCACATGCAAAAGATGCAGCGACTCGCGATGCACTTGTTGCCGAAGGTGGTTTTGGAAAGTACTACACCGACCACATGGTTGTGTGCGAGTGGAATGAAAAAGATGGTTGGTCCGAACCGGACTTGAAACCATACGGTCCAATTTCATTGGATCCTGCAACTGCTGTTTTCCATTACGGCCAAGAAATATTTGAAGGAATGAAGGCGTACCGCCAACCAGATGGTGGCATTGGATTATTTCGTCCTGAAGCAAATGCACGACGTTTTGCAAAGTCAGCTAAACGTCTAGCGCTTCCGGAAATGCCAGAAGAGTTATTTATCGAAACTGTTGAGACTCTCGTAAAACAAGATGCTGGTTGGGTGCCAAACAAAGTTGGTGAATCTCTTTATATTCGACCATTTATGTTTGCTACTGAAGTTGGTCTCGGTGTTCGCCCATCTAATAAGGCTCTGTACATGTTAATTGCAACTCCAGCTGGTGCGTATTTCGATCCGTCCAAAGCGGTGAGTGTTTGGATTTCAACTGAGTATGTGCGCGCAGCGCAAGGTGGAACCGGCGAAGCAAAGTGCGGTGGAAATTATGCAGCTTCTCTCGTTGCACAAAAAGCGGCCGCAAAAGAAGGTTGCGATCAGGTTGTTTGGATTGATGCAAAAGAACGTAAATGGATTGAAGAAATGGGTGGAATGAACCTGTACTTCGTTAAAGGTTCTGGTGCTGAAGCAACTGTTGTCACACCAAAGTTAACAGGAACACTCTTGCCAGGAATCACTCGCGACTCAATTCTTTCGGTTGCTAAAGATCTCGGATACAAAACAGATGAAGTTATGTTGAGTATCGATGATTGGCGCGATGGCGTTGCCTCAGGTGAGATTACAGAAATTTTTGCTTGTGGCACTGCTGCCGTTGTATCGCCAGTTGGAACAGCGAAGAGCGCAATGGGTACCTGGGTTACTGGAGATGGCCAGCCAGGAAAAATTACAATGCAAATTCGTAATCATCTCTTGGGCATCCAGCACGGTTCTATCTCAGATTCTCATTCATGGATGCGCAAGGTCATCTAATGCCAGTTAATGATGCATTCCACATTTATGACACAACGCTTCGTGATGGCGCACAGCAAGAAGGATTGAATTTATCCGTTCAAGATAAGTTGGCAATTGCTCGCCATTTAGATGATCTAGGCGTTGGTTTCATCGAAGGTGGTTGGCCAGGTGCTAATCCAAAAGACACAGAGTTTTTTGAGCGCGCGAAGAAAGAACTTAAGTTAAAGAACGCAACTTTTGTGGCATTCGGTGCAACACGTCGTCCAAATGTGAAAGCTGCCGATGATGCGCTACTTGGTGCTCTTCGAGATAGCGGTGCACCGGCGGTCACTTTGGTTGCAAAGTCATTCGATCGTCATGTTGATCTAGCGCTAAAGACAACACTTGATGAAAATTTAGCAATGATTAAAGATTCAATCGAACACTTGCGCGCAGAAGGTCAGAGAGTGTTTCTCGATGCCGAACACTTCTTTGACGGATATCGCTCGAATAAAGCATATGCACTTGAAGTTGTACGCACTGCTGCAGAAGCAGGAGCCGATGTAATTGCCCTGTGCGATACAAATGGCGGAATGCTTCCAGATGAGTTGTCACAGGTAGTTCATGATGTTCTACAAGCTAGCAATGCTCGACTGGGAATTCATTGCCACAATGACACTGGTTGCGCTGTTGCTAACTCAATGGCAGCTATTGCTGCAGGAGCAACGCATGTGCAGGGCACATTAAATGGATATGGCGAGCGAACAGGTAACGCCGATCTCGTAACCATTATTGCGAACTTAGAATTGAAGAAGAAGCAGCTAGTACTTCCAAAGGACGCACTTCGCGAAGCCTTCAGAATTTCACACGCAGTTGCCGAAGTTACAAATGTTTCATCAAGTGCGCGTCAACCATACGTGGGCATTTCTGCATTCGCACATAAAGCTGGATTACACGCAAGTGCAATCAAGGTTGATCCATCGTTATACCAACATGAAGATCCAGAATCAGTCGGTAACGATATGCGCATGCTCGTATCTGAGATGGCCGGTCGTGCTTCAATTGAATTGAAATCCGCCGAACTAGGAGTTGATTTAGGTGGTGACCGCGAATTAATCGGTCGAGTAGTTGATCGCGTGAAGGATCTCGAGTCACACGGATTTACATTTGAAGCAGCGGATGCCTCTTTCGAGCTTTTGCTACTAGAAGAAGTTTCAGGAAAGCGTCCTTCATTTTTTACAATCAAGCACTGGGCGACGACGACAGAGCGCACAACAAAAAATGGCATTACAACAAAAGCCGAAGTCAGTGTCGTTGCTGATGGAAAAGAATTCACTTGCAGCGGTTCTGGAAATGGCCCAGTTAACGCAATTGATAATGCTTTGCGCACTGGACTCATGCAGTTCTATCCAGAACTTGAAGTTCTAGAACTTACTGATTACAAAGTTCGTATTCTTGAAGGTCGCCTAGGAACAGGTGCGATCACCCGTGTGCTTGTTGAAACCAGCGATGGCAAAGGCGAGTGGAACACCATTGGTGTTCACGAGAACATCATTGCCGCATCTGCGATGGCTCTTGAAGATGCTTTGACCTTCGGTCTTCTGCGTCAAGGGCGTAAACCCGAGTAATCTGTACCTATGTCCACACATACATTAAATGATGTACGTGTTGCCTTTGAAAACAATTTACATACAAAACGTGATCTTTCTCTTCATACAATCCGCGCCTACGTTGGAGATCTCGAAAGCTTTTTCACTCACATAGAAGCTCTAGGTATCTCAGATCTACAGACGCTGGATATTTCACACATTCGTTCATGGCTTGCAAATATTTCAGTAAAAGGTGGAGCTCGCACAACGCTGGCTAGACGGGCAGTCACCATTCGTTTGTTTACAAAGTGGGCACAGAAGAATGGATATCTAACAAAAGATATTGGCATCACCTTGGCAACACCGAAGGGTCATCGTGTATTGCCAGATGTTCTAAACGTAAGTGATGCCAGAGATGTAATGGAGTCAATGGCGATGCGTGCCGGTGAAGAAGATTCACCAATTGCCATTCGAGACAGTGCAATTCTAGAAATTTTGTATGCAAGCGGTGCGCGAGTTGCAGAATTATGTGGCCTTAATTTTGAAGATATCGATTATGAACGCCAAGCAATTCGCGTACTTGGCAAGGGAAATAAAGAGCGGTCAATCCCAATTGGCATTCCAGCAATGAAGGCTCTGAAGAATTGGATTGATAACGCACGCCCGCAAATTGCTTCTGATAAATCTGGTTCAGCACTTTTCATAGGATTACGTGGCAAACGTATTGATCAGCGAACTGTGCGCACCGTTGTTTATGAAGCACTCAGTGCAATCGAGGGATTAGAAAAATTGGGACCACATGCGCTGCGACATTCGGCTGCGACTCATCTTTTAGAAGGCGGCGCGGATCTTCGTACAGTGCAGGAAATTTTGGGGCACGCATCTCTTGCGACAACTCAGATTTATACCCATGTTTCTACCGAACGTTTACAAAAGGCGTACAAGCAAGCCCATCCCCGCGCATAAAGAGTGGATTTTGCACTCCTGATCCTCAGGTAAGATTTCACCCGCACCAGAGCAATCTGGTGACTTCTCAGCACTCATTCGACTTAGTCGAAAATCATTTCGGTCCAGTTCGCTGGTAGATGACGAGTGCGACGGGTTTAACAAATTGTTAAACCATTAACCGAGCGGGTTATTTTTGCTAAGCAGAAATAACCTATGAAGGAGCACGCCATCATGGCTGTTGTAACAATGCGAGAACTCCTCGACAGTGGAGTCCACTTCGGACATCAAACACGTCGCTGGAATCCAAAGATGAAGCGCTTTATTTTCACAGAGCGCAATGGCATCTACATCATCGATATCCAACAATCCCTTGCACTAATTGATAGCGCATACGAATTTGTTAAGGACGTCGTTGCAAAGGGCGGACACGTTTTGTTCGTCGGAACAAAGAAAGCAGCACAAGAGCCAATCATCGCTCAAGCTGCACGAGTTGGAATGCCAACAGTGACTGAGCGCTGGCTCGGCGGTATGTTGACTAACTTCCCAACTGTTTACAGGCGTATTCAGCGCCTTAAGGAACTAGAAGCTCTTGAAGCAACTAATGACATGTTGCTTACAAAGAAAGAACTTCTCGTACTCCGTCGTGAGCGCGAAAAACTACACAAGAACCTTGATGGAATTCGCAACATGACTAAGTTGCCAAGTGCAATTTGGGTTGTAGATACCAAGAAAGAGCACCTAGCTGTCGCTGAAGCTAAGAAGCTCGGCATTCCAGTTATTGCCATCTTGGATACAAATTGCGATCCAGACGAAGTTGATTTCAAGATTCCAGGTAATGACGATGCAATCCGTTCAATTGGATTACTTACTCGTGTAATTACTGATGCAATTGCAGCGGGCTTACAAGCACGTTCTGCAGTTGTAAAAGAAGAAGCTAAAACTGAGACTCCAGCAGTTGCTGCGGGCGAGCCATTAGCTGATTGGGAAAAAGAAGTAATTGATGCAGCACCAACAACTCCAGTGGAGGCTTAACACGTGGCGTATTCAGCAGAAGATGTAAAGAGACTGCGTGAAGCAACTGCAGCAGGAATGCTCGATTGCAAAAAAGCACTTGATGAAGCAAATGGTGACTACGACAAAGCTGTAGAAATCATTCGCGTAAAAGGTCTTAAGGGCGTAACAAAGCGCGAAGGCCGTTTAACATCAAATGGTTTAGTTGTCGCTAAGGTTTCAGGAGATGTCGGTGTAATGCTCGAACTGAACTGTGAAACTGACTTCGTTGCAAAAGGCGATCGCTTTATTGCACTCGGAGATGAATTAGTAGATCACCTTCTTTCTTCAAAAACAGAGAGCGTCGAAGCATTTCTTGCTTCAACAATGTCAGATGGCAAAACTGTCCAATCTGTCATCGATGAAGGTAATGCAACACTTGGTGAAAAGATCGAAATTCGCAACGTTGCAGTTGTAAATGGCCCAGTTGGTTTGTATTTGCACAAGACAAGCCCAGATCTACCTCCACAAGTTGGCGTTCTAGTTTCACTCGTTAAAGAAGCAGCTGAAGTTGGTAAAGATGTTGCACAGCACATCGCAGCTTTTGCTCCTAAGTTCGTAAATCGTGAAGATGTTCCAGCGGATCTGATCGAGAACGAGCGTCGCATTGCTGAAGAAACGGCTCGCGAAGAGGGCAAGCCAGAAGCATCGCTTTCAAAAATCATTGAGGGTCGTGTCACTGGCTTCGTAAAAGAAGTTAGCTTGATCGAACAAGCATTCGCTAAGGATGCGAAGAAGACTGTGAAACAAATCCTCGATGAAGCAGGAACCGCCGTCAAGGCATTCCACCGTTTCCGCGTAGGACAGTAAACTATCTTCCAAAGCACAAGAAGTTGTGAAAGGAGCACTCATGCCCGGTACTAGAGGTAAATACGGGCGAGTGCTCCTTAAACTTTCTGGAGAAGTTTTTGGTGGAGAAAAAGGCATTGGTGTTGATCCTGATGTTGTGCAAGATGTAGCAAAACAAATCGCAGATGTTGTGCGTTCTGGAGTTCAAATAAGCATTGTGGTTGGCGGCGGAAATTACTTCCGCGGCGCAGAGTTACAACAGCGCGGAATGGATCGTGCACGCGCGGATTACATGGGAATGCTCGGAACAGTCATGAACTGTTTAGCGTTACAGGATTTCTTGGAAAAAGAAGGCGTTGATACTCGCGTACAAACTGCAATCACAATGGGTCAAGTTGCTGAGCCTTACATCCCACGCAGAGCAATTCGTCACTTAGAAAAAGGTCGAGTCGTAATATTTGGCGCCGGTGCAGGAATGCCATTTTTCACAACAGATACGGTTGCGGCACAACGCGCTCTCGAAGTTGGATCCGAAGCGCTTTTACTTGCAAAGAGTGGTGTCGATGGCGTGTACAACGCCGACCCAAAGAAAGATCCAAGTGCGAAGAAGTACGACACGATTTCATACGATGAAGTACTCAGTAAATCTTTAGCTGTCGCAGATGCAGCAGCATTTAGTTTGTGTCGTGAGAACAAATTACCAATTGTGGTATTTGATCTCATGACTAAAGGAAATATCGGTCGCGCGGTTCGCGGTGAAACGATCGGAACCCTTGTCGCGTAAGCGGTGAGGTTACTAAGGAGTCCTGATGTCAGATATCGCCACTGCTCTAAAAGACGCAGAAATAAAGATGAACAAGGCCGTCGAAGTAGCCAAAGATGATTTCAGCGCCATTCGTACAGGCCGTGCTCATCCATCACTCTTTAATAAAATAATGGTCGATTACTACGGCACATACACATCACTCTCTCAACTTGCTTCAATCCAAGTTCCCGAAGCACGAATGGCACTAATTTCTCCATTCGATAAAGGTGCAATGGCATCAATTGAAAAGGCGATTCGCGAATCAGATTTAGGAGTTAATCCAGGATCAGATGGTGTCGTAATTAGAGTTAATTTTCCTCAACTAACGGAGGAGCGCCGTAAGGATTACATCAAGGTTGCTCGCACAAAAGCTGAAGACTCTAAAGTCTCAATGCGCAATATCCGTCGTGCTGCAAAAGAAGCTATCGAAAAATTAGAAAAAGATGGCCACATTGGAAAAGATGATTTAGCACGTGGTGAAAAAGAGCTAGAAAAAATCACTAGTGACCACGTTGCAAAGATTGACGAACTTCTCAAGCACAAGGAGAGCGAACTTCTCGAAGTCTGAGAAGCGCATATCTGACGTGTCTGATCTGCATTCAATTAATGAAGCCATAAATGCTAAGGCGGGGCGCAAACTCCTGCCCTCGATTCTTGTTGGCCTCACTTTAATTGCATTGGTTTGGCTGACTTTGGCTTATGCACGTGTGCTCTTTGCTGTACTAGTTGCCATTGCCGTTGCCCTAGGTATTCGAGAAATAGCACGCGCATTTGCAGCAGCAGGCACCTTAATTTCAATGAGATCGCTAATACTCGCAACTGTTGGACTTACATATGCAACATGGAGTGCAGGAGTTGAAGGATTAGCAATTGCAACTGCGATTGCCTTACCTGTTCTTCTAATTTTCAGATTGCGAAAAGGTCCACAAGATTTCGTAAAGAGTGCAACAGCAACAACTTTGGCACTTATTTATTTGCCATTTCTAGCTGGCTTTTTAATTCTCTTGGGTCGCCCTGATGATGGTTTAGCTCGTGTGATGACATTTGTTGTTTTGGTTGGCTGCAATGACACATTTGGTTATCTGGTCGGCGTAATGATCGGCCGTCACCCACTCGTACCATCGATCAGTCCTAAGAAATCTTGGGAAGGTCTAATTGGCTCAGTTGTTTTCACTTCTATTGGTGGCGCATTGAGTTTTCACTACATTCTTGATCTTCAATGGTGGATCGGTGCACTAGTTGCACTCATGATTGTTTTTACCGCAACTAGTGGAGACCTTATTGAAAGCGCGATGAAACGCGACCTTTCTTTAAAGGATATGGGTTCACTACTTCCCGGTCACGGTGGGATGTTGGACCGTTTAGATTCTGTATTGCTCTCAGCCCCAGCTCTTTATTTAGCACTCGAACTCGTTAAGCGTTTCTCATGACCGAAATTAAGCTCGTCTTTGATGAGCCGGTGCAGAGAAAGAAAGCCCCTAAACATCTAGCTGATTACTCACCAGAGGATCGTCGCGAAATAGCAACAGGTTTAGGTTTACCCGCATTTAGAGCCAACCAAATTGCTAATCACTACTTCACTCATTTATCGAGTGACCCAAGTGATTGGACAGACATTCCGGCATCGATGCACGAACAAATTCGAGAACACTTCATTCCGACGATGATCACTCTCGTTCGTTCCGTGACGTGCGATAACGGAATGACTCGTAAAGATCTATGGAAATTACATGATGGCGTTTTAGTTGAAAGTGTTTTGATGCGTTACACAGATCGCACAACTGTATGTATTTCTTCCCAAGCTGGTTGTGGAATGAATTGCCCATTCTGTGCAACGGGTCAAGCAGGCCTAACCCGAAATCTGAGTGCAGCAGAAATCACAGAGCAAATTGTCGCTGCCGCACGCGCCTGCGCTAATGGTGAATTACCAGGTGGACCAACTCGTCTATCTAATGTTGTGTTTATGGGAATGGGCGAACCGCTTGCTAATTACAACGCAGTACTTCGTACCGTTCGAAATATCACTACACCCAACCCCGATGGTTTGGGCATCAGTGCGCGTTCTGTAACTGTTTCCACTGTTGGCTTAGTAAATGGAATTGAGAAACTTACTGAAGAGGGAATTTCAGTTACCTTGGCAGTTTCTCTACACACCCCAGATGATGAATTGCGCGACTCATTAGTTCCCATAAATTCACGCTGGAAAGTCAAAGAAGTTCTGGCCGCAGCCGATGCCTATGAAAAGAAGACAGGCCGCCGTTATTCAATTGAGTACGCCCTAATTCGCGATATCAATGATCAATCATGGCGCGCCGACTTACTTGGGCGCTTGTTAAAAAATCGCAATGCTCACGTAAATTTGATTCCACTCAATCCAACTCCTGGTTCAAAGTGGACAGCATCTAGGCCACAAGATGAAAAAGAGTTTGTCCGAATCCTTGAAGGTTATGGAGTTGCCGTTACAGTTCGTGACACGCGCGGTCGCGAAATTGATGGTGCATGCGGACAACTAGCTGCTGCAGAGAAGGGAAAATCAGAGTGAGTTCAATTAAAGATTTTGCTGATAAGTATCAAGAAGGAACAGATTATTTTGAAAAACTCGTTAAATCTCTGAAGCCAAGTGATTTAGATACAAAAGCACCAGGGGAATGGTCAGCGCGACAGATTGTTCATCACATGGCAGATAGCGAAGCGCAGTCATACGCGCGCTTGCGTCGAATGCTTGCAGAACCAGAAGGATCGGTAATTCAGGGGTATGACGAAGGTGCTTGGGCGGAATCAAAAAATCTTGGATATGAAGATTTAGATATTGCAAATTCTTTTATTGTGACCATTTCAGTGAGAAATGCATCTGCAGATTTAATTCGCCGAATGTCTTATTCAGATTTAGAAAAATTTGGTACTCACACTGAGCGCGGTAAATTCACCGTCACTGATTGGTTGAAGGCTTATTCAAACCACCCCTTTGATCACGGCGCACAACTCGAACGGGCCATCAAAGGATTGCCTTAAAATAGTTTTTCAATAAGTTTGCCCACAAAGCTTGGGCGCTTTGTAATTCTCTCTTCAATGTCAGCAATTGCTGAAAGTTTAATTCCCAAGTTAACGCCTAACCAACGAAGTGGTTCCGGTTCCCATTTGGCGCTTTTCCAGCCGACGTATGGCAAAGTCGCACGTATGGTTTTCTTATCAAGTATTAGATCAGCCATGGAATTTGCCGCCAAATATGAAAGTGTGACACCGTCTCCAACGTATCCACCAAAGGAACCAAAGTGGCCATCCCAATTTAAATAAGGCGCCCAGTCGCGCTTGATTGCAACAGCGCCGCCCCACGCGTGAGTGAATTCATAGTTCCTTAAGTCAGGAAACCATTCAATCGCTGTTTCTCGGAGTTTTTTATGAATCTTTGCGTGCTGCTCCGACTTATTGCTGCGTGCAGATCCCCATTTATATGGTGCACCACGTCCGCCCATGGCAAGTCGATTATCTGATGTTCTTTGCGCATAGGTAACTAAATGACGATTTTCATGAAAAGTTTCTCGTTCCTTTAGACCGTACTTAGTCCAAAATTCCTCTGGTAAAGGTTCTGTTGCAATCATTAATGAATAAATCGGAATCTGTTCTCTATTTTTCTCGTGATACGCCTCAATGGCGCGAACAACATATTTAGATTCAATGTTCTTGCCTTTAACGCTGATATTTCCCTGAGTTGAAACATCTGCAAAAGTATTTTCAAAAATGTGAACACCGCGCTTGGCTAGAGATTTAGCAAGAGCGACAACTAGTTGAGTAGGGTTGATGGTGGCGCAATCTGGGTTAAAAGATGAACCAATTGCTTTCGACATTCGAATTCGCCCAAGAGTCTGGTTTTGATTAAGAACGGATTCACGGGGAAGTAACCCTTGTTTTATACGCGTAAATTGAGCTTCACTTCGTGCAACCGTTAAGGATCCACTCTTAGTAAACGCAATAGAATCCTCAGAATTTTTGGCGAATTGACCAATTTCATCAATCGATTTTTCAAGTTCAGTGTGAAGATTTTTAATGCTTTGCGATGTTACATGTTGTAACAGCATTTCATCGTCAACAGGATAAAGCGCAGACGCCCATCCACCATTTCTGCCACTGGCACCTGAACCAACTTGCTGTGCCTCAAGGATTGCAATTTTCAAATCTGGTGCAGAGTTAAGAAGGTGATGCGCAGTCCACATTCCGGAAAAACCGCCACCAATAATGAGAACGTCCCAATCGCGATGGAGCTCGCCCGGAGTGAAGGTTGGGTGGTTCGCACTGCTCCACCAAACGCTTGCTTCTGCTTGATTTCCCACATGAACATCCTAGATGTCACAGGAAAATAACTACACTTTTTTGCCCTCAGGGCGTAATCTCGCCCCATGGAAAAATTGAGCAACTTCATAAATGGCAAGAGCGTTGAATCTAAGTCTGGAAAGACTTCGGATTTAGTTAACCCTGCAACAGGTCAAGTTTTTGCAACCGCACCAAATTCCAATGCCGCAGATGTAGATGCAGCGATGAAAGCCGCAGCCGATGCTTTTCCTATTTGGCGCGATTCGACTCCATCTGAACGTCAACGCGCAATCCTAAAAATTGCGGATGCAATTGAAGCTCGTTCAGAAGAGTTAGTAAAAATCGAAAGTCAAAATACAGGCAAGCCAATTGGAATTACGACATCTGAAGAAATACCTCCGATGTTAGATCAAATTAGATTCTTTGCAGGCGCTGCACGCAACCTTGAGGGAAAATCCGCAGCCGAATACATGCGCGGAATGACATCTTTTATTCGCCGCGAACCAATTGGCGTATGTGCACAAGTAACTCCATGGAACTATCCAATGATGATGGCTGTCTGGAAGTGGGCACCCGCAATTGCTGCAGGAAATACAGTTGTACTCAAGCCAAGTGATACAACTCCAGCATCAACTGTGTGGATGGCTCAATTAATGAGTGAGTTCTTACCTGCTGGCGTAGTCAACGTTATTTGCGGAGAGCGCGAAACTGGCGCAGCACTTGTAGATCATCCAACACCTGCAATGGTTTCAATTACAGGTTCTGTTCGCGCAGGCATGGAAGTTGCCGGAGCTGCAGCAAAACAACTCAAGCGCGTTCATCTTGAATTAGGTGGAAAAGCACCAGTCGTTGTTTTCAATGATGCAGATTTGCCGGCAGCAGCGGAGGCAATTGCACTGGCTGGTTACTTCAACTCAGGCCAAGATTGCACAGCAGCAACCCGTGTAATTGTGCAAGAGGGCGTTTATGAGGAATTTGTCACCCTTCTTGCTGATCAAGCGAAGAACAACATTGCAATTGGTATGCCTGATCAAGATGTTTTGGTCGGTCCAGTTAACAACGCCAACCAACTTAAGAGAGTTGCAGGCTTCCTCGAGCGCACACCTTCGCATGCTCGCGTGATGGCTGGCGGATCTCAATTACAGCAACCTGGATTCTTCTTTTCCCCAACTGTTGTGGCAGATCTCAAGCAAGATGACGAGATGATTCAAAGCGAAATCTTTGGTCCTGTCATTACGGTCCAGAAGTTCACAGATGAAGCCGATGCGATTGCTATGGGTAATGGCGTTGAGTACGGCTTGGCATCTAGCGTCTGGACCAAGGATCATGGGCGCGCTATGCGCATGTCCAAGGCGCTGGATTTCGGCGTGGTCTGGATCAATACTCACATTCCGATGGTCTCTGAAATGCCGCACGGTGGCTTCAAGCGCTCGGGATACGGCAAAGATCTTTCTCAATATGGGTTCGAGGATTACACCCGAATCAAGCATGTTATGACTAATCTAGGCGCATAAGCACAAACCCGGACTACTGCACAAAGGAGCAAACTCGAATGGATTCAAAGCGTTCACTCTCACCAGAAGCACGTTCAA
>BJFT01000011.1 GCA_014190015.1 Actinomycetes bacterium
CCACTGCTGCCTCCCGTAGGAGTCTGGGCCGTGTCTCAGTCCCAGTGTGGCCGGTCGCCCTCTCAGGCCGGCTACCCGTCGTCGCCTTGGTGAGCCATTACCTCACCAACAAGCTGATAGGCCGCGAGGTCATCTTCTACCGAAAAACTTTCCAAACTCGGTGATGCCACCAAGTTTCATATCCGGTATTAGCCCCGGTTTCCCGGAGTTATCCCAGTGTAGAAGGCAGATTCCTCACGTGTTCCTCACCCGTTCGCCGCTAATTCACTACCGAAGTAGTTTCATCGCTCGACTTGCATGTGTTAAGCACGCCGCCAGCGTTCGTCCTGAGCCAGGATCAAACTCTCCATAGAAAGTTTTATCTTGGCGTACAGACCAAACAAACTGTCGTTTATTCATGTCTTTACCAAAGGAAATCAACGAGTATTGCCTATCGCTATAAATAGTGATTGGCGCATACTTCATTGAAGTATTTATTTAGAAGATGGCGCTAAAAAATTCGCAAAATAAATTTGCACAACTAAGTAAGCCATCTTCTGGCATTGACTTATGGCACGCTGTTGAGTTCTCAAGGTACGGATGCGCACTGCTTCCAGGAATTTCTTCCTATTTTCAGGGCAGACCGCCAAACCTAGTGCATGGTCAGATAGCCGGTCAAACCGGCCTTTTGCCATATAGGTGTGGGGATCAGCTGTTCGGCCTAAATCGTCCGTTTCACAGCAGGAGGAAAACTATAGGGGCACCTGGCTTGGAGGTCAAATTGGGGCTAAAACCTATCCCCGCATGCGTTTTAGAGCATCTGCGCAGAACCTAGATTAACTCCACAGCTGCTAAATCTCGTTTACCTTTGCGTAAAAGTGCATATTTACCGCATAAAAAGTCGGTTTTTTGAAGCCGGAAATCCTCTGATTCCACCTTAGCGTTGTTCAAATATGCGCCGCCCTCTTTAACAATTCGGCGGGCCGCCGACTTGGAGTCAACAACTCCGGTGGCTGCTAATAAATCAACCCATGAAGGAATGTCTTCGCTGGATTTAACAGTAACTCGAGGTAACTCCGATAACGCTCCTGAAAGCGTTGCTTCATCCAACGCGGCAAGGTCGCCCTGTCCAAATAAAGCTTTTGCTGCTTCTTCAACGCGTTCTGAAATTTCAGGAGAGTGAACCAACGATGTTAGTTCTCGGGCGAGTGCGCGATGAGCTTCTCTCAAACCGGGATTGGCTTCGTGAGCTCTTTCTAATTCTGCTATTTCTTCATGAGATTTAAATGAGAACACCTTAAGGAATTTAACCACGTCTTTGTCATCGGTGTTTAACCAGTATTGAAAAAATGCATATGGTGAAGTCATAGCAGCATCTAGCCAAATACTGCCGCTTGCTGTTTTGCCAAATTTTGAACCATCAGTTTTTGTTAGAAGTGGAATAGTTAATGCATGTCCACTTCCTCCTTCGACTCGACGTATCAAATCGAGACCGGCAACAATGTTTCCCCATTGATCAGAACCGCCAAGCTGCAAAGTGCATTGGTAACGACGGTACAGCTCAAGAAAATCGAGCGATTGCAATACTTGGTATGAAAATTCAGTATATGAAATACCGCCAGCTTCAAGACGAGAAGACACTGAATCCTTAGCAAGCATTTGATTGACCGAAAAATGCTTACCTATATCGCGCAAAAATTCGATAGCAGAAAGCGGCGACGTCCAATCAAGGTTATTTACAACCTGAGCTTTATTAGGTCCCTTTTCGAAATCTAAGAAGGATGAAACTTGAGTGCGAATTTTGGCTACCCATTCTGCGACTGTATCTCCACTGTTTAATGTTCGCTCTTCGTTGCGACCAGAGGGATCGCCAACTAACCCAGTGGCTCCCCCAACTAAAGCAATTGGATTATGGCCGGCTAATTGGAAGCGACGCAGGACCAACAGAACGACCAAGTTTCCTACATGTAAAGATGGAGCAGTCGGATCAAAACCAATGTATAGCGTTATCGGTTTTTTAAGTGCTTCCTGCAGCGCTGCCTCATCGGTAGATTGCGAGAGCAATCCACGCCAACGAAGATCTTCTAGAAGATTCATGCACCCATCATCTCGGAAAAAGCTTTCATTTTGCTGGTAATTTCCTTGCGTTGGTCAAGGGTTTTTTTCTTCGCGTTGCTGATTTGTACCAAAACCTGCGAAGGCGCCGTACCGCCGGCAGTGGTACGAGAGGCAAGTGCTCCCTGAATTGTTAGCACTTCGCGAACTGAAGGATCAAGTGATGGGTGAATTTCCGCAAATTGATGATCACTTAATTCATGTAGTTCGCACGATGTCTTCTCGCATAGCGCAACACATGCACCCGCGGCTTCATGGGCTTGTGCAAATGGAACGTTTTTGCGTACTAAATAATCAGCAATCTCTGTAGCTAGGGAAAAGCCAGTTGGGGCTGATAATTTCATTTTTTCACGATTGAAATTTGTAGTTGCAATCATTCCTGATACGGCTGGAATAACTAAATCCAATGTATCTAAACTATCGAAGAGCGGCTCTTTATCTTCCTGAAGATCTCGGTTGTAAGCGAATGGAAGACCTTTTAGCATTGTTAGAACCGACATCAAATTTCCGATAAGACGACCTGATTTACCACGTGCAAGTTCAGCCATATCCGGGTTCTTTTTTTGCGGCATGATCGAAGATCCGGTGGAGTATTCATCTGCAATCTTTGCCCAAGAAAATTCAGTTGAACCAAGGAGTGTCCATTCTTCGCCAATACGAGAGAGATGAACTCCAATAAGAGATGTGATGAAAAGAGCTTCAGCCACATAATCTCGATCACTTACTGCATCAATACTGTTTTCAAAACTTCTTTCAAATCCTAAATTCTTTGCAGTAAAAACAGGGTCTAACTCCAAGGAAGAACCGGATAAGGCACCTGCTCCTAAGGAACTTACAGAAGTTCTCTGTATCCAATCATTTATACGGTCAATGTCTCGCGCGAAAGCATGTGCATGCTTTGCTATCTCGTGTCCAAAAGATATTGGTTGTGCATGTTGTATGTGAGTAAACCCAGGAGCGGCATCGTTGGCATACTCAGATGCTTTATCAAGAATCACTTCAATCATTTCAGTAAGCATGAGAGCTAAAGAGAGCATGTGATCTATTGCAAATAAACGAAGATCGGTCGTAACTTGATCATTTCTAGAACGACCTGCTCGAAGCGCTCCTCCCAATGTGCCCAGTTTTTCTGTTAATCCTCTTTCCAGAGCACTGTGCACATCTTCATCCGAGTCATCAGGAAGAAATTTTCCTGAAGAAACTTCACCGATTAGTTCTTTCAACGCCTCTCTAATTTTTCCTGAGTCATCCTTGGAAATGAGTCGGGCTTTTTCAAGTACAGCAAGGTGGGCTAATGACGATCGCAAGTCATAAGGAGCAAGACGCCAATCAAAAGAGATACTTTGCGACAAGGCAAATACCGCATCAGTGGGTTTGTTTGAGAAACGTCCTCCCCATAGAGCCATTTATTTTCTCCCTGTTTTGTTGCTACGAGAATTCTTTGCATTCGCGAAAGCAAGTAGCTCTTTCGCTAACTGCGCACCACCGGTTGATTTCTTTGACACAAGGATAATCGTGTCATCTCCTGCAAGGGTTCCAATGACACCCGTGAGATTGGCGTGGTCAAACGAACTTGCAACGAATTGCGCTGCTCCAGGCGGAGTATGAACAACTGCGAGATTTGCGCTGTGATCAACGGAGAGAATCAACTTCGACGGAACTGGATTAACTCGAGAAAGTGCATCATCTGATGATTCGCGAATCTGATAGACAGATTCACCGTAAATATTGCGACCCCGCACAGCACCGATTTCTTCTAAATCCCTACTGGCAGTTGTTTGAGTAACACGATATCCACTCTTCTTTAATTGGTTTACTAAATCAGTTTGTGAGTGAATCAACCCAGCCTGAATTAACGATATCGCTCTTGCTCTGCGAGCTGAAACATTCTGCGAATTAATGGACATCAGACATTACCTCCTTGAGTGCCTTAACAAATTGGTTAAGTTCTTTCCTTGGAATATTTAATGCAGGAGCGATTCTTATTGTGTTTGGATTGGCTGCGTTAACCAAAAATCCTTTTTCTTGAAGGGCATGCATTACCTCTGAAGCTATGTTTCTCTCCAGGGCGATACCAATCAACAAACCAGCTCCACGTACCTCAAAGACTCCAGGAATAGAATTAATGCTTGAAGAGAGATTTTTGAAATCAGCTTTGCTCTTAATCAGAATCTTGTTCTTTTCAATCCATTTAATGGCTGCGATTGATGCTGCCGTTGTAACAGGATTGCCGCCAAAGGTTGATCCATGATCACCTGGTTCAAAGAGTTGCGAGGTTTTACCAACCGCAATCATCGCTGCAAGAGGCAATCCTGCTCCCAAACCTTTTGCCACAGTGATTACATCTGGTTTTATTCCTGAGTATTCATAGCCAAACCACTGCCCTGTACGCCCAATCCCAGTTTGCACCGCATCAATAACTAAGAGCGCACCGTTGTTTGTGCAAGCCTCGCGAAGTTCCTTTAAGTAATTCAGAGGCGGGACAATCACACCCGCTTCTCCCATGATCGGTTCCACAATTACCATGGCTGTTCTGGAGTTAATGGCTCTCTTAGCCTTTTTGATATCACCAAAAGCAACGTGTTTTATATTTTTTAATAGAGGAGTAAATGCGACTCTTTTGGAGTTCTGCCCAGTGAGAGAGAGTGATCCCATAGTGCGACCATGAAATGATCCTGTCATAGCAACGATTCGCGTACGACCGGTTTTCCTAGAAAGTTTAATCGCAGCTTCATTTACTTCGGCGCCTGATTGAGCGAAAAATACTCGAGATTGTTTATCCCCTGTTAAGCGAACCAATATTTGGGCTAGTTCGATTGCATTGGGATGAGAATAAAAATTGCTCACATGAGAAAGCCTCTTAATCTGCCGGTTAACTGCTGAAACCACAGCCGGATGTGAATGGCCAAGAATATTCGTAGCGATTCCACCCAACATATCAATGTATTTCTTGCCATCAGCGTCAACAACAATGGATCCCTTACCTTTAACTAAGGTTATTGATGGAACGGCGTAGTTAGACATCAAATTCTGTGACCACAAATCAGCGAAATCTTTGTTTTTCATGCATGCACCAGAGTTCCACCGCGACCTGTAAGAGCTTCTTCAAAACTTTTTTCATTGGTTCCATCAATTATCCGAACTGTTTGAGCGCCTGCATCAACGGCCTCAAGTACGGCTAGAACTTTGGGCAACATTCCATCTGAAAAACTACTTTTCAATTTACTAAGTTCACTAGAAGATATTTCACTTATAAGGGAATTCTTATCTGGCCAATTTCGATAAATACCAGCAACATCAGTCATAATAATTAGAGTTGATCCTTCATAAGCTGCAGATATTGCTGCGGCTGCTAAATCCGCATTTATATTCAAACCGGAACCGCCCGTAACATCCTGCGCAATTGGAGCGATTACAGGAACAATCTGCGCATCCAAGAGTTTTTGTATAGGTTCTATATCTACCTTAGAAATCTTTCCAACTTTTCCTAAACCTTCAATTGGAGAACCTGTCAAAATATGAGAATCTTTCCCCGAGATTGATTGAGCCTTAATGCCGTTCGAGACAAGGTTAGAGGCCACTTCGGGACCAACAACATTGGTGAGAACATTCTCGACTACTGAAAAAATCTCTTCTGTCGTAAAACGAAAACCATTCACAAATGTGCTTTCGATGTTGAGCCGGGAAAGTTCAGCATTAATCTGGGGGCCGCCACCATGAACAACAATCACTTTTTCACCTTTTGAAAGCGCTAAGCCAATGGAGTGCGCGAATAAACCATCTGCATCTTTCATTGCATGACCGCCGAATTTAACTATCATCATGTTGAATACGCCGAATTCTCGTGTACATAGTCATGAGATAAATCATTAGTCATGACAGTTGCAAAACTTGATCCAACATTCAAATTGATATCAATCGAAACCAACCTATCCAGGAAACTCACTGAAGATTTATCCACACCAGGAGCGCTTGAAATGCAGACAGGAACGCCATTGAGAGTGACATCTATTGTGTGCGGATTCATGAATGCCTTAGCTGTTCCAACTGCTGCTAACACACGTCCCCAATTTGGGTCTCCCCCGAAAATAGCCGCTTTTAATAGATTGTTTCTCGCGCATGCACGTGCGACTTCAACTGCGTCTGATTCGGAAAGTGCATTTTTAACATTAATGTAAATGGTCTTGGTTGAACCCTCAGCATCAGCGATTAACTGATTGGACAAGGACGCGCACACTTCTTCAAGCATTGAAGTACATTGATCGTGAGTTATTTCGACACCACTTGCTCCTGAAGACATAAATAGAATTGTGTCATTCGTTGACGTGCAACCATCAGAATCAATCCTATTAAAGGTTTTATCAACAATATCCTTAAAAATAGAATCCGCTTTTTCAGGTAGAACAGCATCAGTCATTACGACGCAGAGCATGGTTGCTAGAGCCGGCGCTAACATCCCGGCACCCTTTGCAATTCCACTCATCTGTACTCCAGAGGCTTGCACAGTTGATATCTTCGGAATTGAATCAGTTGTCATAATCGCTTCAGCGCAATCAAGTAACGCTAGATTTGATAAATTAGCAGTAATAACATTTAGACCGTCTAGAACTTTATCCATCGGTAAAAACTCACCGATCATTCCAGTTGAGCAGACAAAAATTTCAGAAGAAGAATGATTGAGAAGTGAAGCTACATGCTCTGCACATTTATGTGTATCTTGAAAACCTTGTGGACCGGTGCATGCATTTGCTCCACCTGAATTAAGAACAACCGCACGAACTGCAGACCCCTTGATAACTTCCTTGCTCCATATAACGGGAGCAGCAATTACTTGATTGCTGGTAAATACCGCAGATGCCCAATTCTTAGGACCTTGATTAACGATTAAAGTTAAATCCTTAGCCCCCGTACTCTTTAATCCCGCGGCTGTAGCTGCTCCAACAAACCCCTGTGGCAATTTCACGCGCCTAATCCATCCGTTGATAATCCTGCGCCTTCGTGGAATCCACACATGAGATTTGCATTTTGTATGGCTTGGCTCGCTGCTCCTTTACCTAAATTATCAATAGCAACACTGATAACCAAACGATGAGTATGTTCATCTACAGCAACCTGCATTTGGATTTTATTGGATCCCGTTAATGATCCTGTTTTGGGCATTTGACCAATAGGTAATACATCAACGAAGTAATCATTCTTATAAAAATTACTAAAGAGAGAGTGAACTTTTTCTGTGTCCATGTTCACCGATAAACGAGCTGTGATTGTGGAAAGAATTCCTCTAGGCATAGGCGCCAGAATTGGCGTGAAAGATATCTTTACTGTTTTTCCTGAGGCCAGGCTCAGAGCTTGTTCTACTTCAGGAGTATGTTGATGAACGCCACCAAATTTATACGAAGTTAATGAACCCATTACTTCACTTGCAATCAAGGAAATCTTTGCATTTCGACCCGCACCTGTTGTGCCAGATGCAGCCACAACAACCACGTCTGATGAATCAATAACATCTAATGCTGGTAGAACACCGGCAATAATTGAAGTTGCATAACAACCAGGATTGGCAACTTGTCGTGACTGAGAAATTTTCTCCCTACTGCCAGGAATCTCAGGTAAACCGTAGGTCCATGTTCCAGCGTGAATCCCCTCGTAATACTTTTTCCACTGCGTAGCATCAGTTAATCTAAAGTCAGCACCCAGATCCACAATCTTTGTATTTTTCGAGAACTTCTCAACAATGCCCGCAGATTGTCCGTGTGGCAGAGCTATGAATGCAACTTCGATTTCTTCATATTTGAGTGAATCAATACTTAAAAATCTTTCACCATTATGAGTTGTGAGATGAGGATGAACATTTGTTATTAACTCCCCAGCGTTGCTATGAGCGCTTACTTGAGTCACTTGCAAATGCGGATGAGTCGAGAGCAAGCGAAGGAGTTCGCCTCCCGCGTATCCGCTGGCACCTATAACGGCTGTATTCATGTGAGAAGGCTATAAGCAGATGGGTAATTATGCAAATACATGCATAATTATGCGGTACGTACTACAGCCCCACATCGCTTGGCAGCTAGATCCGTTGCTGCTTCTCTCATTGCTGAAACCTCTTCACCGGTCAATGTTCGATCCTCGGCTCTGAAGGTAAGAGTAAAAGCGAGAGATACTTTTCCATCGCCAATCTTGTCGTAACGATCAAAGAGGTTTATAGATTCAAGCAATTCGCCCGCTCCATCCATTAATGCTTGCTGAACTTCAAGGGCCGTAACAGTTGATTCAACGATCAACGCAACATCCTGTACAGCAGCTGGCATAACACCTACGCGGTTAGGTCGAACCAATGAAGATTCTGGCAACGCACTCAGATTTATTGCAAACGCGCTTGATCGAGGTGGCAAGTTATATTGACTTAGAATGCGTGGATGAATTTCTCCTGCATGCGCAACAACTTTGCCATCTACCAAGATTTCTGCACAACGACCTGGATGCCATGGCGCAAGATCCGAGCGTTTGAGGTCAAAATCCAAGTGACAAAGTTCAAGAATTTCTTGCGCAAATGAGACCGCATCACTCCATGCAAAATCAGTGGATTTACCTTGCCAGTTTTCAACTTCCTTTTTACCTACTAAAAGTCCGGAGACCATTTCAGTTTGCTCAGGAACAGATGCGAATATCTGGGATATCACTGAGTCTTTTGGGCGACTACCAGTTACAGGATTGACAAAAGTTTCAAGTTTCTTTGCACTTCTAAAGATCAAACCCATTTCGAAAATAGCGAAGTTTTGTGCGCCTCGACTGATATTGCGAGCTGCTACTTCAATTAAACCCGGTACTAAATGCACGCGAAGAAGAGGGTTTTCATCAGACATTGGATTTGCTAATGCATAGGTTGAAGCCCGAGGACCTACAAATCCCATATCGTCAATTGTTTTCTGATTTGTAAATGGAAATGTTAGAACTTCTGCGAACCCGCGATTTGCTAAAAATTGGGAAATGAAGCGTCTGCGTTTTTGAATCGATGTCAGCGATGCGTGAATAGGTCGATTAGGCAGGTTAGAAGGGATACTGTCATAACCAATCATTCGGGCGACTTCTTCTGCTAAATCTGAAGCATTTGTTAAATCAGGACGCCATGATGGAGGGTCTATCATCCATTTTTTCTCATCAATATCGCAACCGACAGTTTGCAGCGCTTGAATGATCTGAGCATTTGATACTTCAAAACCTAAAATACTTGAAATATGAGTTGGATTTATTGTGAAAGTTGCTGGGAACTTGGGTTCACCAACGCTTACTGATTCAACATGCTGCGCCGTGCTGTGTTCTGAGAGCAACTGAACAAATCTAGCTGAAGCGAATTCTGCCAAAGAAGGATCTACTCCTCGTTCGAGCCTTCGTGATGCCTCGGATGAAAGTTTATGGCGACGCGAATTCTGTGCAATAGCGATTGGATTGAATCTGACAGCTTCGAGTGCAATCTCAGTAGTTTCTTCGGTGATCTCTGAATACAAACCACCCAAAGTTCCAGCTAAAGCAAGAGCCCTTTCGTCATCACTCACCATTAAATCTTGGGGATCCAAGTTTCTCTCTTGCCCATCCAATGTTGTGAATTTCTCAGATTTACCTGCACGAACAATTCTCAATTTCCCCTTGATTTTTTTACGATCAAAAGCATGCAGGGGTTGACCGAGTTCGAGCATCACATAATTAGTTACATCAACAACTAAGGAAATCGATCGCATTCCCATCTTTTCAATCCGACGCTTCATCCAGATCGGCGTTGGAGCTTTGGGATCAAATTTCGACATAGTTCGAAGATAGAAAACAGATGCAGCATCTTTGTCTTCAATCTTTGGCTGTACGCCTTCTCCAGTTTTTTCAAATGTTAATCCTCGGAGTTTTTCTACAGGATCGCTAAATTTCAAACTAAAGGCTCCGGCAATTTCACGAGCTACTCCCCTGATGCTTAACGCATATCCACGATCAGGATTGACAGCGATGTCAAAAATAACGTCATCAATCTGAAGCTTTTCGCGTACGTCATCCTTTATTGATACTTGCTCTTTATCGAAGACCATAATTCCAGCGTGATCATCACTGAGAGCCAACTCTTTAGCGGAACAGATCATTCCATTGGATGTTTTTCCGTATGTTTCACGAGCTGCGATGGCAAAATCTCCTGGTAATACAGCGCCCGGTAAAGCTGCTAAAACAATATCGCCCACTTTGAAGTTAGTGGCTCCACAAATTACATAACGTGTTTGCTTTTCACCACAATCAAGACCTACATATCGAATTGGTTTCTTGAACTCGGTTATCTCTTCAATTGAAAGAACCTCAGCAAAAGATAAGGGGCCCTTGATATCAGAGCCTTGAAAAATAACATCTTCAACCTCAAAACCAACACGAACTAGACCTTTACTTATTTCTTCAACAGTGAGAGAAGATGGAATCTCAACGAAATCCTTTATCCATGACAAAGGTGCGCGCATTACAAACCAACTCCAAATTGGCGAGTGAATCTCAAATCACCTTCGACGATGTCATGCATATCAGTAATTCCATGTCGAACCATGAGGGTGCGTTCGAGTCCCATCCCAAAAGCGAAACCACTGAATTCATCGGTTTCAATTCCACATGTTTTAAGGACTCGTGGGTTAACCATTCCGCAGCCGCCCCATTCGATCCATTTGCCATTAAAGAAGACATCAACTTCTGCACTTGGTTCCGTGAAAGGGAAAAAAGATGGACGCAAGCGAGTTGTTACATCAGGTCCAAACATGTATCTAGCAAAATTGTCTAAAGTGCCTTTCAGGTGTGACATATTGATTCCGCGATCAATCACAAGTCCCTCAACTTGATGAAACACAGGACTATGTGTGGCATCTAATTCATCAGCACGAAAAGTGCGTCCGGGACAGATGACATAAATAGGAGGTTTTTTAGTAAGCATTGTTCTGATTTGAACCGGGGACGTATGAGTTCGCAGCACCATTCCAGACTCAAGGGGTTCGACAAAGAATGTATCTTGCATGGTTCGAGCTGGATGATCTGCTGGAATATTTAATGCATCAAAATTGAGCCAACCAGATTCTAATTCAGGACCTTCTTCGACGAAATATCCTTGTTCAACGAAAAAATCAGCAATGTCATTCTTGATAATACTAATTGGATGTAAACCACCTCGATGGGCTCTGCGTACGGGCAGTGTTATGTCAACAACTTCTTCTGCAAGCATCTTTTGATCGCGTTCATTTTCTAATCTCTGCGTCGCTTGCGCTAAAGCTTGCGCGATTGCAGATTTTGCATCTCCAATAATTTTTCCATAAGAAGCCTTTTCTTCAGAAGATAGAGAACCAAGATTCCGAGACGCACCAGCTATTGATGATTTGTCGCCCGAGTGAAGCAAGCGCGCACTCTTGAGTTCATCGAGATTTGTGGCTGATTTGAAAGCAGCGTTAGCAGCATCTACCCATCCTTGAATCTCTTCTGCATTCATAGGCGAAAGTCTAATGCCTGACACTTTAAGAAGTCGGGATATTAGCCAATTGATACATGACGATGCTTGCTGCCGCAGAAAGATTGAGGCTTTCGGCATTGCCCGGCATCGGAATTTTCACAGGAAGTATTGAATTCTTCGAATCAGAAATTTCTTGTGCAGTATTCAAACCCCTGGCTTCATTGCCAAAAATTGCAACAACGGAACGATCAGCTCGTACCTTTGAAATAGGTAATTCTGCGGATGCATCCAGTGCAATAAATTGACAATCCCAATTAATTATTTCCTTTAAAGTAACGCCTTGAAATACAGGTATGTGCCATAAAGATCCAACCGTACTGCGAACAACTTTCGGTGAGTAAATATCCACGCTATTTGGCGAAATTAAAACTGCGTCGAATCCGAAAGCATCTGCCGACCGGATAATCGTTCCAGCATTTCCGGGATCTTGAATTTCACTGAGATAAATAAACTTGCTAACGGATGATGAAATCACTGGAAACGCAGGCTGTGGGATTCTGCAAATTGCGATTAAACCCTGCGGTGTAACGGTGTCTGACATCGCTCGTGCAACTTCATCAGAAATACTCAAAATCTCGCAAGAGGCTTGATTAATGACATCTGCGTATTTTTCAAGCGCTGAATTCGTAATATAGATCGTCTGTAACTGAGGTCCAGACTTAGAGGCCAACGCTTCTTTTATGCATTGAATACCCTCGGCAATAAATGAGCCGGATTCGCTTCGTTCTTTTGCACCTCTAGAACTGATAAGAGCCTTAACTCTCCCGACGTGCGGAGAATTAAGGCTTTCGATCATAAGTTCTATTTATGCAGATGCAAGACTCTTACGAGCCACATCTACAAGAGCTTTGAAAGTTGCTGGATCATTCGTAGCTAATTCAGAAAGAATTCGACGATCGATTTCAACTCCAGCACTCTTTAAACCTTGGATAAGGCGGTTATAAGTAAGACCGTTTTCACGACTTGCAGCATTGATTCGCTGAATCCATAGCTGCCGGAAATCGCCTTTTTTATCTTTACGGTCATTAAACGCATAAACCATTGAGTGCGTTACTTGCTCTTTCGCCTTTGTGAAAAGACGTGAACGTTGTCCGCGATAACCGCTGGCACGTTCTAGAGTTGTGCGACGCTTCTTTGCTGCGTGAACACCACGTTTTACTCTTGCCATTTAATTCACGCTCCTTACTTCAAACCAAGCATGCGCTTGGCTGTAAATGTAGTTGATGGCTTTGCTGCTGACTCTGTGCTCAAGCGACGTGTAACACGTGAGGACTTGTGCTCAAGGAGATGGCGCTTGCCAGCACGCTCGTGCATAACTTTTCCGGTTCCTGTGATGCGAAAAGTCTTCTTCGCTCCACTGTGAGTCTTCATCTTTGGCATTGTGCTCTCCTTAGTTCGGTTTCTCTTTACGCTTCTTCCGCTGCAGCTGCTTGCTCTTTAGCTTTGCGTGCTGCGCGTTGTTCAGCTACTGCTTCGGTCTTCTTCTTCGTCGGTCCTAATACCATTGTCATGTTTCGTCCCTCTTGTTTAGGGGCGAACTCCACAAACGCAACAAGTGCTACATCTTCTGCAAGACGTTGCAACAATTTGAAACCAAGTTCTGGTCTCGTCTGCTCTCTTCCACGGAACTGCATCGTTACCTTTACCTTGTCGCCACCCTTGAGGAATTTCTCGATGTGAGCACGCTTTGTCTCATAATCGTGATTTTCAATCTTTGGTCGCATGCGCACTTCCTTAACCACAATGTGGGTTTGGTTCTGTCGCGCTTCCCGAGCCTTTTGTGCAATTTCGTACTTGTACTTTCCGAAATCCATAATCTTGCAAACGGGTGGATTGGCATCTGGTGCGATCTCGACTAGATCAAGACCAACTTCATCTGCCATCTTTAGCGCTGTATCGATATCTACAACTCCAACTTGATCACCGGTGTATCCAATGAGTCGAATTTGAGGTGTGCGAATTCGATCGTTAATGCGCGGTTCAGTGCTGATTTGAGCTCCTTTTGGTTGATCGCGATTCGTACGCTTTGTGTGTTGCAAGCGCTACAAGAAAAACACCGCAAGGAGAATTGAAACGAACCAATTCGTAACCCTGACAAACCATCTCGCCGTAGCGATGAAGGTGGGAGCGGTACTCCTCTTGCAGTAACTATGCAGTCACTGGTCTGGGGTGAAGATTACCCGATACGGGGTGGAAAGCGGAAATCTGCGCTCAGGCTCCCATAGCGTGAACGCCACCATCAACGTGGATGATCTCCCCCGTGGTTTTGCTAAACCAATCCGATAAAAGAGCAACCGCGCCTTGGGCAGCGGGTACCGGATCATTTACATCCCACTGAAGTGGCGCTCGCTCATTCCACACCTTTTCAAATTCATCAAAACCAGGAATTGATTTAGCTGCCATGGTGCGAATTGGACCAGCAGCTATGAGGTTTACGCGAATATTTTTAGGACCTAAATCGCGCGCTAAATATCGTGAAGTAGATTCGAGGGCTGCTTTAGCCACTCCCATCCAGTCGTATTTCGGCCAAGCAACAGTTGCGTCAAAATCCAAACCTACGATCGATGCACTTTCCTTGAACAATGGAACACACGCCATAGATAAGGACTTCAAAGAATAAGCAGATACATGCATTGCAGTGGCAACGTCATCCCAAGATGTGTTTAAAAAGTTTCCACCTAATGCAGCTTCCGGAGCGAAACCAATTGAATGAACAACCCCATCTAGATGCGGTACGTGCTCACGAATGCGTGTTTCAAGAGAATCTAAATCTGCTTGATTAGTAACGTCCAATTCGATTACTGGTGCAGTCGATGGAAGACGACCAGAAATTCGTGTTGTCAAACTAAGTACACGGCCATAGGAAGAAAGCAAAACAGAAGCTCCTTCTTCCTGTGCTAAACGAGCAATATGAAATGCAATTGATGCATCCGTTAATACTCCAGTAACTAAAATATTCTTACCTTGTAATAAACCCATTTAGTGCCCCATTCCTAAACCACCATCGACAGGGATTATTGCCCCTGTTATATAAGCCGCTTTATCCGAAGCTATGAATGAAACAACTTCAGCTATCTCTTGCGCATTGGAGAACCGGGCTAAAGGTATTGATTCTGCAATTTCATCACGACGTTTCTGATCTAAATCCGCTGTCATATCTGTTTCCACGAAGCCGGGAGCAATTACATTGGCTGTGATTCCTCGGCTTCCCAACTCACGAGCAAAAGAGCGAGCCATGCCAACTAGCCCTGCTTTACTAGCAGCGTAATTAACTTGACCAGCTGATCCCAACAATGCAACGACAGAGCCGATGAAAATCAAACGACCTCTTTTTAATTTAAGTAAACCCTTTGTTGCTCGTCTTGCGACTCGAAATGCTCCCGTTAAATTTGTGTCGACTACATCCGCAAAATCCTCATCAGGCATACGCATAACCAACGCGTCTTTAGTTTTTCCAGCGTTACAAACAATTACTTCTGGAACTCCCCATGAACTTTCAATGAAGGTAAACGCATCCTCGACGCTCTGTGAGGATGAAACATCCAACTGCACGCAATCAAAACCAACAATTGCATCTCCAGATCGCGAACCGATAACAACATGGAATCCATCGGCAGCCAGAGTTGAAGCAACAGCCAAACCAATTCCGCGATTTGCGCCAGTAACTAGGGCAATTGGTTTGGAAGACATGCGAGAAATCTACTGGCTACTGCGGCGTAGGGTGAATTTCGCCCTGCGACGTGTCTTTATCTCGCCTAGAATCTTCGCATGGCTAAAGAAGAAGACGATGTGTATGACATCACTAGTGCTCAAAAATCACTAAGTACAGATCAGCCTGCGCGACAACGTCGTTATTTTATTTCAATGATGGTTCGAACCGCGTGCTTTATTTTGACAGTTATCCTTCCAAGTCCGTTTCGCTGGTTCGCTCTAGCCGGAGCAGTATTTTTGCCATACATCGCAGTTGTTGTTGCAAATGCAGGACGAGAAACAATCGTTCCTGGCGCAGCAATACTAAAAAAGAAACCACGTTCTCTTTCGTAAAGTTGAGTTAAGGTATTGCCGTGGTTAAAGAGCAATACTCATTCCTAAAAACACTCTCGGCTCTTGCCTTAGTTCTGCTGTGTCTTTGGGCCGCACAATGGCAATACGAACGCGGCGTGGATAGACATGCTAGAAACACTCTGATTGCTGATCAATCTGAATTACCACCAATTCAATTAAGCGAACTCACAGGCGATATAGCCTCATACGAATGGCGCAAGATTTCCATTGAAGGTACTTTCGATGACAGTAATCAAATTTTGCTTCGTAATCGTTATCACGATGGAATGTATGGCTTTGAACAATTAACTCTCTTCCTCTTCGAAAATCGAAAAATCTGGGTGGATAGAGGATGGGTCAAGGCGGGTTCTGATGCGACAGTGCCTCCGCAACTGCAACCCACGAATGAACAAAGAATTTCTATAAATGGTCGATTACGTCTAGATTCTTCTTTGCCGCAAGGAAAATTTTTCGCTGTTTCAAATGATTCACAACGTAATCTAGTTTCACAACTAAATGCCAGAAAAGGAGTGCAAACAGAAGATTTCTACATTGATTTAATCTCTGCGTCGGACTCTTCTATGAATCCTGATGTACCAGTGGAGTTGCCAGAGTTAAGCGATGGACCGCATATGGCGTACGCATTGCAATGGATATTTTTTGCAGGTTTAGTTATTTACGGTAGACGTCTCATTCGCAAAACCGCCTAAGTCTTGGCGGGCATAGAGTTCGGAATATAACCCGCTTGCATTTACAAGTTCCTCATGTGTGCCCCGTTGAACAATTACACCGTGTTCTAAAACAATTATCTGATCAGCATCTTTTACTGTACTGAGTCGATGAGCAATAACAATGCTGGTTCTCCCAGTAAGAGCTGTTTTTAACGCTTGCTGAACCAGCGCTTCATTTTCAGAATCTAAGTGTGCTGTTGCCTCGTCGAGAATCACAACGGATGGAGATTTAAGAAGCAAGCGCGCAATTGCCAATCTTTGCTTCTCTCCCCCGGATAATCTGTGACCTCGTTCGCCAACCAATGTATTGAACTTATTCGGAAGAGAATCAACTAAATCCCAGATTTGTGCCGCACGACAAGCTTCCTGCATCTCTTTCTCAGTTGCATCATGCTTTGCATATCGAAGATTATCGGCAATGCTTTCATGAAACAGATGAGCATCTTGAGTTACAACACCAATATTTGAACGCAACGAATCTAGGGTTAAATCTCTAATATCAATACCATCAACTTCAATGCTTCCGCTAGTTACGTCATAAAGTCTAGGAACGAGAGCGCTTATTGTTGTTTTACCAGCACCAGATGGTCCGACAATTGCTGTGAGGGTTCCTGATGCAACACTGAAAGAGACTCCTTTTAGAATCTCTCCACTTTCAATCTGCTCTTCTTTCGCGGCAGATTCGAGTGATGCCAGTGATATTTCCTCTGGTTTTGGATAAGAGAAATGCACATTTTTGAACTCTACGGATGGAATCTTTTTCGCCAGTACTTTTGCATTGGCCTTATCAGTAACCATTGGTTGCAGATCTAGTACTTCAAATACCCTTTCAAAAGAGACTAATGCTGTCATAACATCAATTCGAACATTAGAGAGTGCAGTAAGTGGTCCGTACAAGCGGGCTAAAAGCGCAGTTATTGCTAAGAGTGTTCCAACAGTGACGGCGCCGCTCAATGCCAAATGGCCTCCGATGCCATAAGCGAAAGCTGTGGCTACTGCTGCAACGCTAGTTAAAGCAATGAAGAAAATTCGATTGAGCATCGCCATGGATATCCCAATATCAGCCACACGTCTTGCTCTTGAACGAAAAGATTCATTTTCCTGTCCTGGTTCACCATAGAGAGCAACCAACATGGCACCTGAAACATTGAAACGTTCGGTCATTCTTGATGACATCGCTGCATTGAGATCAAAAGAGTCTCTAGTTAAAGCTTGCAGCTTTCGACCCACCCATTTAGTAGGGATCAAGAAAACTGGTAACAATACGAGAGATACCAGTGTGATTTGCCATGAAAGAAAGAGCATGGTTGTTGTAACCAAAATCAAAGTGATGACATTGCTCAAAACCCCTGATAGGGACGATGTAAATGCTTGTTGCGCACCAATTACGTCTGAATTAATTCGTGAGATTAAGGCACCTGTTTGAGTGCGAGTGAAGAATGCTATGGATTGCTTTTGAACATGTGAAAAAACTTGAGATCGCAAGTCATAGATCAATCCTTCGCCTATCCGCGCAGAAAACCATCGGCCAACGATGCTCATCACAGCGTCAGCAATCGCAAGTAAACCGACAATGAATGCTAGTTCAGTAATCAACGGACCGTTTTTAGGAATTACGCCATCATCAATTAACTTACGCAGAATTAGAGGCGTGGCTACTACCAAGAATGCATCAATAACAACGGTGAAGAGAAATACAGAGAGATATTTTCGATAAGGTCTAGCGAAATCAAAAATTCTTTTGACTGTACCTGCCTTGAGCTTTTGTTCCTTAACCGAAGGATCTGCAGTCATTGACCGGTGGGTCATCCAAACTGCTTGCATAGACATTGTTAAACCGTGAATCCCAACGCTCGTAGTTGTTCTCGGCCATCATCAGAAATTTTGTCTGGTCCCCAAGGTGGCATCCATACCCAATTAATTTTTACATCAGTTGTCATCCCGGCCAATGCCTGACGAGTTTGATCTTCAATGACGTCTTGCAATGGGCATGCCGCAGATGTAAGAGTCATGTTAAGAACTGCAATATTGGATTCATCAACCATTACGTCATAAATCAAACCTAAATCAACGACATTGATTCCTAATTCGGGGTCGACTACATCCTTCATAGCCTCTGTTACATCATCAACGCTGGTTGTCATAGTGCGCCCTTCTATCTTTGGCTTAGTTTAGTTCTTTTTCTGAGCTTGTACTGACGCATCTTTAAATGCCATCCAACCCAACAAGGCACATTTAATGCGCGCTGGATATTGAGAAACTCCTGCAAAAGCCACAGCATCTTCGAGTACAGATTCATCTGGCGATCCGCTTCCCTTGCTCTGCATCAAAGCGACGAATTCATCGAGAATGGTCTGCGCCTCTGAGAGCTCTTTATTCATCATCAACGAACTCATGATTGAAACGCTGGCTTGAGAGATAGAACAGCCAACTCCATCCCATGAAATTGCTGAAACCTTCTGTCCCTGCAAAGTTAAATTGAGAGTAATTTCATCGCCACAACTTGGATTGATGTGATGAACCTGGGCATCATAGGAAGTAGCAAGCCCTTTATTCTCGGGGTGCTTGTAATGATCAAGAATAACTTCTTGATACAAATTATCTAACTGCATTACTGACCAAAATATTTCTTCGCATCTTTGATAGCTGCGATGAGTGCGTCAATATCCGAGTTATCGTTATACACATACAGGGAAGCTCTAGTAGTTGCGGGCACCCCTAAAGCACGAGTAAGCGGCCATGCGCAGTGATGTCCCGTGCGGACAGCGATGCCCGCACTGTCTAAGTACTGACCAAGATCATGGGGATGGATTGCCTCAAGAGTGAATGAAACTGTTCCTCCGCGAAGTGAAACATCTGTCGGTCCAACAACTGCAATGCCAGGAATCTGATTCAATTCATTTAACAAATATCTCGTCAGCGCTTTTTCATGTTCGTGAACTTTTTCAAGACCAATACTTTGTAAGTACTTGATTCCCGCGGCTAAGCCCACAACTTGAGCCATATTAGGAACACCAGCTTCAAATTTGCGAGGTGCTTCAGCCCATGTTGCATCAGTCATTGTCACATTTTCAATCATAGATCCGCCAAATAAGAATGGTGGAAGATTATTGAGTAATTCGTAACGCCCCCATAAAACTCCAACTCCTGTTGGACCTAATATTTTATGACCAGAAAAAGCTAAGAAGTCTGCACCTAGATTGGTCACATCAACAGGGATATGTGGAACAGATTGGCATGCATCAACAATCACGATGGCCCCAACTTTATGAGCTTTTTCAATGATGTGATCTAAGTTATTTATCGTTCCAAGAACATTAGATTGTTGAGTAATTGCAACAATTTTGGTCTTAGAAGTAATCAATGAATCAATATTCGATTCATCCAAACGTCCATCAGAAGTAACGCCAAACCATTTAAGTTCAGCACCGCTTCTCTTTGCGAGTTGTTGCCAAGGTATTAAATTTGCGTGATGCTCCATTTCAGAAACAACGATGGAGTGCTCAGAACCAATGGCAAACTGGCTACCAGGTTCGGCGTTACTAAAGGCATAGGCCAAAAGATTCAGTGACTCCGTAGCGCTCTTTGTAAATACAATTTCTTCTGTCTTGGCACCGAGGAATGATGCAACTGTTTCTCTTGATGCTTCAAACATCTCTGTTGCTTCTTCGGCAAGTTGATGTGCACCTCTGTGCGCGGCAGCATTGTGCTTTGCATAGAAATCAACTTCTGCGTCTATAACTACTTGTGGTTTTTGGCTAGTTGCTCCGCTATCTAAATAAACAAGTTTTTTGCCGTCGCGAATAGTGCGCGTAAAGATTGGAAAATCTTTGCGTATTCGTGCGACATCGAGTGACATAAGGAGATTTAGCTACCGACGTATTCGGCATACCCCTGAGCTTCGAGTTTGTCCGCCAATTCGGGTCCGCCTTCTTCGACTACCTTGCCATTAGCAAACACGTGAACGAAATCAGGTTTGATGTAACGAAGAATTCTTGTGTAGTGAGTGATTAAAAGTACTCCTAGATTATTTGCATCCTTGGCACGATTGACTCCTTGAGAAACAATTTTCAAAGCGTCAACATCTAATCCAGAATCTGTTTCATCAAGAATGGCAATTTTTGGCTTTAGTAATTCAAGTTGCATAATCTCATGACGCTTTTTTTCTCCGCCTGAGAATCCCTCATTTACGTTTCTTTGAGCAAAACTTGGATCGATTGAGAGTGCGTCCATGGCTTCTTTAACTTCCGAAACCCACGTACGAAGTTTTGGAGCTTCACCACGCAATGCAGTTGCTGCGGTGCGAAGGAAGTTTGATACTGAAACTCCTGGCACTTCAACTGGATATTGCATCGCTAGGAATAATCCAGCTTTGGCTCGTTCGTCAACGCTCATATCAAGAACATCTGCTCCATCTAGCGTTACAGATCCACCGGTGATTGTGTATTTCGGATGCCCAGCGATTGAATACGCAAGAGTCGATTTACCTGAACCGTTGGGTCCCATGATTGCGTGTGTTTCACCGGACTTGATAGTGAGATCAACGCCTTTAAGAATCTCTACTGCACCGTTTTCTGTGTCTACCGAAACTTGAAGGTTACGAATCTCTAGTGTGCTCATTTTTACCTGTTATCTCTCGTCTGTGGGTTGGTCTAATACTTAATTAACTTGAACTTCTACAACATCATCAACAATATTTACTTGGTACGTCTTAGCAGGGATGTTGGCTGGCAGTGTGAGCGCTTCGCCTGTGCGTAAATCAAATTCCGCACCATGTAACCAGCATTCGATTTTGAAATCAGTCACGTCACCTTCAGATAAAGAAGCATCCGAATGTGTACATACATCGCCAATTGCAAAGACTTCATCGCCAATACGTGTCACACAGATGTCTTCACCCCTAACGTTAATTTTCACTGGCTTACGATCCTGCAGCGCTGAGAATTTCAAAGAATTCATATCACGCGCCTACCTTAACTAATTCGGTGTCGATACGCTCCATGAGGCGCACTTGAACATCGGTGTCAGGAATTTCACTGATTATCTCGCTAAAGAATCCACGAACTACCAAACGGCGAGCATCTTCAATTGATATTCCTCGCGACATTAAGTAAAAGAGTTGTTCATCATCGAAGCGACCCGTTGTACTTGCGTGGCCCGCTCCCACGATTTCGCCAGTTTCAATTTCAAGATTTGGCACAGAATCCGCGCGGGCACCATCTGTTAGCAACAAGTTTCGATTGAGTTCGTATGTATCTGTCCCTTCGGCATTTGCACGAATGAAAACATCACCAATCCAAACTGTATGAGCTTTGTCCCCCGATAGTGCACCCTTGTAATTCACACGAGATTTAGCCTGTGGAACACAATGGTCGACGAAGATGCGATGTTCAAAGAATTGTCCAGTAGTTGCGAAATAAACACCTAATAATTGGGCATCTGCTCCTGGACCTGTGAATTCAACAGTTGGCAGCAATCGCACAACTGAACCACCGATAGTGACTGTAATTGATTTGAAGATTGCATCCTTATCAACGATTGCGTGGTGCTTAGCAACGTGAACTGTCTGCGAATCCCATTCCTGCAAGGTTACGAAGGTAAGCGATGCTCCAGATTCAACTTTGAATTCGATGTCTTCTGCAAGCAGCGTATCCCCTGTATTTGAGGCAATTATTGTTGCACGAGCATTCGAACCAACATGAATCAAAACTCGTGAATATTCCGCAGACGACAAATCAAAAGATTCTCTATTCAGATGAATCGGTTCACTGAGTTCTGAATTCGCTGCAATTTTTAGAACCGCTACATCTGAAGAAAACTCACGAACACGATTCATGATCGCATCATCAGTTGTACCCAGAGATGGAAGTAATTCTCGTGAGACTCTCTCGAAAGTTACACCAGGAACGGATGCTGATTTAAGTGAAAGTGAGCGATGTGTTGCGATAGCTGCAGACCCATCGTGTAATCCCTTTAAGCGGTTAAGAGGTGTGAATCGCCACGCCTCTTCCCTACCGTGAGGAACTAAAATATTTGATGTGAGGACACTCATTAACCAACTGCGCCTTCCATTTGAAGTTCAATCAAACGGTTTAGTTCGAGGGCATACTCCATAGGAAGTTCTCGTGCAATTGGTTCGATGAATCCACGAACAATCATTGCCATTGCTTCATCTTCAGTTAATCCGCGCGACATCAAGTAAAACAATTGATCATCGCTGACCTTGGAAACTGTCGCTTCGTGACCCATTGATACATCATCTTCACGCACATCAACATATGGATATGTATCTGAACGAGAGATCGTGTCGACCAAAAGTGCATCGCACTTCACCGTGCTCTTTGAATGATGAGCGCCTTCTTGAATTTGAACTAACCCACGGTAGGAAGTACGACCTCCACCACGAGCAACTGATTTAGAAATCACTGTCGAAGATGTGTAAGGAGCTGCGTGAACCATCTTTGCGCCGGAATCTTGGTGTTGTCCTTCGCCTGCAAATGCAAGAGAGAGTGTTTCACCCTTGGCGTGTGGTCCCATCAAGAAAATTGCTGGGTACTTCATAGTGACTTTTGAACCAATGTTTCCATCGACCCATTCCATGGTCGCGCCTTCAGCGCAGGTAGCACGCTTGGTAACCAAGTTGTAAACATTGTTAGACCAGTTTTGAATCGTTGTATAACGCACGCGTGCGCCTTTTTTAACGATGATTTCAACGACAGCAGAGTGCAGAGAATCTGATTTGTAGATCGGAGCAGTACATCCTTCTACGTAGTGAATGTATGAATCCTCATCAGCGATGATCAGTGTACGTTCGAACTGTCCCATATTTTCAGTATTGATTCGGAAATATGCTTGTAAAGGAATGTCTACGTGCACACCCTTTGGAACGTAAATAAATGAACCACCAGACCACACCGAAGTATTAAGTGCAGCAAATTTATTGTCACCAACCGGAATTACTGTTCCAAAGTACTCTTTGAATAATTCAGGATGCTCGCGAAGACCAGAGTCGGTATCTAAAAAGATTACGCCTTGTGCTTCTAGATCTTCACGGATTGAGTGATAAACAACTTCAGATTCGTACTGGGCAGCGACACCTGAAACTAAGCGTTGCTTTTCAGCTTCTGGAATACCTAAACGATCGTACGTATTCTTAATGTCATCAGGTAGGTCTTCCCATGTTTGTGCTTGCTTCTCAGTGGAGCGAACAAAATACTTGATTGTGTCGAAGAAAATTCCTGACAAATCTGAGCCCCATGTAGGCATAGGCTTTTTCTCAAATAGAGACAACCCCTTAAGACGCAAGTCGAGCATCCATTGCGGTTCGGATTTCTTTGCCGAAATGTCGCGAACAACGTCTTCATTAATTCCGCGCTTAGCATTGTCGCTGGATTCGTTCTTGTCTGACCAACCGTATTCGTAATTGCCAATGCCTTCTAGTTCTGGATGCGCGATTGTCATGAGCGACCTCTCTTAGTTGATGTTGAACCTGCAGTTTTTGGAATAAAGGTTGTGCAAACACCATCGCCATGAGCGATTGTGGCTAAACGTTGTACGTGCGTACCTAGTAGTTCAGAGAATGCACGAGTTTCGGATTCGCACAGTTGAGGAAACTCTGCAGCTACGTGGGCTATCGGGCAGTGATGCTGACAGATTTCTTCACCATGTGACTTCACTGCGACACTTGCTGCATAACCCTGATCTGATAGAAAAGTAGCAAGAGCCTCACTCTTGTGGGATCTCTTTGTCATCGACACTGATGCCTTTTTAATAATGTCATCTGCTCTGGAATCTGCAAAAGCTTTGATGCTCTGTTCTCCGACTTGGGCAGACATAAACTTCAGTGCCGCTACTGCTAAATCATCGTAGGAATGCTCGAATTTTTCTCGCCCGTTATCTGTCATCACAAAAACTTTCGATGGTCTTCCGCGACCACGAACAAGAGCAGAATGCGGCTCGCGCGCTTCTAAAACTCCATCAGCGACAAGTGCATCAAGATGGCGGCGAATACCAGCTGGCGTAAACCCTAATTTTTCTGAGAGCGCCGCAGCCGTGGATGGGCCATTTTCTAGGATCGAGCGCGCCACAGCGTCGCGAGTACGGATGTCTTCGCTGAGTGCTGGGGCGGTTGCTATTTTCACAACAGTATTGTGTCTTAAATCAATGATTCTTACCACTCGAGGCGCGCAGTCAAAATGGCCTCACCCGAATGCCAGGCCAATCTAGGCTACGGCTATGACTGATTTTGCCAACAAATGGTTAGTGGCAATCATTCGGGTCCTTCTCATCTTTCAAACCGGCATTGTTCTTACAGGCGGGATAGTTCGCCTAACTGGATCAGGTTTAGGTTGTCCGACATGGCCAGAATGTACTGAAGGTTCATACACGCCTATTGAAGGTCAGATTGAAGGCTTTAAATCGTGGATTGAATTTGGAAATCGTTTATTAACTTTCGCTCTAGTACTTGCTTGCGCTTTATCTATTCTTGCAGTGTTAATTAGCAAGCGCAGAGACTTGCGATTGTTAGTTCTTGGTCAGTTTGCCGGAATCTTCGGTCAAGCTATTTTAGGTGGCATCACAGTTCTCTTGGATCTGCATCCTGCAACAGTTGCAGCGCATTTTATCCTCTCGATAATTCTCATTGCCGGTGCACAATCGCTCTTGACTAAATCTAAGAGTGAATATGAATGGAAGAAATTAGAGAAAAATACGTTGCATCTTCTTGCGCGCACACATGTTCTTCTGACTTTTGTTGTGATTGTGGTGGGAACCGTTGTTACAGGATCCGGTCCGCACGCAGGAGATGTCGCATCTCCTCGTTTTGGTTTCGACGTTCGAACCGTTGCATGGTTACACGCTGATTTAGTAATCGCCTTGTTTGGAGTTTCACTGGCATACCTAATTTCATCTACAACACCAGCGGCCACAAAACGTTTACTCAAGTTTTTCTTCATAATTTCACTACTTCAAGGAGCTATTGGTTATATCCAGTACTTCCTTGGATTGCCAGAAGTTATTGTTGCTCTACACATGCTCGGTTCCACATTGGTGTGGATATGTGCATGGAAAGTTTGGCTATCCGTTTCAAGACAACCTAAGAAAGTGAAGTAATTAGATGAGCGTTATTGCCAATTGGTCCCCTGAAGATGACTCTGTTATTTCATATGCTCGGGCTTTGGCAATGGATGCTGTGCAGAAAGTTGGAAACGGACATCCTGGCACAGCAATGTCACTCGCTCCGGTTGCTTATCTACTCTTTCAAAAACATCTAGTTCATGACCCACGTGACCCACAATGGATCGGCAGAGATAGATTCATTTTGTCGTGCGGTCACTCTTCAATGACTTTGTACACGCAACTATTCTTAAGCGGTTACGGATTAGAACTAAAAGATTTACAGGAGTTCCGTACATGGGGATCTCTTACTCCAGGTCACCCTGAGTACGGACACACAGCTGGAGTTGAAATGACAACTGGTCCACTCGGACAAGGCGTTTCCACCGCTGTAGGTATGGCTATGGCTGCACGTTTTGAACGCGGATTATTTGACCCAGAAACCACTGATGGATCGTCATTATTTGACCATAAAGTTTGGGTTATTTGTTCAGATGGAGATTTGCAAGAAGGAGTAAGTAGCGAAGCCGCTTCACTTGCGGGTACTCAATCGTTGGGTGGTTTAAATGTCATCTACGATGACAACCGAATTTCAATCGAAGGTGACACGCACGTTGCCTTTACAGAAGATGTTTCAGCGCGTTATCGCGCATACGGATGGGAAGTTATTGAAGTATCTGCATTGCCAAATGGCGATGTAGATTTAGTAAATCTTGATAAAGCGATGAGCACAGCTGGTCGCAATCTCAAACAACCAACTCTTATTCGATTAAAGACGGTCATAGCTTGGCCAGCACCAAATGCAAAGGGAACTTCAAAATCGCATGGATCTGCATTGGGTGGAGAAGAAATAGCAGCAACCAAGAAAAAACTCGGATTAAACCCGGAAGAACACTTCGCTTTTCCAGACAAACTTTTATCCCATGCTCGTTTAGTTAAAGAACGAGGTGCAGCAGCGCACGATTCTTGGAATAAGAGATTTGAAACATGGAAAAAAAGCGAGCCTGAACGCGCAAAACTTCTCTCTCGAATTGTGGCACATGAGTTACCTGCTGATTGGGATGCCTTAGTCCCTCACTTTGAAGCAGGAAAAGATGTTGCAACTCGTAAAGCATCTGGAGATGTAATCAACGCACTTGCAAAGAAACTCCCAGAAATGTGGGGTGGTTCAGCAGATTTAGCAGAGAGTAATAACACAACCATCGAAGACGGAGGATCATTTCTTCCTTCTTCAAGTGCCATGAAAGGTGCGAATCCTTATGGTCGAATTATTCACTTTGGAATCAGAGAACATGCAATGGGTTCAATTCTCAATGGAATTGCACTCAGTGGATTAACCAAATCTTTCGGCGGCACTTTCGCTGTTTTCAGTGATTACATGCGGCCTGCTGTTCGTTTGGCTGCACTGATGAAACTCCCATCAATCTTTGTTTGGACGCATGATTCAATCGGTTTGGGTGAAGATGGACCTACTCACCAACCTATTGAGCACTTTGCTGCTCTGCGTGCTATTCCTGATTTTGATGTCATTAGACCAGCAGATGCGAACGAAGTAGCTGCTGCATGGAAAATAATCATTAAAGGTCGCAAAGCATCTGGAATTTTATTGTCCAGACAGAATTTGCCGGTCTTTGATCGCACGAAGTTTGGTTCAGTGGACGGAGTTGCTCGCGGCGCATATATCCTTAAAGAAGCAAGTAAATCTCCACAAGTAATTTTGATGGCAACGGGTTCTGAAGTTTCACTCGCTGTAGAAAGTGCCCAGGCTCTCGAGGAATCAGGTATAGCGACTCGCGTTGTGAGCATTCCTTGTTTTGAATGGTTTAATCAACAGAACCAAAAATATAAAGATGAAGTTCTGCCTCCTTCCGTAAAAGCTCGAGTAAGCATTGAAGCGGGAATCTCACAAGGATGGCGTGAGTACGTTGGCGATTCAGGAGCGTGTGTTTCTTTGGAGCACTACGGAGCCTCAGCGGGTGCCAATGTTCTTTTTAAAGAATTTGGTTTCACTGTTGATAACGTAGTTGCAACTGCAAAGAAAGTTCTCAAATGATCGCACATGACATTGCTCAAGCAGGCACATCTATTTGGCTAGATGATCTATCTCGATCCAAGATCTCTGGAACTGATTCTCTAAGCCTGCCGACTCGAATTAAGAATTCTGGAGTAGTTGGAGTTACGACCAACCCAAGTATCTTCAATTCAGCAATTACCGGATCCGTGGATTACGCATCTGATATCGCTGCAATGAAATCACAATCCCCTGAGGAGATTGTCAAGAAACTGACAACAGATGACGTTCGCCAAGCCTGTGGTTTATTTTCAGAAATTTATGCGAAAACTGCTGGAGTAGATGGTCGAGTTAGCATTGAAGTAGATCCACGTTTAGCTCATGAAACACAAAAAACGATTAACGAAGGTAAAGAGTTATGGGCTCTGGTTAATCGCCCAAATCTGATGATTAAAGTTCCAGCAACATTGGCTGGGTTACCAGCAATCACTGAGTTGATTGCAAGCGGAATAAGTGTGAATGTAACGTTGATTTTTTCTTGCCAAAGATACGAAGAGGTAATTGATGCTTTTATTGCTGGCGTCGAAGAGGCTACCAAACGAGGCAATGATGTCTCCCAAATTCACAGCGTGGCTTCTTTCTTCATCAGTCGAATCGACACTGCTGTAGATCAAGCGTTAAAAAAGATCAACACCCCAGAAAGTTTGGCCCTACTTGGGCAAGTGGCAATAGCGAATGCCGTACTTGCGTATGAACTATTTCTTATTAAGTCGGCTTCAGCCCGTTGGGGAAAATTAAAAGCAGCCGGTGCACATATGCAACGTCCGTTGTGGGCTTCTACCGGTGTAAAAGATCCAGCTTATGATGACACACGTTATGTGATGGAACTTATTGCTCCTCACACTGTAAATACAATGCCGCAATCAACATTGGATGCAGTTCTAGATCATGGAAAATTTCATGGAAACACAATCACACCCGCAATCGAGAAATCTCACGTGGTTATGGCCCAACTTGCGAAGACTGGAGTGTCGCTCACTTCAATTACAGATACCTTGGAAGTAGATGGGGTTGCATCATTTTCTAAAGCTTGGCAAGCCCTTCTCGATGATGTCGATAAGGTACGTAGTGCATGATTGAAGTTCATTACAAGAATGAAGTTAACAAAGAATCGCAGTTGTATAAAAGACTCCACGAAGCTCATCGCGGACTAATTAACAAAGAGAACACGATTTGGGGTTCTGAAGCTGCTGCCGAAGCAAGCATTCGTATGGATTGGTTAGATCTACCCACAGAATCTCGTACTCTCTTGGCCCAATTAGATTCCCTCTTCGCCAAACATAAACATCTTACGAATGTAATCCTCTGTGGAATGGGTGGCTCTTCATTGGGGCCAGAAGTTATCGCTCATACCTTTGGCAAAGAACTCTTTGTGCTTGACTCCACTGATCCAAACTATGTTTCTCATTCGCTTTCTTCCGATTGGAGCAAAACCCTAGTAATCGTTGGTTCAAAATCAGGTTCAACTATTGAAACAGCTAGTCAAAAGAGTTTCTTTGAAGGTTGTTTTGAAAAGGCTGGCTTAAACAAAGTTGATCACATGATTATTGTGACTGATCCGAAATCACCTCTAGATCTTGCCTCACGTGAAATTGGATTTACTGTTGTAAATGCTAATCCCAACGTTGGTGGCAGATTTAGCGTTCTTGGAGCCTTTGGGTTAGTTCCTGCTGCTCTCATTGGTATAGATGTTTCGGTAATTTTGGATAGCGCGGCTGATACCAAGGATTCACTCATTACTGATGCGACACCTGCTCTGCTTGCGGCATATGCGATTATCACTGGAACGGAACAGTATTTTTCCATCACAGATGAAAACTCAGGTATGCCAGGTCTCTCCGATTGGATTGAACAATTAGTTGCGGAATCCACAGGAAAAAACAATCTTGGACGATTACCAATAGTTCTAGATCACTCATCTGACATTGTCGCAGGAAAACACTTATCTATTTCTTTCAATGATGACTCAGACTTAGTTGTACGAGGCGACCTTGGATCTCAGTTTTTCTTCTGGCAATGGGTTACAGCGTTAATAGCTGCCGGGTTATCTATTGATCCTTTTAACCAACCAAATGTTCAAGAGTCTAAATTAGCAAGCGCAGATTTACTCGAGCAATGGGGAAATTCATTGCCACCCCTTGGCAATAAAGGAGTAGATGGCTCCATTGCTTTTTTTAATGAGTCCACTGATGTTCAAAAGTTGATTTCATCATTTATTCAATCAGTTGATAGCGACGGTTATTTAGGCGTTATGGCCTATTTGGATAGGCAAGATGATTTACAAATCAAAGCTCTTAGAAACATCATCGCTTCAAAAATTGGTAAACCAGTGACTTTTGGATGGGGTCCGCGTTTCTTGCACTCCACGGGCCAGTTCCATAAAGGCGGCCAGAGCAATGGATCGTTTCTGCAGATAACTGCAGGTTTTGAAAGAGATTATGAAATTCCGGGTAAGAAGTTCAGCTTTGGAACTCTCATCATGGCGCAATCTATTGGCGATGAAAATGCGCTAGAGAAACGTGGTCTTAAAACAATGCGGTTGCACTTATTGAATCGTTCAGAAGGAATTAAGCAATTACTAGATATTGCTAAAAAGCTTTAATCATCCCCGCGTAATTTGCGTAGCGCTTCATCCAGAATCTTTGCGCCTTCTGCATCACTGCGGCGTTCTTTAACGTAAGCCAAGTGAGTCTTGTACGGCTCATTCTTAATTGGGCTAGGTGGATTAGCTTTATCGCGACCTGCTGGAAATCCGCACTTAGGGCAATCCCATTCAGCGGGAATAACTACGCTCTCTTCTTCAGCAAATGACGGACGAACTTCGTGACCATTTGAACACCAGTACGACACATGAGAACGAGCAATCGCTTCTCCGCGCTCTGCTTCACCCATTGGGCCTGCACCAACGCGGCTACCGCGAATTGCACTTGCCATGAAGTACTCCTATCGATTAGAAAGTAAGAATTATTTTAAAACTAAACTTAAAGCGACCACACCTGCGAACCACAAACCACCAACAACGATAGTGATGCGATCGAGATTCTTTTCTACAACGGAAGATCCACCATAGTTAGAAGAGATGCCGCCACCGAAAAGATCAGATAGGCCTGCGCCTTTTCCTTTATGCAAAAGAACAAGGAGAATCATAAGTACGCTGGTAAGAACCAGAATGATTGAGAGTGCTAACTTCACGGGAAACGAACTCCTTGTTCTGCTCGGAAAGCCCAAATGTGCGGGCAGGTGGATAAGGATACCTGCTAAATCTGCCTGATACCTACTTACGAAGCAGCGTAGAACTTAGCGATTTTGGCTAGTTCTTCAGGATCCAGACTTGCACCGCCTATTAAGGCACCGTCTACATTCTCTTTTTTCATGATCTCAACAATATTCGATGACTTTACTGAACCCCCATAGAGGATTCGCATATTGGCTGCTATTTCAGCGCTGCCAATAGATTCGATCTCCTCTCGAATAGCTGCGCATACTTCTTCGGCATCCTCTGGCGTTGCAGTTTTTCCTGTACCAATTGCCCACACAGGTTCGTAGGCAATGACAATCTTTTTAAGATCAGGTTTATGAAAACCTTCTAAGCCAGCACGGATCTGTCTTACAACATGGCTTACATGTGTTCCTGCTTCGCGAATTGATAGCTCTTCTCCAACACAAAATATCGGAGTTAGCTCGTTGGTTAAGGCCGCTTTTATCTTACGATTGATAAGTGCATCATCTTCATTGTGAAATGCGCGTCTTTCGCTATGGCCAATCACTACGAAAGTACATCCAAGTTTGGCCAACATTGAACCAGAGATATCTCCAGTAAACGCCCCGCTTGCTTCGGGAGATACATCTTGAGCACCGTATAAAAGTCGCAGACGATCGCCATCTACAAGAGTTTGAATAGAGCGAATATCAGTAAATGGAGGAATTACAGCAATATCGACTGCGTCATAATCTTTGTCTTCAAGGCTATAAACAAGCTTTTGCGCAACGGCAATTGCCTCAAGATGATTCAGGTTCATCTTCCAATTACCTGCCATCAAAGGTTTGCGCATTTAATTCAACCAGCTTTCCGTGTTGTGAAGTTAGAGTCCCAGAGCCTGTAAACCAGGAAGTACTTTGCCTTCGAGGTATTCAAGGGATGCTCCGCCACCGGTTGAAATATAACCGAAGTCAGAATCATTAAAGCCTAGTGCTCGAACCGCAGCCGCCGAGTCTCCCCCACCGACAACGGAGATTCCATCAACTTCAGTGAGCGCTCGTGCAATGACCTTTGTCCCGTGAGCAAAATTAGGAAATTCAAAGACTCCCATCGGCCCATTCCAGAAAACTGTCTTACATTTTTTTATCTCTGCGGCAAAGATTGCTGCAGACTCAGGGCCAATATCTAATCCCATCTGATCGGCTGGAATTTTGTCGGCAGAGACCAAAGTAGGTGCAGAATCTTGCTTGAATTCTGCAGCAATGACAATGTCAGTGGGCAGAACAAGGCTCACGCCTTT
>BJFT01000012.1 GCA_014190015.1 Actinomycetes bacterium
AACGCGGCCTATAAGCGCGATTTCAACCCGATCGATGATGAGTGTGATTGCTACACCTGCACGCATTACACACGTGCATATCTGCATCATGTTTTCCGCGGGAAAGAGATTATTGCTGCGACACTTGCCACAATTCATAATGAGCGATATATCGTGCGTTTAGTTGATCAGATGCGACAAGCTTTATTGGATGGAAACTTTAAAGACATGAAGGCTGATTTCTTAGGCCGATACAAACACAAATCTGGGCAATCTAACGACTAAGAAATTTCTTTCGATATTCATCTGCTGACATTTCGTAGACGTTTTCTGGTCCATCAACTTCATCCAACTGTTCGCCCATAAATTTAAAACCAAAGGAATTTATCAAAGCAATCGATGCAGAATTTGTTGGGCTAACTGAGTAACGCAATGTATTTACACCAGGTTCAGTAACAACCCATCCCCACATGCCTTGCAAAATCTCTTTCCCAAAACCTTGTCGTTGATACGCGCTCTCAACTCCCAAACCAATTTCCATCATTCCATTTTCGTCGGGCGCTCCATGAAAACTCGCACTTGCAATTACTTCTTGAGTACTGCGCAGCACGGCCCACCTGACAAACCATTTGTTCACTGATGGATCTTGCTTTACCTGCGGAACTCGCCAGGCAAGGGGACCTTGGAAATCGATTAGTACGCGAAGTGGATTCGTAAATGCTTTTCCAGCGAGCGCTTTTGAGTCATTGCGTTTTTCAAATAATTCAATCAGGTCATCGGCTTCGATGTGATGTAAGTCGAGGCGAGGTGTCTGGATTAAATTCACCCTTGAATTATCGCATTGTTAACCAAATGTAGGGCAAAATGGAAGTGGAAATAGTGCGGCAGAAGTGTTTACTATTCCTACACCGAATCCTTGGAAGGTTGTCATGACAGATCTAGCAACATGGGAAAAACGCTCTCTCGATCTCAAGCCTGCTTCTCGAATTTTTATTGATGGCAAGTTTGTCGACGCCGCATCTGGCAAAACCTTCGATGACGTTTCACCGAGAGATCAAAGAGTTGTTACCAAGATTGCTGCGGGAGATGTTGAAGATGTAAATCGCGCAGTCGCATCTGGTCTTAAGGCTTTCGAATCTGGTGTGTGGCGCGAGATGAATCCGCGCGATAAGAAAAAAATTATGTTGCGATGGGCGCAATTGCTCAGTGACAATTATGAAGAACTTGCTTTGCTAGAAACTCTTGATGTTGGAAAACCAATTAGCGATTCACTTAGTGTCGATTCGCAAAGCGTCGCACGTGTTATTCAGTGGTACGGCGAAACAATTGATAAAACTTACGATGAAATTGCGCCCACGCCTCGCAACGGACTAGCAATGATTACACGTGAACCACTTGGAGTAATTGGCGCCGTTGTTCCCTGGAACTATCCAATGATCATTACGTCATGGAAAGTTGGTCCAGCACTAGCAATGGGAAACAGTATTGTCGTAAAGCCTGCTGAGAATTCTTCATTATCTGCACTACGAATGGCCGAACTAGCCATTGAAGCAGGATTGCCAGACGGCGTATTCAATGTTGTTCCTGGACTAGGTGCAGAAGCTGGACAAGCACTTGCACGTCATATGGACGTTGCAAAATTAGCATTTACCGGCAGTGGTCCAACGGGACGAAAGATGTTGCAATACGCAGCGGAGTCAAACATGAAACAAGTCTCTCTCGAGCTTGGTGGCAAGAGCCCACATGTTGTTCTAAAAGATTGCGTGGATTTGGACGCAGCAGCATCAACAATTGCTTGGGGTATTTATTACAACTCAGGACAAACATGCAATGCAGGTTCACGTGTGATTGTTGAGCGCGAAGTTAAAGACGAGCTCTTTGCAAAAATCACCAAGTTCCTTGATGAATTCAAAGTTGGAGATCCGCTAGATCCAAAGACCATGATGGGCCCGTTGGTCTCAAAATTGCAGAGAGATCGCGTCAACTCATACTTAGATTTAATCGGTGAAAATGGTGAAGAAGTAATCTTCGGTGGTCAAAAAACCACTGGAGATGATTTGACGATTAAACCTACTTTGATTGCAAATGTTAAGAACACTTCACGTCTTGCTCAGGAAGAAATCTTTGGTCCAGTTCTGGTTGCCATCGATGCAAAAGATGAAGAAGATGCAATTAAGTTAGCTAACCAAAGTGAGTATGGGTTAGCAGCTGCTGTGTGGACAGGAAATGTTGCACGCGCACACCGCTTTGCTCGCAGATTGCGCGCTGGCACAGTATGGGTAAATACATTTGACGCACTCGATGTAATCACGCCATTTGGTGGATTTAAAGGCTCTGGCAGCGGTCGAGACAAATCACTTCACGCACTAGATGCCTACAGTGCATTGAAGACTACGTGGGTTGATTTAAGTTAATGAGCGTTGCCGGTGTCATTGTTTCTGGGCCAGCCGTTGCCGGTTCAGAAACAATCTTGACTGAAAAATCACTCGAACTAGTTGCGTTACTACATCGTAACTTTAATGCGAGGCGATTAGAACTTCTTGCCGCACGCACCCAGCGCATGGAAAGAATTGCTGCCGGCGATGACCTTAAATTTCTAGAAGAAACAAAATCTGTTCGTGAAGACTCTTCTTGGAAAGTTGCACCTGCACCTAAAGCTCTACAAGATCGTCGTGTCGAAATAACTGGCCCGACAGATAGAAAAATGACAATTAACGCACTTAATTCAGGTGCGAAAGTCTGGCTTGCAGACCAAGAAGATGCCAATACTCCCCTATGGGAAAACGTAATCGGTGGCCAAGTTAACTTACGTGCATCAATAACTCGTGAGATTGATTTTACAAGTGAGGCTGGAAAAACCTACTCGCTGCGCCCTGACAATGAATTAGCAGTGATTGTCATGCGACCTCGTGGCTTACATCTTCCAGAAAAACACATCACAGTCGATGGCGAAGTTACTTCCGGGTCTTTCGTTGATTTTGCTCTGTATATGGCAGCTTCCGCCCAATTGCAGATTAATCGCGGACAGGGGCCCTATTTTTATTTAGCAAAACTTGAATCTCACTTAGAAGTGCGACTATGGAATGACATCTTCAATGCGGCGCAAGATTTTCTAGCGATCCCACGCGGCACAATTCGTGCGACGATATTGATTGAAACATTTCCTGCGGCATTTGAGATGGAAGAGTTTTTGTACGAACTCAAAGATCACTGTGCCGGCCTTAATGCAGGGCGTTGGGACTTTATGTTTAGCGTTATAAAGAACTATCGCACTCGCGGAAAAGATTTTGTTTTACCTGATCGCAATTCGGTGCTAATGACCGTGCCATTTATGCGCGCCTATACAGAATTATTGGTTCGCACATGTCACAAACGTGGTGCTCATGCTATTGGTGGCATGGCAGCCTTCATTCCAAGTTCAGATCCAGCAATTAACGAAACAGCATTTGCAAAGGTCAGCGCTGATAAAGCACGTGAAGCAAATGATGGATTCGATGGTTCTTGGGTTGCACACCCTGGAATGGTTGAAATTTGTCGTCAAGAGTTTACGAAGGTTTTAGGTAACAAACCAAACCAAAAAGATAAATTGCGAGAAGACGTCAACGTTTCGGCTGCAGACTTACTGAATATCAAAGCCACGCCTGGATCGGTTACTGAGGCGGGTCTTCGAAATAACATCAGTGTTTCAATTCAATACCTAGAAAAATGGTTGAAAGGCAGTGGTGCTGTAGCAATTTTTAATCTAATGGAAGACGCCGCAACTGCTGAAATCTCTCGATCTCAAATCTGGCAGTGGATCCATAACGAAATCGCTCTCGAAGACGGAACTAAAATCACTCCAGATTTGGTAGAGAGGTTAGCTGATGAAGAAATTGCGAAGCTGCCAAATGATTCCTCCAAATTTGTGAGGGCTCGCGAAAACTTCCTCGCGGTCTGCGTCAGCCAGGAGTACGTGGATTTCCTTACCCTGCCTGCCTACGCCCAGATGCCCTAGCCATTTGTTTACCTCGGGTTATCTAAACGTTTCATGATCTGGGACATTTCGCCCTCGCCAAAAGCGCAGTTAAAAAAGTATTATCTTGACATCGCTTGAACTTACGAAAAAGGAGCACGCCACATTGAAAATCAAAGCCGCCGTACTTGAGGGTATTGGATCCCAATTTGAAGTTTCAGAGTTGGATTTAGATTCTCCAAAAGCAGGAGAAGTTTTAGTAAAAATTGCGGCGAGTGGTTTATGCGCAAGTGATTTAAATGCAATTGATGGAAAACGTAAATTGGTTCCATTCCCGGCAGTTATCGGACATGAAGCAGCGGGTGTTGTCATTGAAGTTGGTCCAGGGGTTACGTCGCCAAAAGTTGGAGATCATGTAATTCTTTCAATCGTTCCTAATTGCGGTACTTGTGATTATTGCAAGAGCGGACGACCAAATTATTGTTCAACTGCTGGTGACGCTATGGGTGTTGGCGGAATGTTTGATGGCACAAGTCGACTTTCCCGCAATGGTGAGAAAATCAATCAGTTTTTAACTGTAGCTTCCTTTGCCGAATATTCAGTAGTTCCAGTCTCTGGTTGCGTAGTGATTCCTAAAGAAATGCCACTTGATCGCGCGGCACTTATTAGTTGTGCAGTACTTACTGGATATGGCGCAGTTGCGAATACAGCAAAGGTTAAAGCCGGTTCACGTGTTGCCGTTTTTGGTTGTGGTGGGGTTGGCTTAAACATTATTCAAGGTGCACGCATGAAGGGTGCAAAGCGAATAATTGCTGTTGACGTAACGGAAGAAAAATTACAACTTGCGAAAAAAGTTGGTGCAACAGATTTGGTTAATGCATCAAAAGTTGATCCAGTTGCCGCCATTAAGGAACTAACTGGTGGAGTCGACTACGCATTTGAAGCTTTGGGGCGCGAAGAGACTATTGCTCAGGCATGGTTAACCGTTGACGTTGATGGGCAACTCACATTGGTTGGGCTCCTCAAAAATGGTGCCAAGCTGACCATTGACGCTGGGCCCTTCGTCAACGAGCAATCCATCAAGGGGTGCTATTTCGGCTCCTCGGACCTGCAAAGAGACGTTCCTTTGCTCGTTCAGGCGTATTTAAGTGGAGAGTTGCTTCTAGACGAACTCATCACTAGTCGCATAGGTTTGGATGGACTCAATGAGTCTTTCCAGAAGCTTCGTTCGGGAGAGGGAGCTAGAAGTGTCTTAGTTTTTGACTAAAGCATTTCTGTAAATTTCTGTAACTACCCCCTTGGTGATTACGGAATAGCGGGAAATATTTCTAAGTCACAGTGAATTAGAAATATGCAGTCAACAAACCTAACGGGAGGAAACCAGTGAAGTTCAATAAACTCACTAAATCAGCAGTTGTACTCAGCGTTGCTGCAGTGCTCGCTGTTCCAACATTCGCTGCTTCATCAGCGAATGCGGCATCAAAGGCTGATACATGGACATCTGCTAAGCAAGCTGGCGGTATCGCTAAGATTGCAGCAGAATGTAAGAAAGAAGGACAACTTAACATCATCGCTACCCCAGTTGATTGGGCAAACTACGGCGAGATCATCAATAACTTCAAGAAGAAGTACAAAGTAAAGATTGATTCAAACATTCCTGATGGATCTTCACAGGATGAAATTGATCAAGCCAACGCTCTAAAGGGTACAAAGCGTTCACCAGATGTTTTCGATATGGGAACAACTGTTGGATACAAGTACATTGATACTCACTACGCCCCATACAAGGTTACAAACTGGGCGAAAATCCCAGCTAACCTCAAGGATCCACAAGGTCGCCTCACACCTAACTACACAGGTGTTATGACAATTGGATACGACGGCGCACTTGGAACAATTACAAAGCTTGATGACTTGTTAGATCCAAAGTTCAAGGGCGTTGTTGCTCTTAATGGAGATCCAACAAAGGCTTCAGCTGGTCTTAATGGTCTATTCATGACTTCTCTTGCAAGTGGCGGAACACTCGATGACGTCTCAAAGGGTGTTGAGTGGTTTAAGAAGCTCAAGGCTGCAGGAAACTTCATCAACGTAGATCCAAATACAGCAACCATTGACTCAGGTCAGACACGCGTTGTATTTGACTGGACCTACAACCACAAGTCTCACTCAGATCGTTTCAAGGCAGCAGGAAAGTCTTGGAAGACATTTACACCAAAGGGTGCAGAAGTTGGTTCTTGGTATAACGCAGGAGTTTCAAAGTGGGCACCACACCCAGCGTGTGCTCGTCTATGGATGGAATTCCTCTACACAGCAGAAGGTTCAAACTCATGGGCTAAGGGTGGCGCAAGCCCAGTTATCTGGCCAATGATGATCAAGGACAAGACAGCAAGCAAAGATGCAATTGCAGTTATCGGTTCAGGTACCGGTGTTGCACGTGTAGCTAGCGCAGCTCAATTGGCTGCAGCAAACACATACCTAGTTGCAAACTGGGCTGCTGCTGTAGGTACTCGCTAAACGAGTTACTGCATAAAGACTAATGACACAAAGTCAGATAGCGAGAGCCGGTTCCTCTACAGGGACCGGCTCTCGGTTCTGGCGCAACAAAAAAGCTTATGCAGGCATAATCCCATTCTTACTTTTAACAGGTTTATTTCTTTTATGGCCAACCGTTAATGTTGTTTACGGTGCTTTTTTTACAGAAGAAGGTAAGTTTTCTTTAGATTACATAAAAAATACGATTCAAGAAGAAGCTCACTGGATCCCATTTTTAAATACACTCAAGATTTCATTTTGGACATCTATTGTTGGCGGATTAATCGGCGCACTATTTGCCTGGGCAATCTCAACTGGCAAACCAGATGGCATAGGTCGACGTTTTGTTATGGCAGCAGGTGGAGTGCTTGCTCAATTCGGCGGAGTTATGCTCGCTTTCGCCTTCTTTGCTACTTTTGGATTTAATGGATTTGTTACAACTTTTGCACTCAAGTTTTCAGAGACTAGTTTCTTGGCATCACCTGATTGGCTTTACGGACTCTTTGGCCTCGGCGTTGTTTATACATTCTTCCAAATCCCATTGATGTTTATAGTTTTTTTACCTGCTGTAGAAAATCTCAAGCCTCAATGGAGTGAAGCATCACTAAGCCTTGGAGGCTCTTCAAAGGATTACTGGTTTCGAATCGGATTCCCCGTTCTATTTCCATCTTTTCTTGGTGGCATTTTGCTTCTCTTTGTAAATGCATTCTCTGCTTATGCAACAGCGGCTGCACTTATAAGTCAGGGCACGATTATTACGCCGCTAGATATTGGCAGTGCTCTCTCGAGTGAAGTAGGTGGTGCAAGTGCACCACTTGCTAAGACCCTCTCACTATATATGGTCGCAGTTGTAGTCATTGTGATGGCTCTGTACTCCCTTCTTCGAAAGCGTGTAAGTAAGTGGGAGAACACCAAATGAAACTCTCTATTCCAGGAAGAATCTTTCGCGCATTCATAATTCTTGTAACAGGTCTATATCTGCTTGGGCCTCTGTACGGAATGCTTGATTTCTCCACAAAACCTCTTGGTTTAGAGGGTGGTAGAACACTTCGTGCATGGACTGCAATCGGTGATAACCCTGATGTGGCATCTTCATTAATTGCATCATTTTCGATTGCTATTGTCGTAATGCTTTTAGTTTTCCTTCTCGTGGTTCCAACTGTGATCTGGGTTCACTTAAAACTTCCGGCATTTCGCAGACCTATGGAACTCATCTGTCTGCTCCCACTTGCTATTCCAGGAATTGTGATTGTCGTTGGAATCGCGCCGCTCTACAGATGGATCTCAATTAACGTGACGGAATCTCCGGTTTCACTCTCCGGCGTATATGCAATGTTGATCCTTCCCTATACATATCGCTCGCTCTCTGCAGCCCTTGACCTAGTTGATGTAGCCACACTTGCAGAAGCAGCTCGCACACTTGGCGCTTCAACTATGCGAACTATTTTCGGTGTGGTGATGCCAACAATTCGTTCCGGCATCATGTCCGGCGTTGTGATCTCATTAGCGCTGGTGTTGGGTGAATTTACGATTTCAGCACTCTTGGCTTTTGACACTCTCCAAGTTGTTATTTACTTACTTGGACGCCAAGATGGAAAGATTGCTGTGGCGGTTGCACTTTCAGCACTTCTCTTTGTATTTGCAATTCTCTTCGCAATTCCAACAACCAAGCGTCAAAGAGTAATCCTTGATGCAGATGTCGCCTGATCGGAAAGGATGTCGGCTATGAGTAACTCTGCCTACGTACAGTTAGTGAATCTATCCAAGCAATTTGGAAAGGTTCGCGCACTCGCTGGCCTCAATGTTGATATCGCAGAAGGTGAACTCGTTGCGTTGCTTGGTCCATCAGGTTGCGGAAAAACAACAGCACTTCGTGCACTTGCTGGTTTGCAAGATTTAGATGCTGGACAAATAATTGTTGATGGTAAAGACATAACCTTTATGGCGCCAAATAAAAGAAATATGGGAATGGTCTTTCAGGCTTACAGTCTCTTTCCTCATATGACGGCTCGCGAAAATGTTGAGTACGGACTCCGCATGAAGGCCCATCGCACTGCAAGTGCTGAAAGATCTAAGCGCTCTGGTGAACTTCTAGAACTCGTTGGCCTTTCTACTCATGCAAATCACTATCCACATCAGATGTCTGGTGGTCAGCAGCAAAGAGTTGCGCTGGCTCGAGCCCTGGCTATCCAGCCTAAAGTTTTGCTCCTAGATGAACCTCTATCGGCATTGGATGCAAAAGTGCGCACGCAATTACGTGAAGAAATTCGCCGTATTCAATTAGAAGTAGGAACAACAACTGTATTTGTTACACACGATCAAGAAGAAGCGCTAGGCGTTGCAGATCGTGTGGGTGTTATGAAACAAGGCATTCTTGAGCAAATTGCGACACCATCAGAGTTATATGAGCGCCCGCAATCAGCATTCGTTGCAGAGTTCGTCGGATTAACTAATCCCATTTCTGCAAATGTTTCTGCAGGAAATGCAGAAGTTCTCGGAGTCCGAGTACCTGTTGTGAAGGGTTCAATCGAATCTGGCAAGGGTTTAGCCCTGATTCGTCCAGAGTGGTTCCATGTAGAAGCTAGTTCATCGACAAATGGAAAAATCTTTGCAGTGAGTTTCTTGGGGTCTACATGTCGCTTAACAATTGATTTAACTGATGGAACTCGCATTCGTGCTCAGGTGCCAAGTTCAGGTGCATCTAATCTCGGTATCGGTGCATCGGTAAATGTCACATTGAAATCTTTGCCGGTCTTCGTTAAGGGCGCGTAATGCCCTTAGGCACTATTAAGTCCCTCGAAACCTTTACTGATCAAAATGTTTGTTTTGTAAAAGCAACTTCATCTGAAGGTCATATTGGTTGGGGCCAAACCTCAACTTATAACGCTGACATCACTGCACAAATTTTGCATCGCCAAGTTGCTCCGTGGGTATTGGGACTAGATGCATCAGACATTGGCGCGCTCATCACGCGCGTTGAAGATAAAGAGCACAAATTTCCTGGAAGTTATCGTTGTCGTGCACTCGCAGGTTTAGATACTGCTTTGTGGGACATGCGTGGCAAAGTGGAAGGCAAGCCAGTCGTTGAATTACTTGGCGGAAAAGTTCAAAAACTGCGTGCGTATGCATCATCTATGAAACGTGACATAACTCCACAAGATGAAGCAGCGCGCTTTTTAAAACTCCGAGATGAGTTTGGTTTTGATGCATTCAAATGGCGCGTTGGCGCAGAATGCGGGCATGATGTTGATGAATGGCCCGGACGTACAGAAGAGGTAATTCCCGTTGTTTCACGGGCGTTGGGTGATGGTATTTCAAAATTAGTTGATGGCAACAGTGGTTTTTCACCTAAGCGTGCAATTGAAGTTGGACACTTGCTCGAAGCAGAAGGCATCGGTCATTTCGAAGAACCTTGCAAATATTGGGAGTTCGATGAGACAAAAGAAGTTACAGATGCCTTGAGCATTGACGTTACCGGTGGTGAACAAGATTGGGATCTTGCTACATGGAAGCGCATGATTGACCAGCGCGTTGTCGATATCGTTCAACCGGATGTTATGTATCTGGGTGGAATTTGGCGCACTCTTAAAGTTACAGAGATGGCTGCGCGCGCAGGGCTACCAACAACCCCACACAGTGCGAATTTATCGCTTGTAACAATGTGCACAATGCATTTATTGGGAGCGATTGAAAAACCAGGTAAGTATCTTGAATTCTCTATCGAAGGCCTTGATTACTACCCATGGCAAGACAGACTATTTCTCGGTGACCCATTTAAAATTGAAGATGGAAAAGCAACAATTCCTTCTGAACCTGGTTGGGGTGTTGAGATAAATCCTGATTGGCTAGCCCGCGCTAGCCGACAAGTTTCTAGCATTTAAACGTAAAACCGTATTTCTTTCATGGGGTGCACCAAGTGCCCAATCAGCAGGATGTTTTGCACCCAGTGCATCTCTCTTTTGCCATACATTGGCACTGAGCAAACGTGAAAGTGCAGCCATTTCTATCGGAGTTTGTGCTTGGTTATATGTTGCACCAGCTGCGTGATCAATAACAGTGAGTGCAATAAACACTTCACCACTCTCACTTTGAACTATTTCAATTGTTCGACTCTGTTGTGGCCAATCTGCATGTGATGCAGTTTCAATCTGCCAAAAACCGCGCTCTTCGATTTCAGGGCCGATCCATTGAACGTGATGGCGATGTACATGGCCTGCGAACCACGCAATAACGTTTGGATACTTTAAGAGCATCTCTGTGATTTCTTTTTCGCACACTCTTCGACCGACAGGTGCGTAATCATTAAACATGCTATTTAATGGATGGTGAGATGCCAGTATTACTAAGCGATCGCTATTTTTAATTTCATTTTCAAGCCACTCAAATTGTGCGACATCTAATGAGCCTTGCCATCCACCAAATTCATTCACGCTATCAATCACAATCAATTTGAGCTTTCCAATATTTGTTGTGTAATACATATGCTTTTTCTGCACATGTTCTTCAGTGAATCCATGACCCTTTGGGGTGCCTGGTGAATTTAAATGTCTCAGTGCATACTCGCCTCGTTCTATCGCCTTACGCTTAACATCAGGTGAAACAATTACGTAAGGTGCATCTTCAGCCCGCGGTAATGATGCAGGGCCTACTTCATCAAATGCACTAAGCGTTTGTTCGAGAGTAAGCGATGATGGCAGCCCAACAAATCTCTTATTTGCCACAATGGACTCTTGGCTATTTTCATCTGGAGTAACAGTTCCCTGCAATAGCGCATCGTGATTTCCATGAATTGCATACCAAGGAAATTTCAAACCTGTTGCTTTAAATGGTTTGCGACAGTTATCGAGCAAACCTGGCACGATCGGAAATCCATACTTTGCTCGTGCATCATCATCATCTTTTCCTGCTGGTGTGCCGTGTGGATGCCAATACTTAACGTCATAGTGCTCTGCGCCATCATCCATAACGCCTTCATACTTAGAAAAATCTCCTGAATCAGGCGTGATTTCTAAGCCATCAAGTAATGCTAGATACCAATCAACTTCATTTTGTTGAGCGTTATCTGTTGTGTCGCCAGTAATTATTGCTGCATCAATTGGATGACCTGAAAGTGGCCCCTTTGTAACTTTATTGAGCGCTTGAATCATTGATTCAACAACGTGCGGAGACAACATGGCATTTGGTCTGTAGCAACCAATGGTTCCAACAACATCTCTGATTGGACTATCTGGATCGGCCCATCGATCTAGAAATTCTGGACGCAGCGGAGATTGAGCATCACATACATGTAGATCAGATAAATGATGCATTACTAGTAGAGGTGTTGATTCTGATGGAAAATCGGCACCTACATGTTCTTGTTCTGGTACCTGCTCGAGTTCTGACCAACCTTTTTCATTGGGAGATTTTCGAATGAACGCCATTGCATAATCCTAATACACTAGCCAAATGAATAAGAGAGCAGATAGTTCAGTTTCGCTACATCCACTTATTGCAGATCGCTGGAGTCCTCGTGCTTATGATGAAAGCGCAACTATCCCAGCTGAAGACTTGGCGGCAATTTTTGAGGCAGCTCGATGGGCACCTAGTGCATTCAATGCGCAACCATGGCAATTCGTACTTGGTTTACGCGGTGATGAAAACTTCACATTGATTTCTTCTGTGTTAGTTCCCTTTAACCAAGAGTGGGCAACAAAGGCTTCTGCGCTTGTGCTGACTAATGCAATTACGTTTCGTGAAGATGGCAAAGTAAACCCAACAGCGCTGTATGACATCGGACTAGCAGTTTCGCTCATGACATTTGAAGCAAATCATCGAGGTTACGACGTTCACCAGATGAGTGGATTTGATGCTGCTGCTGCAAAAGCTAAATTCCCACTCGGAGCAGGCGTCGAACCTGTCACATGCATTGCTATTGGAAAGCGCACCTCACCTGATTCACTCTCTGAAGAGATCAAGGCTCGTGAATTAGCTCCTCGCACTCGCAAAGCTCTGAGTGAAATAGTTAACATCACTTGGTAGCCTTACTTTCATGAGCGAATATCAAGTAATGCGATGGAGAGAAATCCCTTCAATGGTGATGGCTCGAGATGGTGCGGACACAATTAAAGTTATGTTGCCAGCGCGCTTTCAAGAAGCAATTGATGAAGCAGCAATGCGCATGGGCGAAATTGATGCTGATGCATACACCGCGGGATGGAACAGAGATCCATGGACTCCATCAGATGAAGTTCCCGCAGCTCTTGCTGCGCGCATTACTGCGGCCCTCGAAGAAGAGTTTTCTGAAAGTAAGTTACAAGCAATTCTTGATGCAATAAATCCTGCCAATTAAGGAGTTTCACATGTCAGCTATTTACGACGCACTTGCTAACACTGTTCTGGCATCTGATGGTGCAATGGGAACTATGTTGCAGGAGCGCGGATTAACTGACGGTGGGGCACCCGAGTTATGGAACGTAGAAAAGCCAGAAGAGATCGAAGCAGTTCTAGAAGCTTACGCAGCAGCTGGTGCCAACTTCATCACGACAAATACTTTTGGTGCAACGCGTGGTCGCCTTGAATTACATGGACTTGCCGATCGCGTTATCGAATTAAATCAAGCTGGCGCAGCAATCGCTCGTAAAGTTGCCGACCGTCATCCTGGTTGTTTTGTAATGGGTGATATCGGTCCATCAGGTGAATTAATGGATCCGATGGGAACGTTGACGCCAGAGAGTGCGAAAGAGTTATTCGCTGAACAGATAAAAGGTTTGGTTGCAGGCGGTGTTGATGCAATCCTTATTGAAACAATGAGTGACTTGGCTGAAGTTGAGGCAGCTGTTGAAGCAGCAAAAGAAGTGGCACCTGGCATGCCAATTATTGCAACGATGTCATTTGATACAAATTTGCGAACAATGATGGGTGTCAAACCAGCGATGGCAGTTACTCATCTTTCATCAATCGGCGTGCGTATCATCGGTGCAAACTGCGGCCGTGGAACAGATGAAATGCGTCAGATTGCGCAAGAGATGGTTAATGCCCGCCCAGAAGGCGTTTTCATCATTACTCAATCCAACTCTGGTTTACCAAAGCTAGTCGGAGACACATTTATTTACGAAGGTACACCAGATGAAATGGCTAAGTACGCCGCGGAAATGAAAGAGATGGGCGTCAACATTGTCGGGTCTTGCTGTGGTTCAACTCCAGCACATACAAAAGCAATCGCAGCAGCTATTGCTTAGTGTTGAGTAGCCGCAATCTTTTCTGCCCACTCTTTAAATCCGTGAGATAACTGCGGAACAACTCTTATCTCATTGATTTTTGCGCGCTCTCCGCTCTTGGCAGAAAACAAATCGCTAATACTTACATTGTGATCTGGTTTGTATATAACTTCAATGGAATCTCCTGCTTGGGCTGTTCCTTCTTGAATTATGCGAAGGTAGGCACCAGGTCGACCAGCTTGTGTGAAATCTTTAATTAATGTGGCACGTTTCCAAAAACCTGCGAAGACGCGACATGGAATTCGCGGCTGAGAAAGCTCAAGAATGACAGAACCAATTTTCCATTGCTCACCGACAAGTGCGGCGTTTACATCGATACCTTCTGTTGTCAGATTTTCGCCAAATCTGCCAGCAGGAATCTCTTCACCAATCTCTGTTTCCCACCACTGTGCATCTTCGCGTGCGTATGCATAAACAGCTTGGTCATATCCCCCATGAACATTGGTATCAATGATTCGATCACCGGCGACGCCATTGTTCTTAAATTCAATGTCTCCGGTGACGCTTCGCTTATCAATTCCCGTGCGACCTTCACTTCCAGTCCATTCACCTTGGTGAACAACTGATGTGACGTTAATTGATAAGACGCGTGCGTTCATGAGCCAAGTTTATTCAATGCTTCACCGCTCACGCGAAAGACTGTCCACTCATCCATCGCGACAGCGCCGTGAGATTTATAGAACTCAATTGAAGGTGTGTTCCAATCCAAAACCCACCATTGGAATCTTCCATACCCGCGTTCCACACAAATCTTTGCTAAGTGTTTTAGTAGCGCAAGTCCATATCCACGTCCACGATATTCGGGTTCGACGTAGAGATCTTCTAGATAAATTCCATGAATACCTTGCCAGGTTGAGTAATTAAGGAACCACATAGCCATCCCGATAATTCGGTTATCAACTTCAAGAACATGAGCAAAAACATGTGGTTGGGAATTAAAAAGTGCGGCCTTTAATTGCTCTTCTGTAGCAACAACTTCGTCGGGTGCTTTTTCATACGTTGCTAAATCCTTTATCAAGCGCAAAATATCTGCAACATCACTTGGCTGTGCTTCACGAATACTCATTGTTATCTCCTTAAAAACTTACGGATCGCAAACCACAATCTCTTTGGCCATTTCATGGCAAGAGTTACGGGTGAAACTTTCATTACCTTTACATGTGAAGGTTCACCAGGAGTTCGAACATCACTGAGCGCCGGCGAACTTTCATCTAAGGAGTCCGCAATTCTTTCAATATTAGAAACTAGCGAAATATTTCGCACAAACTCTTCTTGATCGATTCGATCATTTTCTGCAATTAACTCTTCTGCCAAAGTTGCTGCCACTAAGCGCAAATCTTCGGCAATGTTAAGTGCTCGCTGTCCAGCGTTTTGAGATTCGATTGATTCAACTTTTGATGAGATTGCATAACTTGTGGCAGAAAGTGCATTTCCGATTTGGCGATTTGCATATTCTGTTACCCCGCCGGCTACGGCTGAATCAAAGAGAGTTCGTGCAATTGTGCGAACTTGCACAACTGTGTGCTCCATAGCTACTCCACGCAAGTACAGTGCATCTGCTTCATCGGCTTCAGCCAAAGGAGACCAGCGTGCGTATTTTTTGGCTTCAAGTGCCTGTGCGCGCACATTTGGAATTTCTTCAATCAAAATACGTGCACGTAACAACCATTTACCTGCATCATCTTGCGAATAGCCACTGGCTACACCTTCGGCCATATTGCCGAGTAAATCTGCGGATTTCTTTCCAAGCCGAGTGATCTGATCAATTGTTCTGCCCGCTGGAGTACTTGCGTGTGAAAAATAGGAGAAGACAATTGCGACTGCTGCGCCGATTAAGGTTGAATACAAACGGTGTTCTGCTGTACTGCTGCTGATTCCGGGTCCTATAACGATCAGTGCTGTTACTGGAACGTTAACCGAAGCAACTTCACCCAAGTGCAAACCACGTGCCACGACAGAACACAAGAGAACAGTCGTTGCCACGGCAATTACGCCGAAGTCAAAGAAGTAAACAGTTGTTAGAGCAATACCTGCACCGATTGCTGTACCAAGAATTTGTCCTAAACCTTCCCGAACTGATTTGTACAAAGAGATTCGAATGCTCAAGCTGCAGACAATTGCTGCTACTAGTCCCCCGCCATCAAATGCTTGCTCACCAATTAACCACGCAGCACCCGCTGCAAGGCTTGCGACAACAATCTGTCTGACCCAGATTTTGCGGTTAGTGAAGAGCGCAACTGTGCGATTAAAGAGGCGCTTCATAGCACCAGTCTATTCTGCGAAGATTTATTACGAGAGAAGTTCAGATAAGAGTTGCTCTACTCGTTTCTTAATGTCATCTCGAATTATGCGCACAGATTCAATTCCTTGTCCTGCAGGGTCATCGAGCACCCAATCTTCATAGCGTTTTCCGGGGTAGAACGGACACGCATCCCCACACCCCATGGTGATCACAGCATCAGATTCTTGGACAACTTCAGGAGTTAATACTTTTGGCAGATTATTGGAAATATCAATTCCAACTTCTTTCATCGCTTCTACGGCGATTGGATTTATTGAATCTTTGGGCGCTGAACCTGCTGACAAAACTTCAACGCGATCAGCTCCAAGGGTCTTCATGAATCCTGCTGCCATTTGTGAACGTCCTGCATTGTGAACGCAAACAAATAAAACTGTGGGTTTAGGCGAAGACATCTTCTTCCTTCTTTTCTGCAGTCAATAGGGCGGTTAATAAGACCCCAAGTGCAGCACCAATTAGTTGCGCCAAAATGAACAATGGCACTGACTTCATTGAAATTCCAGAGAACGTATCGCTCCATGAGCGTGCGAATGTAATAGCTGGGTTTGCAAATGAAGTCGATGATGTGAAGAAATAAGCAGTTCCGATCCACGCTGCAAGAACACCTGCAGTCATGTGTCCACGGTTTTGATGACGAAGCAAATGAATAATCAGAATAAGTCCAGCAGTTGCGACAACTTCGGCCAAGAACAAGTAATTACCTGAGCGGTTATAGGTGGAAGGGTCTATTGCTTGACGATTAAACATCAAGTTTGCAAGGAATACGCCGAGGGTGCCACCTATTACTTGAACTAGTACATAGTAAATGCCCAATTGAATCGACATCCGTTTTTGAAACATTTCTGCAAATGTAACGACTGGATTAAAGTGTCCGCCACTGATTGGTCCAAAAAGAGTAATGATTAAGAAGAGCATAAATACCGTTGCGCTCATATTGATAAAGAGTTGGATAGCAATATCGCGAGTCAAAATTGAACCCATGATTCCAGAACCAATAATGCTTGCGCCCAAAAATAGTGAACCTAAAAATTCAGCTGATAACTTCTTGACCATTTTTCATCCTTCGCACGTGGACTTAAGCCGAACCAATGTTTTGGCGACTGCTTTCTGTGTCCAAGGGTACGCCTTGCGCAAAGATAACCATGTCTTTGCAATCAAAGGCGCGCGGGATGCATCAAAAGTTTCTGTAACTTGAGTTATTTGTGGCCCAATGTTTACCAATTCGTAGCGCCAAATCCATCTTCCAAGATGGCGCCATGCAATCAATTTATTTTCCTCGTACTCAACCACTGTATTTCGAATTCGGTAGTCAATCCCGAGATGCATTCTCATTCCGAATTTAGATCCAAGAACTAACTTGTCTGGGCCACTGATATTTTCTTGTATCGTTGATGAGCCATCAATTTCTTTATGGCGACGCGGATTTGAGAGAATTGCAAAGATTTTGTCTGCAGGAGCGTTAATTACGATTCGAGCTGATTTGATCTTTTCATTACCAGTTTCAAGGATTTCTGATCGTATTGGTTCGTTCATTTATTTTCTCAAGAACACTGATAAATAAGCCAGGCTAAATAAGAATCCAATCGCGGCATATGCAATTGTGAACCAGCCGAATTCAGCAGGGATCAATAATGTGAGAGCGCCGAGAGCTGCTGCTGAAATAACCATGACTCGAGCGGAAAAAATAACGCTTGTTTCACTACCAAAGCGAGCAACTGAAAGCATATTTCCAGTTAAAGCTATCAATGTAATTGCGATCATTCGCATGGACCATTGCAGAGCTTCGGTCGTTTCAAGGTTCAACAACTCTAAAAAAGTCTTTGGATCAACTAAAAGAAATATTGCACTGAGACCAAAAACAGTTGAACCAAGTTTTAAGATTGTGCGAAGACGCCTGATAGCCAGGGCTGACGTAAATGACATAGGAAGAGCCTAAACCCAACAAAAAGAGTTACCAATAGTTGGTGAGGGATTTTAAGGTCGATTAAGGTTGGAGTAGGCCTGAAGCAAGCAATCCGAGCACGGTGCTACCGAGTATTACCCGGTAAATGATGAAGGGGGCGAAGCTCTTGGTAGTCACAAATTTGAGTAGCCATGCGATTACTAAGTATCCAACAACAAAAGCAATTGCTGTTGCAACGAATGTTTCACCTAAGGAATAAACAGCGGCCTGATCCTCAGAAAGTGCACTCTTTAGTTGGTAAAGACCACTTCCAAACACAGCAGGAAGTGCAAGTAAAAATGAGTACCGCAGTGCAGCTTCTCTTGAATAACCAAGGGCTCGCCCCATTGCAATCGTTGCACCAGATCGAGATACACCTGGAATTAGTGCCAATGACTGTGCCAATCCATAAAGAACTCCGTGCTTTACAGTGAGTTGGGAAAGTTCTTTTGTTTTTGAAGCAAACCTATCTGTAGCCCCGAGTATCAAACCAAATAACACCATCATGGTTGCAATAATCCAGAGCGACCGTAATTCATTTGTAATGAAATCTTGTGCCAAATAACCAATCACAACTATTGGCATTGAACCAATAATGATTAACCAACCCATTCGTGAGTCTTGATTGCGGGCACTTTTGTAAGTCAAACTTGAAATCCAAGCCGAAATGATTCGCACGATGTCTTTTCTAAAATAGATTAATACCGCGAGCTCAGTTCCAATCTGAGTAATCGCAGTAAACATCGCGCCCGGATCGATTGCATTTGGAAAAACTTCACCAGCAAGTCGAATATGAGCACTCGATGAAATTGGAATGAACTCGGTAAGTCCTTGGATGATGCCGAGAATTATTGCTTCAAACATCTGATCCGCCTCATCCGTAACTATTTAAGTCTAAATAATAGCGTTGACCTTAGTTTCTAAAGGTGATTTTCTTTCCGCGCATCACAACTTTTAATCGAGCAATTGCACTTTTACCCATACCGTGAAGATTAGTGAGATCTTCCAATGAGATTTTACGAAGATCGGAGACTTTATAGAGTTTGGCATCAACTAGTGCTCGACGAGCAGGAGCTGCTAAACCGATAGCGCGCCACTCTTCATCTAATTCTTCATACTTCGAATTCTTGGCCATATTTAATTATAAAAGTAAGATTGGTATATGTCCGCCATCCAGGTAGTCAAAGAAATTCAAGCCCTTTCAAATCGAGGAAGAGCTCATGATCTACAGAAGTTCTTTCAAACTGCGCCCGGTCAATATGGTGAAGGCGATATTTTTCTTGGTTTAACGGTTCCAAAGGTTCGCACGGTTGCGAAGAAATACAGAGAGATTTCCCTAAAAGAGATTGAAACTCTGACTCGATCCAAATTTCACGAAGTTCGGCTCTGTGGATTGGTCATTCTGACTCTTCAATATAAATCTGCCAAAGAACGCAAAGAGAAGAAGAAACTCTTTGATGCATATATGAAAGCCATGACAGCTGGCTACATCAATAACTGGGATCTAGTTGATGTGACTGCCCCGATTATTGGTGAGTATTTGATTGATTTAGATAATCCATATGTATTGCTCGATCAACTTTCAAGAAGTAAATCGCTGTGGCAGCGCAGGGTTTCGATGGTTTTTACTTTTGCATTCATACGTGCAGGTGAAATCGAGCCAACATTTAAAATGGCAGAGAAGTTACTCCACGATAAACATGATTTAATTCACAAGGCTGTTGGTTGGGCAATGCGTGAAGCTGGAAAGCTCAATGGAATCGCACTCAGAAAGTTTCTTACTTCTCACTCTCACAAAATGCCTCGCACAATGCTGAGGTATTCGATTGAAAAGTTCCCGGAACGCGAACGTAAGAAATGGTTACTAGGGAGCAAGAATTCTTAGTTATAAAACTCTCGTAGCTCGACTTTTCGGTTACAGGCTTTAGAAGCATCGAAAGCTAAAGCCCGAGCAATTTCTTTACTTGGTACATCAACAATCCAAAATCCACTGATATTTTCTTTGTTCTTAAATAACGGGCCTTCTGTAACGATGTTCGCACCTGCTCTGTTATCGATGACTGATGCAGTGGCAGGATCAATTAATCCTTCGGCGAGGACCAAATAACCTTTCTCGCGCAGACCATCATTGAATGCTTTGATTGCAGCCATCTCTTGAGGAGTGCCTGAACCGGAAAGGTCATCAATTACTGAAATTAGGAATTTCACGCCCAAATCTTAGCGCCAGACTATGTAAAATTTTCTCCATGACATTTACGGGATTAAATCTAACTGGCGTAGTAATTGCCTTCTTTATTTCATTTATTAGTGGAGCCATTTGGTTTGGCCCAAAAACTTTCTATCCAATCTGGATGAAGGCTCGCGGTAACGCCTCTGGCCAACTAACTTCGGAACAGAACAAACCCGCTGTTTTATTTGGTGGAACAATTGTTGGGCTACTCATTCAAACAATCACACTGGCACTGGTCATTAACTCACTAAGCAAGCACTCACCCGACTTCGGGGCAGTAGATGGCGCTCTAGTTGGTTTCGCACTTGGAGTTGGCATAGCAATGTTTGCATCGCTATCACATAGATTATTTGGTGGAGAAAACTTCAAAGTCTGGATAATTGAAACCGCCAACGATGCAATTAATTTAACGATTGCTGGCGCGATAATCGCTTACTTCAATTAGCTAGCAATAAAGGTTTTCTTATAAACCTTTCCCTTTGCATCAAAAGTAACCCATGTGCCCGTCTGCTCGCCATTTTTGAAATAACCTGAGCGCATGATTACGCCGGTTTTACGAAACCATTTCCAGTTGCCATGGAGTTTGCCAGCCTTGTATTTGCCTTTGGCTTTCAACATCCCATTGGCATAAAACTCAAGGTACTCGCCCGTTTTCTTCGGATACGAATCATTAATTTGTTTAATTCTCTCTGCAAGTATCTTATTTATTAACGGCTTAGGAATGCTCTTTCCACCTTCAAAATGAATTGATCCTTTTGTCTGTTCGTACTTTTCTAAATCTTTTTTCAGGCGAGTGTTAAATGATCCGCTGTAGGGAAAAATACTGTTATGAGCTTTGTATCCATCAAAGCCGATAACTGGCACACCTTCGATTAGAAACGTTGGTATTCCATACTTGATCACTTGCTCCGCAGTTGGAAGTTTTGAAGCAATATGGTTACGAAGATCTGTAAGTATCTTCTTCTGTTCTGGAGAAAACTTCTTCAGGTGCGCAGATACTTGTGAGGTGGACATGGATCAATTTTACTGATCTTTATGTCCAGCATATGAGTTTTTGCCAGCCGTTACTCGTCCGGCATGGGCGTGAGCATCCGGATCTTTTCTGACTTTGATAAAGCTTGCCACTGTGGAAATCAACAAAATCGCACCGATAACAGCAAGGCTTACCAACGTAGGAATCTTTGGAACTTCGGCAACAATCTCGTGGACGTAAGTCACAATTAATTTCACGCCGATAAACATCAAGATTATGGATAGCCCAAGTGAGAGATAAACCAACTTATCTACCAAGCCCTTGAGCAAGAAGTAAAGAGCGCGTAAACCTAGGAGCGCAAAAGCATTTGCTGCAAAAACCAAGAATGGTTCTTGAGTAACACCGAAAGTTGCAGGAATGGAATCGAGAGCAAATAACAAATCGGTTGAGGCGATTGCAATCATTACTAAGAACATTGGTGTAGCAATGCGCTTGCCATTTACTCGGGTAAACACCTTTGAGCCATCGTATTCATCTGTCATTGCAATACGTTTTCTAATCATGCGAACAAAAGCATTGTCTTCAGGAGAAGGATCTTCATCCCAGTGCTTAAATAATCCGACACCGGTCCAGATCAGGATTGCACCGAAGATTACAAATGTGAAGCTAAATGCAGCCAATGCTGCTGCGCCAACAGCAATAAAGATCGCACGAAGTACAAGAGCAAGAATCACACCAAACATCAATACTCGTTGATGGAATATGGATGGCACTTTGAATTGGGCCAAAATAATGATGAAGACAAATAGGTTATCGACTGAGAGTGACTTCTCTACAAGGTATGCCGCAAAGTATTCGGTTCCAAATTGTGAACCCGCTGTTTGCCATACCCATACTCCGAAAGCAACTGCTACGCCGATGTAAAAGATTGACCAAATAGCAGCCTCTTTAAACATCACATCGTGAGGTTTGCGGCTAACAGTCAGTAGATCCACAACAATTAGCAGAAGAATTGCGCCAACTACGAGCGCCCAAGTTAAAAGAGTTACATCCATTTGTATTAAACCTATTCGTTAAAGGGGCAGATACTGCCAAGGTCTCCCTCACCACAATGTGGTCGCAACCCCGGGATATCTCTATCCGTATTGACGGAGGTGCGTTAACGAGGTACTCCCCTTAACTATGCGAAATCCTATGTTCTAAAGTCGAAGATTCGCAAATCAAATCTCCGAAACGCAAAATAGAAACAAGAGTCTCCGTAGAGGCCGAAAATTTAGTGGTTAGAACTAGAGAAGTTCAAGAGAATAACTCCCGCAACAATAAAAGCGATTGCCGTGATCCGTGCAATAGAGACTGGATCCTTGAAAAGAACCATTCCTAAGATAGCTGTTCCTGCTGCACCGATGCCCGTCCATACCGCATATGCGGTTCCAATCGGTAAAACCTTAAGTGACCAAGCGAGTAATGAGAAACTTCCTGAAGCGAAAACTAAAAATCCTATGCTCGGCCAAGTTTTAGTGAAATTATTTGAGAGCTTAAGCATTGTTGCAAAACCAACTTCAAGCACTCCTGCTGCGATAACTGCAATCCACGCCATTTATTGATGCTCCTATCGATTTCTAGTGAGTGAACTGACCAATTTTTCGAGAGGTCCTTGGTCAAACTTCTTTAGCCACTGTGCGGCAAAGTAAGAAAGAAGCAGCCAAATTCCAAATGCAAGGATAAATACCTGCCAAGTTTGTAGATCTTGGAATAAGCCCAAGCCCCAAGGGCTAAAGATCAGCGAAGTGATTACTGATTGCGAAATATAGATTGTTAATGACATTTTTCCGGCCGGCTTCATCCACAAAACCAGATGTGGTTGTTCCTCAACTAGTTTGCGGATCACTCCTACATAGAACATTGAAAGCAGTGGAGCTGCTACAAATGAAGCACAAAGTGAGATAAGGTAGATACTTTCGGATGGCGCAGCCCCTTGCTCATTTTGTAGAAGAACCACTGCTGCAATAACTTGAATCGGTAATCCGAAAACAAGACCTTTTTTTATCAATCTCGAGTTAACAGTTTTATCTATCGGCGATGACAGGAAATTGGAGCGTGCCAATCGCACGCCAAGCAAGAAGGCTGCAAATGCCAAACCACCTTGAAGAAATATTCCTGAAGAGATGCTGAGTAACCAGACTTCTATTCTTGCCGGTATTGACTCAAGATAGGTTCCATTCTGAAGAATCGCATCAAGGCTCGACTCTGCACTTACTCCAAGATCTTCCTCTAGCAAGTACTCAGCAACAAATGCCAATACGCCAATTAACACGATAAAAAATGTTGAAATAGAAAATACTAATCGAGACCAAATCTTCAGTGTTTTGTCTGCTCTAAAGAAGAAAAAGGTAAGCAGTAAGCCAAAAAGGCCATAAAGAAAGATGATGTCCCCGTGCCAAAGAAAAGTAAAGTGAAGCACTCCGAAAGCTATAAGTACGAAGCAGCGCTTAACCCAACGAGCTCTGTTTGATCGATCGTTTCTAATTACGTAGTTTGAGCTGTAGCCGAAGAGAAATGAAAAAAGTAAGTAGAACTTTCCGGCAAATAGAGCTGCAATAAGAAAGGTTGCAGCACCATTGGCAAATCCTTGAGTCCACTCTCCGCGAGCCCCCTGATCGCTGTTCAACCCCATGAATTGAATGTTTACGACCAAGATTCCAAGTAGAGCAAAACCTCTCAGTACATCAGGTGCGATATCGCGTTGCATTTTCATTAAATATCTCGCTCGCGCCAAGCCATGACCATTGAGGGCAAAGCTGCAGAAGCAAATAGAGTAGCAATAACTACATAACTTCCATCATTTCCTTCAGGCTGAAACATCTGAAGCTCTGGTCCAAAAAACATCAACACCATCAAACCCATAAGAACGTAACTCAAAATGAAATATGCGTATCTATACGATGTATTGCGAACCGCAATTTGTCGCTCGTCTAATAACTCATCTGGAGCATCTGCAATTGATCTCACGGCGATTCGCAAGAATGAATAACAACCAACAATTGCAAGGATTACAAAAATAGCTGATACGGAATAAACGATAACGCCAACATCTGGGCTCAGATTTAGGTTTGTCTTAAGGGTTGGCCAGTAACTGCCCAGGGATGTAAGAACCAATCCAATTGCCATAAGAATTACTAAAACTCTTCGGTTCCGTTGAGGCCGGAGCCATCTGTATTTAGAGTTTTCATCATTCAAAAGAGCCTTAACTCCCTTTTCGGTAACGCCCTCAAACCAATAAATCTTGTTTTTCTTAAACATCTTTACTTACCTTTCTTAAATGGGGTTTGGGAGAAAAGTTCTGAAACCTCTTGATTAAGTGATTTAGCAATGCGCAATGCGAGGACAAGCGAAGGGCTGTATTCCTCGCGCTCTAGGTATCCGATGGTTTGATAGTGAACCCCAACCTCGTCAGCTAACTCTTGACGCGTGAGTCCCAAGGCCAATCGGGCATCTTCTATACGGTTAAAAACCGGATCAACAGGATTACGACTCATGCAAATAGCATATATGCTATGTAGTATTAATACAACATTAGAAACAAACCGCCCCTTCTTATCACCCCTTTACGCATAAAACAGAGTGCGAAAACCCCTGGAATGCCTCACCCTTGGAGGGTGAGTAAAGATGCCGCCAAGTCACCCCTACCGGGATTTAGCAGCAGCGTGCACAAAATTATTGAAACAGCCATTGAAAAGAATGATTTAGATTTTTTCTACCGCCTTTACTTAACACGAATGGCGGAGTTGTCTCTAACGGGACAAGGTAAAGAATTTATCAAGTATGCAAAAAGTTCTCTGGATGATTCACAGAACAGTTTGTTCATGGCCAAGGGGTTCGAAGCAATTGGAAATTTAATCGACTTGAATTTCATGCAGTGCATCAATATCTTGGATGAACTTGAAATTATTACTCGCGACAATGAAATCAATGCTTGGGTCGATCAAATCAGTAATTTATGTCGAGCGTACGTAAACTTCCATAATGGTAATTATCAAACATCGCTGAAGCACGCTGAAATATCAATTAATTCACCAATCAAGAGTGGCACCCTGGACCCGTTGGATAAAGGAAGACTAATTCGGTTGGTCGCCTGTATTGGCTTGATAACTTCTGATACTAAGAAAATAGATAAATGTTCTGAAGATATCTTGGCTATCGATAATCCAGATAATTTGAGTGTATTGGATCAAGCCAAATCCGCAATTAAGTCGATGCAATTACTTTCACAAGGTGAATATAAACAAGCTTTTGAATTGGCAAAGACAACAATTGCACTAGAAGAAGCTGCTGGACGCGTTGGCGTCGCATCCCCATTTGATTGCAAATTTGTTGTAATTCGGTGTCTTTATGAGTTTTCTATGGTTAACGAAGCATTAGATGAAATTCGGAAGCTGCGAAATGAAGCTAAGAAAAATGATTTTAAATTTGTCACTTATCTCTGCGAAGTTGGTGAAATCAGAATTTTGTCACGAATTCCCAATAGCCACGATGAAATCTCAAATAAAGTTAATGCCCTTCGAGATGAACTTTTCATCAATCCTGATCTGAAGGTAATGACTTGGTTAGTAGATTTAGCAGAGTTTTTCGCCAAAAGTTTGTCGAATGATCTGGGAAGAATTAACACGATCGTTGAGCGCAACCCGGAATTTACGTATCTACAGCAACTAGGTAAGAGCGTTTTGAATCGGCATAAACAAGAAGATGTAGACAAGTACAAGACACTCCCGGAAAGCACAGCATACGAAGTGATTAGGAAGAATCTGCATCTATCGAAAGTAAAGAGTGAAGGTGTCAAGAAGCAGCGTGAATACCTAAAAAAGGCTCTAGCCAAGGGAGAGCAAGTAGGGGCACTTGAAATTTTCTTGCGGCAGGACAATCCAACCTTGGAAGCAATTATTAATTTGTCGTCGGCTAGTAACTCCATCTGGCTGGAATCATTGAGTAGATTCGCAATTGAGCGTATTCAGGAGCGTAATCGAAAGGCAAAGATTTCTGGAGATCAACTAACTAGCCGTGAAATTGAGGTTTTAAAATATCTTGTCTCCGAGAATTCAATATCATCAATTGGCCAGACCTTACATGTTTCAAAAAACACAATGAAAACTCATCTTCGTAACATCTATAGAAAGTTAGATGTGAATGGCAGAGGCGAAGCCGCAAAGAAGGCTAAAGAGAACTTTATTATTTAAGTTGCTTGAAAGCCATAATCTTTAAGTACTTCACAAACTTGAACTGAGTATTCTTCATAGAAAGTATCTCGCCCTAGTTGTTGCGCTGTTTTATGCTCATCCAAGTTCTTCCACTGAGCAATTGCCTCAAGAGAAGTGAAATACGAAACAGTTACGCCTTCACGAGTATTTGCATCTCGAAAACCAAAATGATCTTTGTAGCCATCAATTGACTTTACTAATTGCTCCATTTTTTCAGACCAATCCGAATACAACTGGCCATCGTCTATTTTGCGTGTGGAGCGGAAGATTACTACATAGAACATAGGTATATTCTGCCTGCTGAATGAAAAGAAGAAGTGTTGCCCCTCAGATATGAAGAGGATTTTTGTGTCAGGTGGATTAAATTCAATACAACTAAACATTGAAGTAAAGGCTGGAGAAGTCATCGATCCAAATTGCATCTCTGAGTGCCTGGCGCCCATTGGTGAAGAGTAAAGAAGAGTTGCCCTATAAACCGGAAAAATCTAGTTTGTCTTTTTACTCCAAAGCGAACCTAGGAATAAAACCAAAAGTAGATAAAGGCTTACCCCGTTTAATGCTTCACCGGGTGGTGTTCCAGTGGTCGTTAAACTCATCTGCTGTCCGGCAACAAAACGCAAGATTGGATCAAGAATAAGAGTTAGCAATATCAATGGAGTCAATCCTGGATAACGGAAAAACAACACAAGCAGAAGAATGGCAAGAATGAGTTGTATTGCGCCCCATTGGTGAAAAATCGCAATGATGTTGTTTCCGCCTTCAACCGATGTATCAATACCAGCGATGCTCTGAGCGCCACCATCAGCTGCGAAGAGATGAATGCAACTGCGAGCAACCATCACGGACATATAGAGAAAAGCAATTAAACGAATTATGCGAAATCCTTCAAACTTTGAAGGATTATTGGGAAACACCTTTTTGATATCAAGCTTCATAGTGCCAACTATAAACCAGAGCCAAGATTGCCAAGTTGAATGTTGTTACCGAACATTTTTACAGACAGACCCTTGCTGCTGAGTGAAACTGATTTGACCTTAAGCCCCTTTGGTGGTGTCAGACTTCTTTGGCTCTTACTTTTTATTTGATTTTGAAGATCAGCTGGCAATGATGAAGCAGGTATTTGATTGCCCAAGATAGAAACACTCTGAAGTTCAAAATAAAGCTGGCTAGTTGAGTACCTCGGAACCAATATCGCTGTACCCATCCCACCAGCTCCTGCGGCAACCTGGAGAGTATTACCCACAATTTGTGCATTGTTAAATTCGGATTGTTTTGTAATTGTCGATGCAGGAATAGTGGCCGTTACTTCTAAAGAGCCAATCAGAGTTGGTTTTGCTTTGCTGATACTTGATGCAGATATGTCTAGCGAAGTCTTTGTGCCGCTCTCTTTAAGAGCAAAACTCTTGATGTTTATGTCTGCAGATTTAATTGAATCAGAGGTCATATTGCTCGGTATATCTGCCAATGGAACAGAGGCGCTAATACCTGAAGCATTGGGCATCTCTCGCTGAACCTTTGAAGTAATCTGAGATGAAATGTGCTGTTGCACTCCTAATACTCCGCCCAAAAGAACAAATACTGTTGCCGAAATTGCAATAGTTTTAATTGTCATTCGAGGAACCTATTGGCACAAATTCATCAAATCGGTAACCACTGGTGTGAATACCCTGTGAATTTAGAAAAGAAGATTCACCCTATAAGCCGGAGTCGACATTGTTATGCGTGAAGCTATGCTCAAAAATATGATTTGCCCCCACTATTGCCTCCAAAAGATTGAGAAGTTCTGTGGAGAGGTGCTGCCTAAGGTAATTTCTGTTGGTCCTTAATGGAGTTGTATTTGTACTTCCAAACACTTTCTGCACCCGAATGGCCAACTACATAGGTCATTCCAATCGCACTAACCGCCAGAAAAGCCATTAGAACTCCTAGACTTGATGACGCTATCTTGCTTTTCTTATAGAAAGAAAAATATGAAAAAAGCACAAATGAGGAAACAAGTGCAATGGCAAGTAAGACTAGGTAATTGCCCCACTGTGCATGCGACTTTGGAAGACCTACTACTGCCGATAGCGAGTATCCAGACGACTTGGCAGCAAGAACGCCTACTACAGAAAGTGCAAGTGCTCCTATAAGGGGAAGATGTAACTTCTTAAGTAGATTCTTCCAAAAAAGTCCTGTAAGCAGAAAAATTGCAAGCAATGGCAAAAGAACCACTACGCCATGAATAATTAGCGGGTGTGCTGGCAATCCTCCAAATTCAGCCCAAACTCCACTTGGCAGGAAGTAAGTAACAATAATAATTAGCGTTGAAACAATTGTGACTATCAAAAACTTTCGCATTGGAGACAATCCCATCTATTTGCTTAGAGTTAATTACCCGATGGTGGCTAGACCTTTTGAGATCTTCATAGGTACTCGAGCAAGCCCTGTCGTTGCTGGACCTAACACCAAATCACCGTCGGATTCGAATTCAGAACCATGGGCATTGCAAACCCAACCTTTCTCATTTTGCGTGACAGTTACCTTTTGATGCGGGCATAAGAGATTAAAGGCAATGTATTTGGAGGTGCCAGTGCGAGCGATCGCAACTGGCACCCCCTTTACGGAACCAATCTTTGTTGCTCCACCAACTTTTGCTAATGCAGGCACCGCCTTGAGATCAACGGATAGCCGGCCACCAGGAAGCTTCTTCACCGCTGCATTTGCAGCAGCAGGAACCTCGCTTCCACCAAATGCGACAACTGCGCAAACACCAGCAATGAAAGAACGACGTGAAATTGGTTCCATTTCTGTTCCTTACTTCAGCTTGCTGTACAAGGTCACATCAGCTGTTCCAAATGCCAAGCCGTCTGGCAATGAACCTGCTGGCAGTCCCAATACAGATGCGATTGTTGCAGCTACTCCTGGCGCAAGAACCAATGTGGTGCCTGTGTATGCCCTTGTGCGTTGCTTAGCCTTCTTATCGTTTGTGATCTTTGGCTTTGCTGTTGATGCATTTGTGATTGTCAAAATATCCACCTGTGCATTTCCTGCCTGAGGTACTGTTGCTGAAACAACACCCTTAGCTAAATCAATAACTGGATTGCCTAGTGTGAGGTATTGGTTATTTGCTGTGTTGAAGAAAATAATATTACTTCCAACATGTTGTACTCCAGCCTTGTTTGCAGTTACTGGAATATGGAATACGACCTGGCTAGTTGCCGAACTCAGATTGTCACCAATAACAGCAGATGTTGCTCCGCCTTGCACATAGAGAATTACTCCAGCAGCCTCAAGAGTTGATGCAACTCCTGCAGCGGTTTTCATGTGCGTCATACTCTGACCTGGCTTTGCAGAATCTGCAAAGGCAACATTTGAGCTTAGAACTAGACCAATCACGGTCGCAATACTTACAAATGCTTTACGCATTTAATTTCTCCTTATTTCAATTTGTTAAGTAGTAGTTTCATGGAAGTTATTTCTTTACTTTGTGCGGACTTGATTGCCTTGGCTAGTGCCTTAGCCTCCGTATTTTTGGAATCAGAAATTAGATCAAGCATTTCAAGTGCACCTTGATGATGTTTAATCATCAGTTGCAGGAATATCCGATCAAACTGAGTTCCAGTTAGACGTTTGAGTGAAGCAAGTTCCTTTACGGTCAACATGCCTGACATTTTCATGTCATGATCCATAGTCATTGAAGAATCAGTCGCCTTCAGCCAATAAGTTAGTTGCGAAGTCTCAGAACTTTGCAGGCTCTTTATCTGCCTAGAAAGCTTCAAGATATCTTGATTGCGACTCTTCTTGAGGGCGGTTTCTGACATAGAAATCGCTTGTTCATGATGTGGAATCATCATCTGGGCAAACATGATTTCATTCATACCCAAATTTTTTAATGACTTTGCATGTGATGAAGCACTAGCTGCGTTCGGAACCAAAATGATGCCAAAAGACACTAATGCAATGATGCTTTTTTTGAACATAAAAATTCCTTTTCTCGTAGTTAAATTAAGGACGAGATAAGGATTAGATTCGAATTATCCCCAACTGAAGATGATTTAAATTTAAGTAACTTAGATTCTTGGATTGCAACTCAGGTAGAAGAAATCTCATCTGAGAGATTTGCTTTACCAAGAAAGTTGGTCTCTTTAGGCGCAAGAAACGGAGTAAGAGCAAAACGATGAATCCAACGACAAAACATATTTCATTGTTGAGTGCACTACCCGCTGAAACGATACTTTCTTGAGAAGTCGAAACTGCAGTGCTAGTTAATTGATGCGAATGATCACCAGTTTGCGCGGCGTGACTATGAGGTGACACTGCGATGTTGGACGACTGTGCTATCGATTCAACATGACAATCAGGTGCGGCTGCGGGGCTTGCACTGAAAAGAAGAAAAAGGACAGCAAAGGGCAGGATTACTAAACGCGCTTTCATACCCCTGAGCAACATTTGAAAAGTTTAAAGGTTCATCTCTGTGATTTCTATGTGAAATTTTCGTGTCTCAAAATAAGCGTAGATTCAAGAAGTGAACTTAAAAAATAAAGAAGAGTCGCCCTATAAGCCGGACACCGTGAAGGTTTTCCTGATTCACGCTCAGAATGCTATGTTTTTGAGCGACTGCCCATATTTCTTCCCATATGAATTTGTACATTCTCATTATGTATTGAGAACGGATGTTAAGAAACTAACACAATCTCTTCTCTCTTCTTGGCTCTGGCTTTACGTGCCGCTGTATCCATTTTTTCAGCAAGGGATGCTGAATTGCTTTCAAAAAGATGTCCATATGTGTCCATAGTTTCCTGAATTGACTCATGACCACAAAGTTCTTGGATCTCTTTTTGCTGGGCCCCTTCCGCTATAAGCATCGAGACACACGTGTGACGAAGCACGTGAAGATTGGTTCCCTTTGGCACTCCAAATTTTCTTGCGTGCTCCCTAAATAAATTACAAGCGTTCTTGTATCTCATTTCCTTTCCATCACGGTTTTGAAATATCAATCCTTCTGGCCCTAGGCCGAACTGTTGGATATGTTCTCTTAGAATGATGCTTAGGTCATTGGATAAGGCTATTTCACGTCTACTTTTCTTTGTCTTCATTGTCTTTTTTACAAGTTCATTTGGATTTCTACTTATTTGTTGATCAATGAGGATTCGTGCGTTTTCGAAATCAACTTGCCGCAAAGATAAGCCAAGAATCTCAGATGGCCTCATAGCTGTGTAATAGCCTGTCCAAACAATGGCACGAAATTTTGGGCTCATACTATTGGCGATAGCCTCCACCACGTCATATTCAAGAGGAATCACACGATTAACTCGAGCTGCCTTTTTTCTCTTTACACGAGACATTGGAGAGTCTGCT
>BJFT01000013.1 GCA_014190015.1 Actinomycetes bacterium
CAGACCAGTTCACTGCAGCAAAGACGCGCTCCGATCACCCTATTACTCAGAAATTTGTTGAATCCTTCCATTTTGCTTTCGATGATTTTCAAGTTGCTGCGTGCAACAGTGTGGAAGATGGCCATGGTGTTCTTGTGGCAGCACCTACAGGGGCGGGAAAAACAGTTGTAGGTGAATTTGCTGCATATCTCTCGCTTGAACAAGGTAAGAAATGTTTTTACACAACACCGATTAAAGCTTTGTCGAATCAAAAGTATCAAGAATTTGTGAATAAATTTGGCTCAGAGAATGTGGGATTATTAACTGGCGATACGAACATCAACAGTGAAGCTCCAGTCTTGGTAATGACGACTGAAGTTCTTCGAAATATGTTGTATCAAGGTTCAAATACACTTGTAAATCTTGGTTCTGTGGTGATGGATGAAGTTCATTACCTAGCCGATAAATTCAGAGGAGCCGTTTGGGAAGAAGTCCTGATTCACTTGATGGAAAGCGTTCAAGTGATTTCACTTTCAGCGACCGTTTCAAACGCAGAAGAATTCGGTGAATGGCTCGGAGAAGTCCGAGGAACCATCGATGTTATCGTCAGTGAAGTGAGACCTATTCCTTTGTATCAGCATGTGCTTATAGGAAATAAATTTATCGATCTTTTTACTAAGCCTGGCCAGATAAATTCCGAGATTTTGAAATTAGAGAGTGAAGCTTTACGTAAAGTTAGGCACAGAAATACACGTCAATCACGTTGGGTCGATGATTTAAACAAATTATCTCGACCTGAGATTATCGAAAAACTCGATCGAATGGCTTTACTGCCTGCTATTACATTTATATTTTCGCGAATCGGATGTGATGCCGCAGTTAAACAGTGCTTGCAAGCAGGGATCAAACTCACAAATGCTGAAGAGCGGAAAGAAATTCTTGAAACCGCCAACAGGTACACACAAAACCTTGCACAGGAAGATCTTGAAATATTAGGTCATGCAGAATGGCTTGCTGCGTTGGAACGTGGAATCGCTGCTCACCATGCAGGATTATTACCAAGTTTTAAATCTGCAGTAGAAGATCTTTTTCAGAGGGGTCTCGTGAAAGCTGTATTTGCTACGGAAACTCTAGCTCTCGGTATAAATATGCCGGCAAAAACTGTTGTTCTAGAGAAGTTAATTAAATACAACGGAGAGGCTCATGTACCGATAACTCCAGGGGAGTTCACACAGTTAACTGGTAGAGCTGGTCGTCGTGGTATCGATATAGAAGGCAATGCAGTCATTCAATGGTCACCAAGTATCGATTCGGCAACTGCTGCGGGTTTGGCATCAACTAGAACTTATCCTCTTCGTTCCTCATTCTCACCTACATATAACATGGCTGTGAATTTAATTTCACGTTTCGGACGTGAACGCGCGCGTGGATCTCTTGAATCTTCCTTTGCACAATTCCAAGCTGATCGAGCTGTGGTTGGATTAGTGAAACAGCAGAGACGAAATCAAAGTGCAATAGATGAACTTCTAGAACAAGCTAAATGCCACCTTGGAGATTTTGCGGATTACGCACGATTTAGACGCGAAATAAAAGATTTAGAGACATTGCTGAGCAAACGTGGCGGCAAAAGAAGTTTTGATAATAGACAACGTGCTCATATGGAGTTAGAAATAGATGGATTGAGACGTTCTATGAAGAACCACGCTTGCCATTCCTGCAATGATCGAGAAGCCCATGCCCGATTCGCTGAACGTTCTGATCGACTCATACGTGAGAACGAAGGCTTAAATAGTCGAGTCATGAATAGAACACACGTTATCGCAAAAACTTTTGACAAGATTTGTCATGTTCTTACGCTCTTGGGTTACATCGAAGGTGAAAAATTATTGCCTCAAGGTCATATTCTCTCGAAGATCTATGCCGAATCCGATCTTTTATTGACTGAGAGTATTAGACGAGGCCTCCTGAATGAGTTAACTCCACCCGAATTAGTAAGCGTAGCTTCGGCGATGATTTTTGAGTCACGAAGTCAAGAGGATCTTGCTCCAAAAATACCAACGGATAATGTTGCAAATATTCTTGCTTCCATAACACGAGTCTGGGCAGAGTTAGAAGATCTTGAAATTGAAGTTGGAGTTAAAACTCAAAGATCTCCTGATTTGGGTTTTTGCTACATGATTTATCGTTGGGCTAATGGAACTTCTTTAAACCAGGTGCTCAAAGGTTCGGATATGTCTGTCGGTGATTTCGTTCGTTCTACTAAACAATTAGTGGATCTGTTAGGACAGATTGCGAATGCTGCGCCTGATTTAAATAAAAAATGTCGCGAAGCAGTAAAGTTAATTGATCGCGGCGTAGTTACATATTTATTGGGGGATATATGAGTTTAATGCTTTTAGACTCCGCGTCCTTGTGGTACCGAGCTTTTTATGGAATGCCAGATTCATTATTAGCACCCGATGGAACCCCCGTAAATGCAATACGGGGATATTTGGACATGAGCGCTCGACTGATCTCAACGTATAAACCAAATAGATTGGTTGCTTGTATTGAAGGAGATTGGCGTCCTTCATGGAGGGTCGAACTCTTTCCAGACTATAAAGCTAATCGTCTCGATGATGAAGGCGCAGAAGAAGAACCCGATCTCTTGGCTCCCCAGATACCAATTCTCATGGATGTATTAGACGCTTTCGGAATAGCAATTGTTGGTATTGATGATTATGAAGCAGATGACGTAATGGCTTCCTTTGCCGAACGTGAAATAGGTCCGACGCGTATTGTTACAGGAGATCGGGACATGTTTCAGGTTATTGATGATAAGAAAGATGTAAAAATTGTTTACCTTGCCAAAGGAATTTCAGCACATGATTTAGTTGACACCGCTTGGGTATCAAAAAAATATGAAATACCAGGGGATAGATACGCGCTCTTTGCAATATTTCGTGGAGATCCATCCGATGGTTTGCCGGGAGTTAAAGGTATTGGCGAAAAAGGGGCTGCATTAATCTGTAATCACTTTGCAAATGTTGATGAGGTAATTCAAGGCGCTCTCGATGGCCATGATGCTTTGTCAGCAAATTTGATTAAAAAAATACTTGAGGGTCGTGAGTATTTAAAGATCGCACCCACACTTGTCCAGTGCGCTCGAGATGTTTCATTGCCTCACATAGATCTAAATCTTCCAAAAAAGCCGGAAGATTTGTCTGCTATTTACGCGCTGCAAAAACAATATGGTCTAGGAGCAAGCATAGATAGAATGATTGCGGCTCTCGGATGGTGAGTTTTGTTTTAGCCATTTTCAGTGGCGTTTTATTATCTGGCGCTTTTGCTCCTCTGAACTGGTGGTTTTTACTACCAATCTCGGTTGCATTATTTCTTTATTCAGTGACAAAAACCAGAAAACCGTTTCTCACATCTTTCATTTTTGCAGCCGTGTTTAATTACTTAACTTTGAAATGGTCGGGCATCTATGTTGGGTTATTACCTGTATTTTTCTTAGTTCTTTTGCAATTAATTTTCTACCTACCTTTGGGTTTCATTTCATATAGACGAAATCGATATTCACGCGTTTGGTTAATATTGCCCGTTCTTCTTATTGCAGATGAGATTCGTTCAATAATCCCATTCGGAGGATTTGGTTGGAATCGCTTATCTTTTAGCCAAGCAGATTCTCCATACATCATTGCTGCGGCTTACTTTGGGGATTCAGTTCTTGCTTTTTTAGGAATTTCACTTGGTATTGCTCTCTACCTGCTTTGTGCTCGAGCTCAGCTATTCTCTGTTGCAATTATTTCGGGAATAACTACCGTGGCGATCTTGTTACCAGTTCCCATCATTGAACAGGGGAGTGTTAACGTTCTAGCGGTTCAAGGAAATGTTCCAAAATTAGGTTTAGATTTTAATTCCAGAGCACAAGAAGTATTCAATTACCACTTGAAGCAAACAGATATCGCGTTAAGAGCCATCCAAAGCAAACCTGATGTAATAATTTGGCCTGAAAATTCTGTCGACATAGATCCTTTCATGAATCCACAAGTAGGAAAGAAGATTTCGGATTTAGCGAAACAAATTGAAGTTCCGGTAATTGTTGGTGCAGTTTTAAAGGGCACAGAAGGTCCAGAGAATGCCTCCGTGATGTGGAATTCCGATGGAATAGTTTCGTCGAAATATGTGAAACGTTCTCTTACTCCTTTTGGTGAGTACATTCCTTTACGGAAATTAGCTAGTGCAGTATCTCCATTTGCCGATGGTGTGGTTGATTTTGTGACTGGAAATACGATTGTTCTTCATCAGGTTGGTCGTGCGGCTATTGCACCAATTATTTGTTATGAAATCATCGACGATTCAGCAGTGCACTCAATATCTAAGAATTCGAATCTTCTAATTGTACAAACCAATAATGCAACTTTTGCCGATAGTGGTCAAAGCGCACAACAGCTAAATATCACGCGTATTCGTGCTGTTGAGAACAACCGTTGGGTTGTAAGTGTTTCTACAACCGGAGTTTCGGCAATAATTAATAACAGTGGGGGAATCCAACAGATCACAAAACAAAATAGCGCGTCATTTTTATCGGGTGATGTTGAACTCACATCAGAAACGTCATTGGCTTATAAAATCGGGAATTGGACCGCTTTGGTTTGCATCTTCTTTAGTATTGCTATCTATTTAGGAAAACGTCGCAGAGATGCATAAATCGGTTGTTTTAATACCTACCTATAACGAGTCAGATTCAATAGTTCATTTGATAAATGATTTACGGAAAATCGACATTGATATCATTGTGATAGATGATGATTCGCCAGATCAAACATCACAATTGGTTAAGAACCTTGATTATTCCCATGTTCGAGTCATCGATAATGGTGCAAAAAAAGGTATCGGCACGGCATATATATCGGGATTCAAAATTGCCTTACAAGATGATTACGAATTTGTCGCAACTATGGATGCGGATGGCTCACATTCAGTGAAAGATCTGCAAAAAATGCTCAACCAAGGCCCAACATGTGATGTTGTTATGGGTGTTCGCTGGATTAAAGGTGGTTCAGTCACTAATTGGTCTTTACATAGAAAATTACTCTCTCAATTTGGAACGTGGTATGCGGGAAAAGCGCTAAAAATGAAATATAGGGATCTCACGGGAGGTTTACGCGTTTACAGGGCAACTGCTTTAAAACGTTTAAATCTAGATGTGATTGGCTCTAATGGTTATTGTTTTCAAATAGAAATGATTCGAGCTTTTTCCCAATTAAACGCACATATGAGCGAAATTCCGATTACCTTCGTTGAACGAGAACACGGTAAATCCAAAATGAGTAAAGGAATCGTTTTTGAAGCGTTTTATCTGGTGAGTCTCTGGGGCATTCAGCGTATTCTTAAGGTTAACGCCGATAAGTTACATTATGTTAAGTAAATCAAAATACGGTGGGTTATCTCCTTCTTAACCCTTTCCTACTCCGCGAAAGCCTCGATTGGTGGACAGGCGCAGATGAGGTTTCTATCCCCAAATGCGCCATCAATACGCCCTGTTGTAGGCCAGTACTTGCCTCGCATTCCAATGATTTCACCTGGGATAAAACCATCCAACATCTCGGGGAAAGCTGCGATTTCACGCGGGTATTTACGATCCCATTGGCTAGAAATTACATCACCAGCAGTATGCGGAGCATGAGCTAGCGGTGAATCTTCATGGGAGATGACGCCATTTTGTACATCCATAATTTCACCGTGAATCGAAATCATCGCAGAGATGAATCGTTCAATTTCAGCAATATCTTCACTCTCTGTTGGTTCAACCATCAAAGTTCCCGCAACAGGGAAACTCATTGTTGGAGCATGGAAGCCGTAATCCATTAATCTCTTGGCAACATCATCAACGGTTACACCGGAATCCTTAGTTATGCCCCGTAAATCCAATATACATTCGTGAGCAACTCGACCATTGTTTCCTGTATACAAAACTGGATAGAAAGGATTTAGCTTTAACGCAATGTAGTTAGCTGAAAGAATTGCAACCTGTGTTGCGTGAGTTAACCCTTCTCCCCCCATCATTCGAATGTAAGCCCATGAAATCGGCAAAATACTTGCCGATCCATATGGCGCAGAACTAACTGGTCCTGGACCAGTTGAAGGACCTGCCAATGAATCAAATGGGTGATTTGGTAAAAATGGCGCTAAATGTGCGCGAGTAATAACGGGACCAACTCCCGGTCCCCCACCACCATGAGGGATGCAGAAAGTTTTGTGTAAGTTTAAGTGCGAAACATCTGCTCCGAACTTACCTGGTTGAGCTAAACCAACAAGTGCGTTTAAATTTGCTCCATCAACATAAACCTGTCCTCCTGCGTTGTGAATCAATTCGCAGATTTCAGAGATGGCGCTCTCAAAAACACCATGAGTGGAAGGATAAGTAACCATTAAAGCTGCTAATTCATCCTTGTATTCAGATATTTTGGTCTTTAAATCTTTGACACTCACGTTTCCCTGATCATCGCAGGCAACTACTACAACTCTCATACCGGCCATGACAGCACTAGCTGCATTGGTTCCGTGAGCACTTGAAGGAATCAAACAAATTGTTCTGTTCTCATCGCCTCGGCTGTCGTGATAATTCCTAATTGCTAATAAACCAGCGAATTCGCCTTGACTACCAGCATTTGGCTGCAGCGAAACAGCGTCATAACCGGTGATAGCAATAAGCCAATCGGATAATTCTTGGATTAATTCGCGCGAACCAACACTCTGTTCTATTGGGGCAAATGGATGCAGTGAAGAAAATTCAGGCCAAGTAACTGCCTGCATTTCTGTAGTTGCATTGAGTTTCATAGTGCATGAACCAAGTGGAATCATGGTTCGATCTAGCGCTAAATCTCTATCGGATAAGGTGCGAATATATCGGAGCATTCCTGTTTCAGAGTGATTAGTGTTAAAAACAGGATGCTGCAGGAATTGGGAAGTTCTCTTTAAAGAATCCAAGTAATTATTTGCATCAGTTACGGTACCGATTTGTACTCCAAAAACTTCACCAAGTAATTTGAGTGATTTTTCTGTTGTTGTTTCATCCAGAGAAATTCCAACGTGATTACTATCAATAACCCTTAGATTGACTCTCTTCGCGTGAGCCTTGGTATGCATTTGATCCGCATCTGCAATCTTGATTGTTAATGTATCAAAGTAAGTTTTATTCGTTATTTCATACCCTGCTTTAACTAGCGCTTCGGCTAAAGCGCTCGTTTGATTGTGAATTCGTTGAGCAATCAATTTTAGTCCAACAGGTCCATGCCACATCGCATAAAAAGCACTTATTACCGCTAATAGAACCTGCGCAGTACAAATATTGCTCGTTGCTTTATCGCGACGAATGTGTTGTTCACGCGTCTGCAGCGCTAATCTAAAAGCAGGATTCCCATGCACATCTACGCTTTGACCGATTAATCGACCAGGCATAGAACGTTCTAAACCATTTCGAACCGCCATGAAACCAGCGTGAGGTCCGCCGAATCCCATTGGTACACCAAAACGTTGGGCAGAACCAACTGCTACATCTGCGCCCCACTCCCCTGGTGCTTTTAGAAGCGTTAAAGCTAATAAATCTGTTGCCGCAATTAAGTAAGCGCCTTTTGAGTGAACTTGATCTGCGATTAGTGAAAAATCAATTACTTCACCGCGAGTATTAGGGTATTGAACAAGGGCTGCAAAGTACTCAGAAGTTGTTTGGATACCAACGGCAGCATCAAACTCTTCAACAATAATGTTTAAGGGTTTTGCCCGCGTGATTATCACAGCGCGTGTTTGTGGATGAACATTTTTATCAATCAGAAATACCGCGTTGTCACTGCCCTTATATGAACGCCTAGTGAGAGTCATTGCTTCAGCCGCAGAAGTTCCTTCATCTAACATTGATGCATTGGCTATTGGAAGTGCCGTTAAATCACACACTGCAGTTTGAAAAGCGAAGAGAGCTTCTAGTCTTCCCTGCGAAATTTCTGGTTGATATGGTGTGTATGCGGTATACCACGCAGGATTTTCTAAAACATTTCTCAAGACAACAGGTGGAGTAATTGTTCCGTAGTAACCACATCCGATAAATGAAGTAAAGAGCGCATTCTTTGATGCCAAAACACGCAACGCGTCAATTGCTTCAACTTCAGTGAGAGGATCTGGCAGCGCATCGCTTAGTTTTTTTGACATTGCAATATTGCTAGGCACCACATCAGAGATAAAAGTGTGCATATCTTTATAGCCCAGGGCTTGAAGCATCTGATCTTCTTGCGGTGATGTCGGCCCGATATGGCGACGTTGGAATGATTCGTATTGTTTATATGAAGAAAAATGCTCTTCGCGTGACATTACACATTCCCCTAGACCCTAGCGTTATAGAAAAGAATTGCTAAGGGAAGAATAAGCCCGTTAGGCGCCTTTGCGCTTTCTGCGAAGGGATAATTCATCGTTACTTTCGCCACCCACGGATTGGCCATAAATTTCACCCGTTAAAGTAGATAGCGACCCTTCAACCTCATGCCACACCTTGCCGACGGCGATACCAAATACGCCTTGGCCCCCAGCCAGTAAATCGATAATTTCATCGGGGCTCGCACATTCATAGATCGAAGCGCCATCGCTCATGAGCGTTATGCGCTCAAGTTCTGTAACTCCGCGTTCACGAAGATGGTTTACTGCCGTACGGATGTTTTGAAGTGATACTCCAGCATCTAGGAGTCGCTTAACAATTTTTAGAACCAAGATATCTCTGAAGCCGTACAAACGTGTTGAACCGGATCCCCCAGCAGGGCGAATGCTTGGTTCTACTAAACCTGTACGCGCCCAGTAATCGAGTTGGCGATAACTAATTCCCGCTGCAGAGCAAGCGGTTGCGCCGCGATAACCGATTAATTCAAAATCAGGCGTCATGAGGGGAAACTCAATTCTCTTGGGGAGTGAGATAAGAATAAGCCCGCTCTGCGCCTAAATACGGTTGCGACACTCCCAAAACCTATACTTGAGGTTGAGAGTTTTGGGGCTTTCACTGCCTACCCAGCAAAGTCTTCTGGATTGATTTGATCGAGGAACTCTCTAAAACGTTCCATCTCCGAGGTATCGCCTGAAGCGTTCATGGCGTCTTGAGCCACATCTTCCGGAATTTCGATACCAACGCTGTCGAGCAAATCAGAGTCAGCCAAGATGTTGCTATGGGTACGAAGAGCTAGTGCAATCGCATCTGATGGCCTGGCTGAAACACTTACGGCGTTTCCATTTGGATCTCTCATCAACAACGAAGCCATAAAGACGCCCTCTTCCATAGCTGTTACTTGCACAGCGGTCAGAGTTGCATCGAGTGATTCGACGATGTCTTGCATTAGATCGTGGGTTAACGGACGCGGAGGGATTACTCCTTGTTGAGCGAAAGCAATTGCTGTGGCTTCTACAGCTCCTACCCAGATGGGCAAAAAACGAACCCCATCAATTTCCTTTAAAAGCACGATTGGTTGATTCGAAGGCATCTCAATACGCACTCCTACGACCTGCATAGCAACCATGCTCATAATCGAATCCAGGTTTTATCGGAGACGATTTAATCCGCCACGCACTAGCGATGCGTGCAAGCGAATTGAAAGCGAAGCAATCTCTTTTTGAACTTCTTCAGCTCGAGCTTTTGACTCAGTATTTTTCTGTCGAGTTAAAGGCGTGATTACCTGTTCGATTAAACCAATTTCACGATCGGCAGCTGATTTAAATGATCGTAGATGACGAGGTTCGATACCAAATGAGCCCATTTCAGTGACAGCTTTAGCTACTGAAAGTGAATCTGCGTCGTAGTGACGCCCGCGTGGAGCGATAAGACCAAATGATTCCAATTCAACTAGTGCGCCTTCGGTTAAACCACTTGCTTTTAATAGTTCCTCACGAGATAGACGCATATCGCTAGATTCACCAAAAGCCGAAGGAGCCATTTCGCCATCAACTGTTACCAAAGATGGACGTGGGGCAGCCACTCCCCCTGATGTTGGTGCTGGTTGTAAACCACGGTCTAGTGCATCGAGATTTTCTTTAATTACTCGGAGAGGTAAATATTGATCACGTTGGGCTAAAAGAACGTATCGGAGTCTTTCTAAATCTGTTCCTGTAAATTTGCGGTAACCAGAAGGAGTTCGCTGTGGGTCTATTAAGCCTTCAGATTCTAAAAAACGAATCTTTGAAATCGTTATATCTGGAAAATCTCCACGTAGCTTAGTCAGTACTTCGCCGATGCTTAAATACGCGCGTGCTGGAACGCTCATTACTTCTCCCCTAAAGATTTAATATGTGAGTTACCAAAGAATAAAGCGTGAAATTTGCCGATCTGAATCTCGTCACCCATTCGCAAAAGTTGATTAGTGACCGAAATCGAGTTTACGTAAGTTCCATTTAAACTATGCATATCCGATATTGAGAATTCATTGCCTGACCGAAGTATTTGTGCGTGCTTTCGAGAGACAGTTACATCATCTAAAAACACATCACTCTCGGGGGATCTTCCAATAGAAACCACATCAGTATCTAATAAGAAGCGAGAACCTTGAGCCGGACCACGATGTATTACAAGCATTGCTTTCTGTGAACCTGAAACGCAGATTTCATCAATCATTGAACGGATAGATGAATCAGATTTTTGTAAGAAGAGTTCAGATGCCGAAACATTTCCAGGTGTATCGATACCTCGAAGTCCTAGATTGAGAGTGGAGGTTAATTCGCGTTCGTTTTCTACTGCAGCCACGAAATTTCCCTCCGACTAGCTATTTCAGGCTCACCTTGAACTTAAGGGTGACACTAGGGGGATGCGCCCCCACCGGTCAAGCCGTAATTGCTGCGTAATCTGAGGCTGAAAGTAGGTTGCTTGGCTCTGAATCAACAGAAATTTCAAAGAGCCATCCGCCGCCGTAGGGATCGGTGTTAATAGTTTCAGGAGCAGAGTTCAAATCTGTATTTATGGAAACTACGCTTCCTGTAACTGGTGAAAAAATCTCTGAAACGCTTTTTGTAGATTCAACTTCACCGCAGACAGTGTCGGCAGTTACTGCTTGGCCAACTTTAGGCATTTGAACATAAACGATGTCTCCTAGAGCGCTCTGTGCGTAATCGGTAATACCAACGCGAAAGACAAGGGCGTTATCCGTAGATGCAACCCATTCATGCTCTTTTGTATATTTCAATGCATCTGGAATATTCGACATCGTCTTCCTCTGTTCTTGAGATAATTCTTAGTTAATCTGATGACTCTCTTGAAGCGACTCTAATACTTTTAATCCCATTTTGGAAATATAGCCACCCCGTGAAGACGTAGAGAACTATCCCCCACAAGGCAAAGCTCCAGCCAATAGCGAAGGCGACTCGACCTGCTGCTGACTCTTGGGTGGCTAGGAAGAGGAGCGGAAAAGCGTATAAAAGATTAAAGGTGGCTGCTTTTCCAAGGTATGTAACTTCAAATAGTTTAAGCCCGTGCATCTTCATCAAGATGGTCAAAATCGCAAGAACAGCGTCGCGGAAAATAAGAATAATTAGTACCCATAGTGAAATCGCATCTCGAACAAATAAAATAATTAAGGTGGCGAAGATATAAATACGATCCGCGGCAGGATCGAGCAAGGCTCCGAAAGCTGAAGTTTGATTCCACGCTCGAGCTAATTTGCCGTCTAGATAATCTGTCGCTCCAGCAATAGCCAAAACTAAAATTGCCAAACCATCTTGTTCGCTCACTAAGGCGAAGTAAATAAAGATCGGTACTCCGAGTAAACGTAAAACGCTCAGGGCATTAGGTATGTTGATGTTCTTATTCATTTGAACGTGCTAGCTCTTGTCTCGTTCTTTCACACGTACTGCCACTTGAACTGGAGTTCCCGGGAATGAGAATTCCTCGCGTAACCGTCTTTCAATGAAACGTCGGTAAGAGGCTTCAATCCAACCACTAGAGAAGACCACAAACTTTGGAGGCGCAATGCCGGCTTGCGTCGCGTAGAAAATCTTTGGTTGTTTACCACCACGAACAGGAGGTGGGGTTGCGCCGATAAGTGCACCGAGGAAAGAGTTAAGTTTTGAAGTAGGAACACGCTTTTCCCATGAATCAATAGCTGTTCGAAGTGCAGGTGCCAAACGATCTCTATGCCAACCCGTCTTTGCTGCAACGTTTACTCGTTGAGCCCATTCAACTTGATCCAAGTGACGATCAATCTCACGATCCAATTGATCGCGACGATCCTCATCGACAAGGTCCCATTTATTCATCACAATCACCATGGCTTTTCCTGCTTCTTCGGCCATCGTGATGATGCGTAAATCTTGCTCAGATATCGGCTCACTTGCATCTAGAACAACAACTGCAACTTCGCATCTTTCCAAGGCTGCTTGTGTACGAAGTGAAGCGTAATAATCCGTTCCGCTTGCTTGATTAGCACGCTTACGCAGACCTGCTGTATCAATAAATCTCCAGGTTGATCCGCCGAAGGAGATTAACTCATCAACCGGATCACGAGTAGTTCCAGCAATTTCAGAAACTATCGAACGCTCTTCTCCGGCTAGAGCATTGAGTAAAGAAGATTTGCCAACGTTAGGTCTACCAATGAGTGCGACTCGGCGATAACCATCTTGAACTTGAGCTCTACCAACTTCTGGAAGATGGGAAACAACTTTATCTAAAAGATCTCCGCTTCCTCGACCATGTAACGCTGATACGAAAAACGGTTCCCCGAGACCTAAATTCCATAGAGAGTGCGCGTCTGATTCTTCGCGTTCGCTATCTACTTTATTTGCAATCAACAGAATTGGTTTCTTTGCTTTTCTTAATTCTTGAACTAGAACATCATCTTCATCTAGTGCGCCAATTTGTGCGTCAACAACAAAACATAAAACATCAGACTGCTCCATTGCTAATGCCGCACCAGCACTTACTTGAACGGATATGCCATCAGGTTTGGACTCCCAACCACCGGTGTCCATAACGCTAAATCTTCGACCTCCCCATTCGCACTCATATTGAACGCGATCGCGAGTGACACCAGGAGTATCTTCAACAATTGCTTCTCGTCTGCCAATAAATCGATTTATTAACGTTGATTTTCCAACGTTAGGGCGGCCTAGAATTCCCACGATTGGCAAACCAAGTAAATTGCGTTCGCGCAGTAACTCCCAAACTCGTTCGACAGTCTCTTCTAAATTTAAAAGTGTCGAATCAATTAAAACCGCATCAGACGCCATCGCTAACGGGGATACTTTTCGCGTCGAATCAATCAGATCTCGACCATCTAAAGAGTTCTTCACTTCCATCGCAGAAACACCAGTTACTTCAGCTTCTCTGCGCGATGCGCGCGCCTCTAGATCTGCCGTTAAATAAAGTTTCAGTGGAGATTCGGGAGCAACAACATTTCCTATATCTCTACCTTCAACAACAATCCCACGTGGAGCGTTTTTAATATATTGACGTTGAATGCTTAAAAGTTCATGTCTTATCTCTGGAATTGCAGCGATGTGACTAACGCGTTCGGTTACCTCAATAGAGCGAATAGATTCATTGACGTCGGTATCTCCAACAAAGAGTTGAGGATTCTCGGCATCGCAATTAAATTTCAATGGAAATGTTTTTAATAATTGCAGCAACTTCTGCGGATCTTGCTCATTTTTTTCTAAACTTAACCACGTGATTCCGCGATACAACGCACCGGTGTCTAAATAATTCCAGCCTGCACGATGAGCAATCAACTTTGCTGTACTGGATTTGCCTGCTCCACTGGGACCATCAATTGCTACAACGATTCCCATGGCTTAATTCTACGGCTAATAAAGAAAGTTATTTACGCGTTAAATGAACTTTCCAGCCTTCTTTAGTCAAAAATTCTTCGAGAGATTCAGCGCTTTTGGCTTCTAGAATCGAAAGCGTTACTAAACCAGTGTTTTGACCGGGAGTATGTTCAATCGAAACATCTTCGATATTTACTTCAGCACGTGCACAATCATTGAAGATGGCTGCAAGCTGCCCAGCTCTGTCATCAATAACAATATGTAGATAAACATATTTTCGCGGAGCCCCTCCGTGCTTACCTGGTATCAATGCACGAGCGGCGTTACCTGCCTGAATAATCTCATGAGCAAATTTTTGATCATCTAATTTCTCTTCGATTGTTTCGATATTGGTTCGCAGGGCTGCGAGAATTTCACGAATATTTGGAGCATTTTCACTCAAGATTTCGCTCCATAATTGCGCATCTGAATCAGCAATTCGCGTGAGATCTCTAAAGCCCTGTCCAATCAGATCAAACCAACTGCTCTCTTGCCCCTTTAGTGTTGCCGCCATAAGGCTTGCCACAACTTGAGGAGTGTGGGAAACCAGAGCCATAGCTCGATCGTGTTCAAGAGCGCTCATTCGAATTGCTACCCCACCGCACAGTTGGATTAACTCCCGCGCTAAATCTTCAGAATTTTTCGAACTCTGTTGACTTGGGCAGATAATCCACGACCGACCAGTAAATAAATCACCGCGAGCGGATTGTGCTCCAGCAACTTCACGTCCAGCCATGGGATGCGAACCAACAAAACGAAGAGCCAAATCCCCCAAAGCATTCACTTCTACTTGAGGTTTAGTTTTTATACTTAAGATATCTACAAATGTGGATAACGGGTTGATCGAAGCTTCGCTGGAAATGACTGAATTAAAAGATGATGGCGGTACAGCGATGACCACCACATCAAAGTGATGATCGGATTCGAAGATTTGACCTGGATTAACAAGTGATTGAGCAAGTGAAGCAGCAGATGCATTCGAATCAGCCATCGAAATTGATACGCCTTTTTGACTTAACGCCAAGCCAATTGAGGTTCCAATCAAGCCAGAACCTACGATTTTTACGGATGAAATACCCATGATCTTGATTTATTGAGCTAAATCTTTGCGTAAAACACTGGCCCCATGCAGGTAAACATGTTCAATCTGATTCATTGCGCGCTCTGTTTGACAGTGCAACATCACGCGAATAGTTCTAGGAAGGGCATTAGGAACATCTATTTCTTGAGCGCACAGAAGTGGAACGCTGGCAAAACCAATATCTCGAGCCGCACTAGCCGGAAAAGCGGCATTGAGATCTGCGGTGGAGGTAAGCAAGACCGAAATCACATCCTCTACGGATAGGTCATTCGCCTTCAAAATTGCACTTAAAAGTTCCTTAGATCCCTCGCCAATAATTGCAGCATCATTACTGCTCACCTGCGTAGCTCCGCGAATGGCTCTGATGTTCATCCCCCTAGAGTAACGGTTGGATGCATTATGCGGCTGGATGCTTATTAGATGTTTACGTGTTTATTTCTTTATCGCTAAATAATCTTTGTCCTTTGTTTACCTATACAAGCATGTCCCGTCCTGCAGATCCAGGATGGGATTATTATCGATAAAACTATAAAATTGAGCGTAAAAATAGGAACGAATATCGATAAAACGATACTTGAACCATTTTTAACGACATATAGATAAAACGTTATTTTGAGGAAATATCTATAAACCTACAAGCAGTTAAATATCTAAAGCCTTTTGTAAGTTAAGCAATTCTCCTGAGTTGAGGTCTCTCCATCGACCTTCAGCAGTCTCTCCCAAGGAGATAGGTCCGAACTTAGTTCGTATCAATCGAAGGACGTCAATGCCAACAGCTGCCATGAGACGACGGATGATGTGATATCGACCTTCATGGATAGTAACTTCGAGCCAGGTAGGAGATAGCTCTTTGAAACTCAAAACTCGGGCGATCCCGTCTTCTAGTTCAACACCCTTAGACAGGGTCTTTTCTACGCCGACGGGCAATTTACCCTCGAACTGAATTATGTACGTTTTCTCTAATCCGTAAGAAGGATGGGTAGCCCGAAACGTTAATTCTCCATCATTTGTGAGCAGAATTAGACCTTCTGAATCCTTATCTAGTCTGCCTACGTGAAAAAGTCTTTCGGTACGAAGATCAATAAAATCACTTAAACAAGGACGACCTTCTGGATCGAACATCGTTGACAGAACACCCTTTGGTTTATGAAGTGCAAGATAAGTTTTGGTCAAAGATTGTGTAATTGTCTCACCATCAACCATGACTTGAGATTTTCGAGGATCGAACTTGGCACCCAGCTCTCGAATGACCAAACCATCGACCATTACCCGGCCATCCGAAATAAGTTCGTCGGCTCCCCTACGGCTGGTAATTCCAGCGTCTGCAATGATTTTGTTAAGGCGTACTAAATCCATATGTGGCTATCCATTCCCGACAGTCAGTGTTGCGCTACACGACAGCGCTATAGAGAGAACTCTACAGTAGAAGTTGATACTTATCTTCGATTAGAGAGTGAAATTGCGTACTTAGTCAACGAGAGAGTCTAGAACTTCATCAAGGTGTTCGAGATCAGGCAAGTACGGAGCCAAAGCAGGCAGATCTTCCAAAGAGTTCAACCCTAAGCGCTCCAAGAAGTAGTTCGTTGTTTTGTAGAGAATGGCTCCAGTTTCTGGTTCAAGACCATATTCCTCGACTAATCCCCTAGTAACCAAGGTCTTCATGACAGCCTCTACGTTTACGCCTCTAATGGCTGAAACTCGTGCCCTGGATACAGGCTGGCGGTAAGCAATCACCGCCAAAGTCTCAAGTGCGGCTTGAGTCAAACGGGATTGTTGGCCATCTAGGACGAATTTTTCTACCACTGCGGCGCTGTCAGGGTGGCTATAAAAGCGCCATCCACCAGCAACGCTCTTTAGAGCGAAACCACGCTCAGAGTAGCTCTCCACAAGCTCAGCCAGTGCGGCTGTAACCTCGTCCTGGGTGACCTCTAGAACAGTAGCCAAGGTCAATTCGCTTACAGGTTCGTCAACGACCATCAAGATCGCCTCGATATGCCTGTGAATATCCCTTAATTCCACCCTAGTTACTCCTCATCGTCAGTTCGAACGCTTGCATCATCGGCTAAAACTACTGGAATATCGAACTCATCCGTGGTTTCAATCTCTCCGGTTTCGGCGCCAGTCCAGCTAATCTGCAAATCACCTAGCGCTACTACCTGGTTGAAACGTAAAGCGCCTTGTCGATAAAGATCTAATAAGGCTAAGAATCGGGCAACAACTACGAGGGTAGATGAAGCATCTGCAATCAGGGACCTAAAACTAAGCGTTCTACCTTTGCGCAAAGCCTCAACCACAAGTTTAGACTCCTCAGTAACGCTCACTAAGACTGAGTGCAGATGCTCTACCGCAACCACTGGTGCGCTCTTAGGAGTGAGAACTCGTTCTGCAATAGCGGCGAAACGCGCAGGACCTACTCCAATTAAAACTTCTGGCAAAAGCGAGGCGAGTGCTGGATCCAGGGAGACCACTCGGGCGAAGGTTTTATCAAATGCTTCAATACGTTGGTTAAAAGTTGCCGCGATCTCCTTAAATGCTCTGTACTGCAGGAGACGAGCAAAGAGTAAGTCTCGAGCCTCCAATAAGGCGAGATCCTCTTCATCTTCAACTTCTCCGCTGGGCAATAATTTGGCTGCCTTAAGATCTAAGAGAGTGGCGGCTACTACCAAGAATTCAGTGGCTTGATCCAAGCGCCACCCTTCACCCGAAATCTCCAAACCACGGATAAATGAGATGAATTCATCAGTAACCGTGCTTAGGGCCACTTCGGTGATGTCCATTTTGTGCCGAGAAATAAGCTGCAAGAGCAGATCAAAAGGACCATCGAAATTCGTTAGATGAACGGAGAATCCCGGATTTTCAGGCGCAATAACCTCATCGCCACTGTTTATTTGGGTATCCACGTGCGAACCGTACTTTACTTTTAAGGGCAAACATACGAAGCGCCTCACTTGCCTAGAAGGTGGCTTATGCGTAGAGTCGCCAAAACGGAAGAAAGAGGTTTCTCGCTTGAACGCTAAATCGACATTTGAAGAAGATGTGGCCACGACCTCATCGCTTCTTAATAAAGCACCTCTGAGCTTTCCTATTCCAACGCCACTGACCGAACATGGTGGAGCAAAAGTTATTGCAATCTTTAACCAAAAAGGTGGCGTTGGTAAAACAACTTCAACAATTAATCTTGGTGCAAGTCTTGCTGAACTCGGACGTCGCGTTCTTCTAGTCGACTTCGACCCACAGGGTGGTCTCTCCCTTGGTCTTGGAGTTAACGCGCACCAACTGCCATTAGAACAAACTGTTTATTACGCACTTATGACTCCAACTGCAGATATTGATCAGATTGTCTTGAAATCAAGCGTTGCAGGATTAGATTTCTTGCCAGCCAACCGTGACTTAGGTACAGCAGAAACCACTCTGGGCGCCGAAATTGGTGGTCAGCAATATCTCAAACGCGCTTTGACTCCTTTGAAAGAGTATTACGACGTAATTCTTATTGATTGCCAACCAACAATGGGTCAGTTAACTATCAACGCATTAGTAGCCTCCGACGAAGTGATAGTTCCATTGCAATGTGAATACTTCGCACTTCACGGATTTATAGAATTAAAGGGCAACCTAGATAAGGTTAAGAACTTCCTTAATCCAGATCTAAAGCTCATCGGCATTCTTGCGACTATGTATGATCGTAAAACGCTTCACAATCGTGAAGTCCTCGGGGCGATTCTTGAAAAATATCCTGAAGATGTTTTTGAAACGATTATCGCGAAAACTATTCGCTTCCCAGAAACAACCGTTGTTGGCGAACCTATTACTTCATATGCTTCATCTTCAGGTGGAGCTGCTTCATATCGACGTTTAGCACGTGAACTAATTGCCCGAGGAGGCGCACGATGACACGCAGAGCAAGTCTTCCTGGTGCAGACGAACTATTTCGTTCCACTTCCCCTGCACTTACATCTGTAAAGCAAGCCGATGTTGAACCAGCTAAGCCGCTTGTTGCTCCTGCAATTGCAGCACCAACAACTTCACCTTCTAAAAAAGGTGTACGAGCAATTCAACGTCGCCGCGTAACTAACGTTGATAAATCTCCTTCTGGTCGTGAAAAGCATGACGAAAAGATAACTGTGTATCTCTCCCCCGATGAACTCTATGATCTAGATCAAGCGCGCTTACAACTTCGTGGTGATTTAGGTTTAGCGGTAGATCGCGGTCGTATTGTTCGCGAATCAATCGCTGTAATCATTGCCGATCTTGAAGCAAAGGGCGATCAAAGCATTCTCGCGCGACGTTTACGCGGACAGTAATTTAAGAACGAGCCCTTGGATGGGCTAACGAATAAGACTCTCGAATCTTATCTATTGTTATTAAAGTATAAATCTGCGTTGTTGTAACTGATGCATGTCCTAATAATTCCTGAACAACACGGATATCTGCCCCTCCATCTAATAGATGTGTGGCGAAGGAATGTCTGAATACATGGGGAGAAATCCCCTCAGATAATCCGCATTTTTTCGCGCTATCAACAACGATCTGCCAAGCGCTTTGCCTAGAAATTCTGCTACCACGTTGATTAAGGAAGAGCGCATCATTTTTATTCCTGGAATTCTTCCCAAGCAAATTTGGTCTAACCCGTACTAAATAATCATCCAACGCTTTTACTGAAAAACTACCCATCGGAACGATTCGTTCCTTATTACCTTTACCTCGAAGTTTTATCACTCGCACTTCAGCAGATTCTGAATTCATCATGGATATATCGTTTACATTGATGCCTACTATTTCAGAAACGCGACCACCCGTACTGTACAAAAGTTCCAGTATTGCTCTGTCTCGAAGCGAAATTACATTATCTTCGCTGACTGAACCATCAATTAACTGAGTGATTTCAGAGACCGTCAATGCTTTTGGCAAACGCAAAGGAATTTTCCTGGATTCAACATCTTTCATTGGGTTATGTATCCCATGCTCACGTTCGAGGTAGCCGTAAAATGAGCGAAGCGTTGAAAGAACTCTATTGACAGTACTCAGTGCCAGATTAGCTTTACTTAAGGCGCTAATGAAATCATCTAATTGATTTTGCTGGATTTGCGGGAAATCTAAGGAATTCTCAATAAGAAAATCATAAAATCGCTGAAGATCGCGCGTGTATGCCAGGACAGAGTTGTGAGATAAACCGCGTTCAATACGCGAGAAATTTAGAAACTGATCAGAGTACTGGCGAAAATTCATAACCGTGTGCTTCGGCTACGGCTTTGTATGTCACTTTACCTGCATGAGTATTCAAACCTTTAGCTAAATCAGGGTTCTGCTTAAGCGCTTTCTCCCAACCGAGATTTGCAATCTGTATTGCAAAAGGAAGAGTTACATTCGTCAATGCATATGTGGATGTAACCGGTACCGCACCTGGCATGTTAGCTACGCAGTAAAAGACAGAGTTATGGATGTTATACGTTGGATTTTCATGTGTAGTTGCCTTTGAATCTTCAAAGCAGCCACCTTGATCGATTGCGATATCAACTAACACTGAACCAGGTTTCATCTTTGACACATCCTGATTAGTTACTAATTTTGGAGCGCGAGCACCAGGAATCAACACAGCGCCAATAACCAGATCAGCTTCGTAGATAGATTTTTGAATACTTGCAGTGCTGGACATAAGAGTTTTGATTCGCCCACTGTAGATCTGATCAATTTGCGCTAGTCGCTTTGCAGAACGATCTAGAACTGTTACATCTGCGCCCATTCCCAGTGCAATAACAGCTGCATTTAAACCCGCTATTCCTCCCCCAATAACAACAACTTTGCCGGGAGAAACTCCAGGTACGCCGGCTAGAAGAACTCCGCGTCCGCCTTTTGGTTTGAGAAGTGCATCTGCTCCAACTTGAGTGGCCATTCGTCCTGCGACTTCACTCATAGGAACTAAAAGTGGAAGTGCACCATCTACTTCTACGGTTTCATAGGCAATAGAAGTTGTTTTCGCTTTAATCAGTGCATCAGTACATGCCTTGGACGCTGCTAGGTGCAAATAAGTAAAAAGAATTTGATTCTCACGCATCCGAGAATACTCTGCTTCTATTGGTTCTTTCACTTTCAAGATTAAATCTGCTTCTTGCCACAGTTTTTCAACCGAATCAACTATTTTTGCGCCAGCTTGAACGTAATTCTCATCAGTAATACTTGACCCTAAACCAGCGTTCTTCTCGATTAAAACAGTATGACCATTTTTTACAAATTCAGTAACTCCTTCGGGAGTTAACGCAACGCGATATTCCTGAATCTTAATTTCACGGGGAACGCCAACAATCATTTTTTCCCCTTCAAAGCTATAGCCGAAGCGATTAACCCTATGAACAAAGGATGCGGACGAGTAGGTCGTGATTTCAACTCAGGATGAGCTTGAGTTCCAACATAGAACGGATGTACATCTGCTGGCAACTCCACAAACTCAACTAAGTTTTCCTTCGTATAAATCCCAGAGAAAACCAATCCTGCCGCTGCAATCTGATCCTTGTATTGATTATTCACTTCGTATCTATGGCGATGTCTTTCGGACACTTCCTTGCTGCCATAAGTTTGCGCAACTATCGAACCTGGCACTAAGTCAGCCTTATACAAACCTAGTCGCATGGATGCACCCATATCACCGCTACCTGCCACGATGGACTTTTGATCTTCCATCGTTGCGATGACATGTGCGCCTGATTCGGGAGAGAATTCGGCAGAATTCGCATCGACAATTCCAGCTAAGTTTCTCGCGGCTTCAATAACCATGCATTGAAGACCTAGACATAGACCAAGAGTTGGAATCTTATTCTCGCGCGCAAACTTCAACGCTCCAAGTTTTCCTTCAATTCCACGAACACCGAAACCACCTGGGACACAAATAGCATCAACATCGCTTAAAGCTGCTTTTGCGCCTTCAGGTGTTGCGCAATCATCACTGGCCACCCACTTCAGTTCAACCTTTGCATTATTGGCGAACCCGCCAGCTCTTAACGCTTCTGAGACCGAAAGATACGCATCTGGTAGATCTATGTACTTGCCAACCAGGGCAACGGTGACATGGTGTTTAGGGTTGTGAACAATTCTTAGAAGATCATCCCATTCTCCCCATTTAACATCATGAGATTTTAAACCCAACCGACGAACAACATACGAATCCAAACCTTCGGCGTATAAAACCTTCGGAATGTCATAAATTGAAGGCGCATCCACGGCTGCAACGACTGCCTCTAAATCCACATCGCACATAAGTGAAATCTTGCGCTTAATACCATCTGGAATTGGTCGATCTGAACGTAATACAACTGCATCTGGTGCAATACCAATACTGCGTAACGCCGCAACGCTATGTTGAGTTGGTTTCGTTTTTAGTTCACCTGATGGACCGATGTATGGAACTAAGGAAATATGCAAATAGAAAACATTATCGCGCCCGACTTCTTGTCGAATTTGTCGCGCTGCTTCAAGAAAAGGTTGGGATTCAATATCTCCAACTGTTCCGCCAATTTCGGTGATCACAACATCAATATCCGCAGCTGCCATCGCCCGAATACGTTCTTTAATTTCATTTGTAATATGCGGAATTACTTGGACTGTTTCACCTAGATATTCTCCACGACGTTCACGGCTAATAACTCGGGAATAAACCTGACCTGTTGTGACATTTGCAGATCCATGAAGATTACGATCAAGAAATCTTTCATAATGACCAATATCTAAATCTGTTTCGGCGCCATCATCGGTAACGAAGACTTCACCATGTTGAAATGGATTCATGGTTCCAGGATCGACATTTAAGTACGGATCGAGTTTTTGCATGGTTACGCGAAGACCGCGAGAAATCAATAATCTGCCGAGACTAGATGCTGTGAGGCCTTTACCAAGACTAGAGGCGACTCCGCCTGTTACGAATAAATGCTTGGTTACATGAGGTTGGCCCATGGAAGGACAACCTATCACTAAATTCTGAATTAACCTTCAAGGCGCATATTTAGCAGTTCTGCAGCGTGTTCCTTAGCGCTTGATGAATCCTGCAAACCAGCCAACATTCGAGCAATCTCCGAAATTCGATCCTCACCTTGTACCGATGTAACTCCACTGGAGATAACAGTGCCGTCAATGCTTTTTTCAACAACGTAATGTTGATCTCCCCATGCTGCAACTTGAGGCAAGTGTGTTACAACTATTACTTGTGCGTTTTTTGACAGAGTGTGTAAACGACGACCAACTTCAATCGCTGCTGCTCCCCCTACGCCAGAGTCAACTTCATCAAAAATGTATGTTCCAACTGGATTAGACGCCGCTATGACAACTTCGAGTGCCAACATAACGCGAGACATTTCGCCACCGGAGGCACCCTTGGCTAAAGAAACAAGTTGTCCATCTTTATGCGTTTGTAAATACATAGAAACGTTATCGCATCCGACTGCGGTGAAGTCGCTCTCTTTCAAAGCAGAATCGTAATCAGGCGAGGAAACATCGATAATCAAATTTGTTTGAGGCATCGAGAGTGAATGCATCTCTTCAGAAACATTGGAAGATAAGCGCTTTGCAGCTTCGCGACGATTCTTAGTTAGATTGATAGCCGATGCCAAGAGACTCTTTTTCACCCCAGATAATTCTTTTTCTAACTCCAGTATTCGCTGATCTCCACCGCTTAAATCTTCTAGTGATGAAGCAATCGTTGAATGGCGTTGAATCAACTCTTTCAGAGCATCATCACCTTCAGTTGTTGTACTCCATTTCTTGATAAAAGCTGTAAGCGCGGCTTTTCTTTCCTGAAGAAAATCCAATCTATCTGGGTCAGCTTCGAGGGATTGCAGATATGAAGTCAGATTCGGCATCACATCAGCTAATACAAAGAATGCTTCGTTGAAATCGTCTGAGAACTTCTCTACTCGTGAATCTTTACCTTTAACCCCATCAAGTGATTTCTTGGCTAATCCCAAAGCACTAATAACGCCGGTATCATCATTTTCTAATACTTCTACAGCTTGGCTAACGGCAACTCGTAACTCTTCAACCGAAGATAATCGTGAGATTTCATTATCTATTGAACTTAATTCATCTGCTATCGGTTTTAGTTTGCCGAAAGATTCACTAAATGCTTTTAAAGATGCCAAAGATTCTTCGCGACTGGCCGCACTCTTCTTCAATTCCTTTATTCGTTCTTTGATTTGAACATACTGTGCCAGGCAATCCTGGTAATTATTCAATACCATTTGCAGAGGAGCGCCTGCATATCGATCAAGTAATTCTCGTTGTTTAGATCCTTTTGCAATATTCAAACCGGAGCTCTGTCCATGAATTTCAATGAGATGATCACTCACCTCAGATAAAACACCAGCGCTGACACTTACTCCGCTAGCAACAGCCTTGCTTTTCCCATCTCTGGTAACGCTGCGAGAAATTGATAAAGCCCCATCTTCAACTTCAATGCCTATCGCCTCAAGGGCTGAAACTTTCTTCTTTGGAATGCTGAATAAAGCGCTGGCAGTCAATCTCTCTTCGCCACTTCGAACTAAGGAGCTCTCGCTTTTTCCGCCTAAAACTAAATTGAGTGCTGTTAAAACCATGGTTTTTCCCGCGCCAGTTTCACCTGTAAGCACCGTTAAACCTTTATTGAATTCAACAGTTGCTTGAGTAATAACTCCAATATTCTTGATATTGATCTCTTCTAGAAAAGTTCGCTCACTCACCGCGCCAGCCTTCAATTGGTAGCTTGAACTTAGCAACTAATCTATCCGTAAAAATCGTAGATTTAAGGTGAGCGAGAATTACTTGATTTGAATTTTTTGTTATTTCAATATGATCATTTTTCTCAAGTTCGATCTTTCGCAAAGCGTCAGCTGATAAAGACGCATCGGATGATTCAATGGTTACCCCAATGGTTGATGTTGGAGCAATAACCATTGGTTTAGCAAAGAGTGCGTGAGCGGCTATTGGCAATAAGACCATCGCTTGGACTTCTGGCCACAGAACTGGGCCACCTGCAGAAAATGCATAAGCTGTGGAACCTGTGGGAGTTGCACAAATAATGCCGTCGCAACCCCATCTCGATAAGGGTCTGTCATCAATTTGAACAAAAAGTTCAGCCATTGTCGTGCTTTTTCTTTCAATACTGATTTCATTAAGTGCCCAGCCTTGAACGATGATATTCTTTCCTCGCTTAACTTGAAAGGTTAAAAGCATTCGAGGATCAAGCACATAATCCTTATCAATTACTGCCTGTGCAACTTTCTCAAAGGTAAATGCTTCAACTTCGGCCATAAACCCAACATGACCTAAATTGATACCAAGAAGCGGAATGTTTTCTTTCAATGCAAATTCGGCGCCACGTAAAATGGTTCCATCTCCGCCTAATACCAGTACAACTTCTACATGAGGGATGTCAGAATCGGCAGGTGTATAAATCTTAATTCCAGCAGCAACAAGGAATTTAGAGATTGTTTCTGCAGCGCCTTTTGCTTCTTCGCGTGAAGCGTTAACTAAAAGTAAGATTGCTCTCTGATTACTCATTGCGGACCTATTTCAATAGCTTTTTCTAAATCTATTTCTGAGATCTCGTGGGCACCTCTTTTTAACCAGAGGAAATACTCAACATTGCCCGCAGGTCCAGGTAATGAACTAGCAACAACACCCTTGGTTCCTAGACCAACGTCATATGCACTAGTTGCAACATCCAGTACTGCTGATTTTCGCAGAGCAGGGTCCCGAACTACTCCACCTGCACCTAATCTTTCGCGTCCAACTTCAAATTGAGGTTTAACCATCAACAAAAAATCAGCATCCGATTTAGAAACGGCAGAGAGCGCAGGTAATACAAGAGTAAGTGAAATAAAGGAGAGATCCGCAACAACTAAATCTGTTGGTTCTCCAACAATATCGCCCGTTAAATGACGAATATTTGTTCTATCCAAAACGAGCACCCGCGGATCTTGTCGCAATTCCCACGCTAATTGGCCGTAACCGACATCAACAGCGACAACTTCCCGAGCGCCACGTCGAAGTAATACATCAGTGAATCCGCCAGTGGAAGCTCCAGCATCCAAAGCACGAACTCCTTCTACATTGATTTCTGGGAAAGCATCTAAAGCGCCAGCTAATTTGTGTCCTCCGCGGGAAACAAAATCGTCACGGTCGCCTTGAAGAGTTATAGATGTTTCTGCATCAACTTGTGTTGCAGGTTTTGTAGCAGGTATTCCATTAACTAAAACACTTCTTGACTCGATTAAATCGGCTGCTGCTTCCCTAGAACGCACGAGTTCGCGACGTACCAGTTCTGCGTCTAATCGAGTTTTCATGGAGAGTGTTAAAGACCGTCTATGCCAGATAAGGTCTCTTGTAGTTTCTGGTGCAGCGTTTCATAACGGGCTGCGTGTTCAGAAACCTCAGTTGCATCAATTTCGTTTAATTCATTTTTGACGCCATCCACAATTGCTGTATCTGGAGCGTTGTTTCCAAAATCATTCGTCATCGTGAGCTCTTTTTCTGAGTGGTAGTTTTTTTGGCAGCCGGTTTCTTCTTCGGAGCGGCGGCGCTCTTCTTAGTTGCTGGCCGATCATGAACCTTCTTGAATTCTTCAAACTCAGTTTTGAGTTCATCAAACTCTTCGCGTTTGATAAATCCCATTCGCGTAACCGTATTGTGAACTTCTTCATCGATCTTAGATTTAAGCACGTCGCCACTCTGCTTAACCCAATTGTTCAATGCATTAGCTAATTCAGCCGGCGTGCGCTCTCCATCACTTACCTTATTGAGATAGGTGCGAAGAGATGCGAAGAGATCATTTGCCATGATTACCGCTTTCACTAACCGGATGTAAATACGGCTCTAGCGTACCTAAATTCGTGAAATCTCGGTTGCTTCAACTTGCCATCGACTGGCTAGCCCAGTCGGAGCTTTCCAAAAACGCCTATGAATAGCTCCGGAAATCTCAATCCACTCATCCGGTTTGAGAGATAGCGCACTGCGACGACTCTTCGCACTCCATGCTGCGATATCCAAAGTATCGACACCTGTTAATTCAAGACGCGTAACGATTAAGCGAAATTCAACTACTTTGTCACCACTGGGAAGTGTTTTCTCAACTGCAATACCTGAAACTCTTCCCCGCAACATCACATCATTGAGGGAATAATCCGGTTCTTCGTATTCAATCTTCTCTTTTGTCTCTTTGCTTTTCTTTTTTGTTGCTGATGTCATAGTTGCCTCATTTTCGCATTCGATCTGAAGTGCTCAGATAAGGCAAATGATTATTTAAGGCAGTGACAATTCCAGGACAAAAAAGTAGGGTGTGGATAGTTGATGGAGTTTTAGGAACGCTCAGAAGCATCGGTAATTTCTTCACGATCAATTTTTGCGCACTCTCGGAACCATTTTTTTGACTCTTCAGTGCGACCGGCTTTATCTAAGGCGTCGGCATAGGCATAGCGGAGTCGAACGGCCCATTCATCGGATTCATTCTTTAATTCCTTACAGGTCAAAGTAATCACAGCTGCTTCAAATTCACCAAGATCGCATCTGGCACCTGATGCAACGATTCTCATTTCAATCTCTTCAGCTTTTTCTAATCGCGAAACCTCGGGCGAACCAGCTAAAGCCAGTGCTTTTAAAGGTTTTCCAAGCCCTCGTTCACAATCGGCCATAACCGGCCACATAGCGACATCACCGGAAATACGATGCGCTGCACGCAACTCTTTTAATGCGATTTCGTAATGACCCGCGCGATAAGCAGCATAACCAGCACTTTCACGAACAACAGCTAAACGACCAGCGTGATGAGCTGCCGCTATACCGTGTTTATGAGCCAATTCAGGATCAGTATCCATATTCAAATTTATACAAACTAAATGTCGCGCAACAACTTTTGCATTCTCTGCTGACAAACTTAACAACTCAGCGCGCACAGATTTTTCTAACTCTTCACCAGTTACCTCTTCGGGAATATCTGGTTCAAAAATACGTGGACGCAAACGTGTCATCTCTCGATCAACTGGCGCGGGACGTGAACCACGAACATCTTGACGTGGTGCACCTGCACGAGATGGTGATCCAGCTCGTTTAGTTGATGGCGCAGAAGAACGCGAAGGTTTATCTGAATACGGTTTTTTGTCTCTACCGTTCATGCAAACCTCCTATTTAAGAATTAACTATTTAAATATATTAAACGTAATCGCCTAGAAAATATTAAGAATGGCAAATTAAAAAGGGGGCACTAATGAAAGTGCCCCCTTTTGTAAAAGAAGTCCGGCGACGTTCTACTCTCCCACAAGGTCACCCGTGCAGTACCATCGACGCTGAGAGGCTTAACTTCCGGGTTCGGAATGGGACCGGGTGTTTCCCTCTCGCTATGGTCGCCGAAACGCTATTGAGTTTTCGGTTCGATATAACAAAATGAAAAAAGATCTCTCTTCTTTCTTTTCGTGGTTCTCGGACCGTATCTCGAGAACCACACAGTGGACGCGTAGCAACTTTGTAGTTAAATCCTCGGCCTATTAGTACCGGTCAGCTCCAAGTCTTGCGACTCTTCCACTTCCGGCCTATCAACCCAGTCGTCTAGCTGGGGGCCTTACCTGGTAAACCAGTGGGAAACCTAATCTCGAAGCGAGCTTCCCGCTTAGATGCTTTCAGCGGTTATCCCTTCCGAACGTAGCTAATCGGCGGTGCTCCTGGCGGAACAACCGACACACCAGAGGTTCGTCCGACCCGGTCCTCTCGTACTAGGGTC
>BJFT01000014.1 GCA_014190015.1 Actinomycetes bacterium
TCATTCCAAATAAAACCCAGGCGGTAGAGAAAGAAATAATGAGGGCGATGACATATGGCTTCATTGCAAGTGCATCACGCATGGATGTTTTAACAGCCAAAGATTTCTCTGTTGGACGTGCGGCTAGAACAGAATTACGAAGTAAGAAACCTCCAGCAGCACTGGCAACTACGAGCAATGCACCATAAACAAGTAGAGGCGCACGAAGTGAAATTGCTGTTAAGAAACCACCAATTACTGGACCTGCCATCATTCCAACTAGAAAACTACTGTTGTATAGAGATTGCGCACGAGCTCTTTGGCCATCACCAACTGCACGCAAAATAATTGAACCAGCCGCAACGGAAAACATTGAGGATCCCAGTCCGCCTGCTGATCTAAAAATCAACAATTGTTCATATGACTGCGCAAGGGCTGCTGCAAATGAAGAGAGAGCAACGAATGCAATGCCAACTGTGTAGACGAGTCGCTCACCAAAGATATCTACGAGCTTTCCTGCAACTAAACCGGACGCGAATCTAGCAAAGGCAAATGCAGAAAGAATGGATCCAACTTGGGCGTTGTTTACTCCAAAAGATTTTGCAAAGAGCGGAATTGTTGGAGCAATGATTCCAAATCCAACAGCAACGAAAAAGGATGCAAAAACAAGGACACCTACTTCGCGCGGAAACTCCGCAAAGGGATTAGTGAATCTTTCCCTGGGCGCCTTAGGTCCCTTTACAGGAGCATTACTCATTGTAAAAAAACCTTTCAACTTTTATTGGCCAGATGAAGTTACTGGCGCAGAAGCATGCGATAGCGGTAAGTTTACTCCGTGAAAACAGTAATAGCTGAAAATCTTGTTAAGACCTATAACAAAGGCAAAGTAAAAGCCCTCGATGGTTTAAGCCTTGATGTTGAAGAAGGCACTGTTTTAAGCGTGCTTGGTCCAAATGGTGCAGGCAAAACTACAACTGTGAGAATTCTCGCAACACTGCTCGCACCAGATTCAGGAAGAGCCAGCGTTGGTGGAATCGATGTAATTGCACACCCTGAAAAAGTTCGCGAAGTAATTGGTTTATCTGGTCAATACGCAGCCGTTGATGAAACTCTTACGGGCTGGGATAACTTAGTGATGTTCGGTCGTTTGTATCACTTAAATAAAAACGCAGCCATTAAGCGAGCAGAAGATTTACTCGAACAATTCTCACTTACCGAAAGTGCAAAGCGACCAATTAAAACGTATTCAGGTGGAATGCGCCGTCGCCTTGATTTAGCAGCATCATTAATTGTAAAACCAAAAGTTTTATTCCTTGACGAACCTACAACTGGTTTAGATCCACGTGGTCGCCAAGAAATGTGGGGAGTCATTGAGGAGCTCGTTAAAGGTGGTGTCACGTTGCTTCTTACAACGCAGTACTTAGAAGAAGCTGATCAATTAGCTGATGACATCATCGTGATTGATCATGGAAAAGTCATTGCTCACGGAACATCCGATGCTCTCAAGAAAGAAGTTGGCGGCGAACGCCTCGAAGTAGTTGTTGAACAATCGAGCATTCCAAAAACTCTCGAAATTGTTTCCCGTGTGAGTGGAAATCAGGCGACACTTGATGAAGGACTTCGAAGAATTTCTGCACCAGTTTCAACAGGGTCAATGGCGCTCATGGAAGTTTTGAGATCGATGGATAGCGAAGGAATTCATGCGCTAGATGTTGGTCTAAAGCGCCCATCCCTAGATGATGTTTTCATGTCACTCACTGGTCACGCAGCAGAAGTAGAGGAAGTGACTAAATGAACGCAATCAAGGATTCACTAGTTATTACTAAGCGCCAGCTGCTTCAGTTAGCGCGAGTACCTGAAGTACTAATTTTCTCGACGATTCAACCGGTTATGTTTGTGTTGCTCTTCAGATATGTTTTTGGTGGATCAATTGAAACCGGTCAACCAGGTGGATATGTACAACTATTAATGCCAGGAATTTTCGTACAAACAGTTGCTTTTACATTAGCAGCAACTGCATCAGGTCTTGCAGAAGATATGAAAAAGGGATTGATTGATCGATTCAGATCACTTCCAATTTCACGCTCAGCTCTTATCGTTGGTAGAACACTTGGTGACTCACTACTTAACATCGTTGTTCTTGCAGTTATGGGAATGGCGGGCTACTTAGTCGGATGGCGTCCAACTTCTGGATTATTAAAGGTTGCTCTCGCTTTCTTGTTTTTGTTGTTCTTTGGTTACGCGCTTTCGTGGGTTGGTATTTACATTGGATTATCTGCTCGCGATGCTCGTGTAGTCCAAAACGTGAGCTTCTTGGTTACATTCCCACTGACATTCTTATCGAATGCATTTGCACCAACAACTGGAATGCCAAGGCCGCTTCAATACGTTGCCGAATGGAATCCAGTTTCAACGATGGTTGCTGCTTGCCGCCAACTATTTGGACTTGAAAATCAATTTGGTGCTACAGCTGGTTCTTTCCCTAGTGAGAATCCGCTGACTATGTCATTTATCTACATGGGATTAATCATGATTGTATTCGTTCCAATGAGCGTTAAGAAGTATAAGAACGCTAGTAACTAGTTTTTAAGAATAGTATTCAGCGTGCTTGATCTCTACTGAAATATTTTTTCCATTTGGTGCGGTGTATGAAACGCTCTCGCCAACTTTGGCGCCCATTACTGCAGCACCAAGTGGAGACTTCTCGCTGTAAACATCGAGGTCACCCGATGCAATTTCTCTGGAACCAAGCAAAAACTTAGTTTCATCTCCGGCAACAATTGCAGTGACAACCATTCCAGCGCCCACAACTCCATCTGCACTTGCCGGTGGCGTTCCGATGTGAGCGTTTTCGAGCATCTGCTTTAACTGACGAATGCGTGCTTCAATTTTTCCTTGTTCATCGCGCGCAGCGTGATAGCCACCATTTTCCTTAAGGTCACCTTCGGCGCGAGCTGCTTCTATCTTCTTAATAATTTCAGTACGAGCTTCACCTTCGAGGTGCGCCAATTCAGCAGCAAGACGGTCTGCTGCTTCTTGCGTGAGCCATGTTTGTGAAGTCATAAGGGGTGTAACGGTAGCGAAAGCCGGACTAATTGTGAATTGAGTTATTTGACCCGGCAGCGAGCAACGATCGCAGTCGCTGCTGCGCTACGCGTAGGTATCGAAGTAATTTGTTCAAAAGATGCACGACCTAGGGTGATTTCATCCTCAATTTCTCCCACGACGTTTTTGTCAGCATCCTTTGCTTGAAGTGTGCAGGTTGCCGGCGTACTCGGATCATTTCGTCGAATTGCATATCTAATTGAAACTTCTTCATCTGAAACGATTGCAAAGGAAATTAAAGTAATTCGAAATTCAGGCTGTGCATGAAACAAGCCAGCCCAAAAAACCCAGGCGATTCCTACGATGGCAAGAATTGTTGCAGGCAACTTCCAGCCTTTGGCGGGCTTGATTCCGTATCTATCCTCGTATGAAAACTCTGAGGAGCCCTTTGAATTCATGTGCACAGATTATCCTGAAAAATGAGAGGATTTAGACATGGAAAAAGATGTAAGTATGGGCCTAGCAGGCTCTCTCACGATGATTTTCTTAACTATCTCTGTAGTACTTCTCTTGCGTAATTTCTATAAGCGCTTTAATCGCTTGCAAAATAATAAAGACGAACAACAGAACTAGTAAGACCTGTGTTTAAGAAGTTTCTTGAGTACACCTCATTGCTTCTAATTGTTGCAATTTTTATTGGACTTGGCCTATGGCAACTTGATCGTGCTAGAAGCTTGAAGGAAATACTTAACTCACCTCCACCTGCTGTGTCTGCTCCCGTTGCTCTTCAAGAGTTGGCCGAGCCACGCACATCCCTTGATAAACAAAACGATAATAAGTCTGTAACTGCATCTGGTTTTTATGTCGCTAATTTCAGAGCGCCGAATCAAAAAGATGGCGCCGGAGTTGTTAATGATTGGGAAGTCGCACTTCTGCAAGTAGATACAAATGCTGGAATATTAGTTGTGCGTGGACTCTGGTCTGAGAGATTACAAGAACCACAACTATCTATGTCTAATCGAGTGGAAGTTGCCGGTATTTTGCGTGCGCATCAAAGTGAAGATCGAGCTCTGAATTCACCGGGAGTAATTTCACGTTTGGATAGCAGCGTCATTGTGAGTCTGACAGATTTAGATCTCTACGATGGGTATGTGATTGCATCGGATGAGAAAGTTCGTGAAGGCGTGATAGAAAGAACAAGAGTCACACCGGAGTTAAGAACGGCAAGAATTCCTGGATTTTATTGGCAACACATTTCATATGTTGTAGTTTGGTGGCTCATGGCGGCGGTGGTTCTTTACCTTCCTATTTATCGCCGTAGAGTTGCGGCCTGAGGGGATTTAGGGGGATTCGTGAGCGGTGTATTAATGCGTTTTAGAGTGATGGCGATTATCGCCGGTGTCTTGTCACTTCTGCTCTGGTTTGGATATATGCCAGCGAAGTACATCCTCGATAATCCAACTCTTCTCGATAACGTTCGCTGGGTTCCATTAGTTCATGGATATTTGTATCCAATTTATATTTTGACTGCGATTCAATTTGCAGCAGTGGCACATTTTCCATTAAAACGCATGATCGGATTTATTCTTGCTGGAACTCTTCCAGTTGCTTCACTGATTGCGGAGCGCCGTGTTGTTAAGCAGTATTCGTAAGCTCATTAAATCTGCGCTCTATCCACTCTATGAGCGAAGACTCGTCCGTGCTTTAGATTTTTCGCAGACACCACACCACGTAGGAGTCATCCTTGATGGCAACCGTCGATGGGCAAAAGCCAACCAAGTAGATGAACACGATATTGGTGTTTCAAACTCATCCCGCGGGCATCGCGCAGGGGCAGAGAAAATCATTGAGTTTCTTGGATGGTGTGATGAAGCAGATGTTCGAGTTGTTACGTTGTGGTTGCTTTCCACGGATAATTTCAAACGTTCACAAGAAGAACTAGACGCGCTACTTCGCATTATTGGCGAAACAGTTGACGCACTCGCTGCCACAAAGCGCTGGAACATTAAAGCTGTTGGCGCGCTAGATCTATTGCCAGATTGGCTTGCGACAAAGCTGAGCGATCTCAAGCCATTTAGAAATGATGGCGTGGAAGTAAACGTGGCCATTAGTTACGGCGGGCGCCGAGAAATTGTGGATGCCGTAAAGAGTTATCTCACGACCAGTGCCGAGAGTGGAAAGAGTTTGAGTGATGCAGCAGCAGCCCTGGATGCCGATGCAATTTCCAAATACTTATACACCGCAGGCCAGCCAGATCCTGAGTTAATAATTAGAACATCTGGTGAACAACGTCTTGGTGGCTTCTTGTTATGGCAGAGCGCACTTTCGGAGTACTACTTCTGTGAAGCTTATTGGCCAGACTTTCGTCGTGTCGATTTTTTTCGAGCCCTTAGAGCCTATTCTTTGAGACATAGGAGATTCGGGGGATAGCGATTGACTGCAAGTACTAAGGGCCGCAGAACATTTGTTCTAGACACTAGCGTTTTACTTGCAGATCCTGGGGCACTCGCCCGCTTCGCCGAACATGAAGTAGTAGTACCAATCGCAGTCATTGGTGAGTTAGAAACCAAGCGCGATCATCCAGAACTCGGTTATTTTGCACGAGCAGCTCTTCGTAGCCTTGATGATATTCGATTGAAATATGGTCGCCTCGATCAACCTATTCAAATTAACTCTGAAGGCGGAACACTTTCAGTCGAGTTAAACCACACCGATTTAAGTTCAATGCCACACGGATTTTTGCGCGATGGCACAAATGATTCGCGCATTCTGGCAATTGCGAAAAACTTAATGACCGATGGTAAAGATGTTGTTCTTGTGACAAAAGATTTACCACTTCGCGTCAAAGCATCGTCAGTCGGTGTTGAAGCCGAAGAGTATTTAGCTGAACTTGTATCTAGCAGCGGATGGACTGGCATCGTCGAACTTACTGTTGGCTCCAACGTGATTGATGATTTGTATGCATCTGATTTTGCAGATCACGAAGAAGCGCACACACTTCCAATTCACACTGGAGTTGTTCTGCACTCTGATCGTGCGAGCGCCCTTGCTCGCGTAACGCCAGATAAGAGAATGCAACTAGTCCGCGGAGATAGAACGGCGTTTGGTCTTCATGGCAGAAGTGCAGAACAGAGAATTGCTCTGGATTTATTACTAGACCCAGAAATCGGAATTGTTTCAATGGGTGGTCGCGCAGGTACTGGAAAATCAGCGCTCGCGTTGTGCGCAGGTTTAGAAGCAGTTATGGAGCGCAGAGCTCATAAGAAAATTGTTATTTTCCGCCCGCTCTATCCAGTAGGTGGCCAAGAGCTTGGTTACTTACCTGGCAGCGAAGGCGAAAAAATGTCGCCATGGGCCCAAGCTGTCTTTGACACCCTTGGGGCACTGGTAAGCCAACCGATCATTGATGAAATCATCGACCGAGGATTAATCGAAGTTCTTCCCCTGACCCATATCCGTGGTCGTTCATTGCACGACTCATTTGTCATTGTCGATGAAGCCCAATCTTTAGAACGAGGAGTCCTGCTAACAGTGCTCTCCCGTATCGGCCAAGGATCGCGAGTGGTCCTGACTCACGATGTTGGCCAACGCGATAACCTTCGAGTCGGTCGTCACGACGGAGTTGTAGCTGTGGTTGAAACTCTTAAGGGGCATCCGCTCTTTGCCCACGTCACTTTGACCCGCTCGGAGCGCTCAGCCATCGCCGCCCTGGTCACTGAAATGCTCGAAGGCCCTATTTCGGGCTGAAGTTTAATCTCACACTCACATTTCGGACATATTGGACTTTCACAGTGCTGACCTGCGCTTTTACTTGTCCACACCTTGAGGTTTTTCTATGAATTTGCGACTCACGCTGCTATTAAGTTGCTCGACTCACCCCTACAAGACACTCTAAAGCCATTCCCCTTAGCTCTTAGCCCTGAAATTTTCAGGGTCTAGCGGGCTGAGGGTGCAGAACGATTGAGAAAGGAAGGGTGCTCGGAATGAAGATGCGAAAGACATTGCTCGCGATCTGGGCAACTATTGCGACCCTTCTTTTTGTAACCAGCGCCCAACCGACTGCCTATGGTCTGGAATTTCCGATGACAACCCGTCTGGTCCTTCCAGATGCTCCAGCAGGAACAGCGCTCTTGGTAGTCGCTCCTTCTACTGCGACTGCACTTTCGGCATCGTTAACAACGGCTCTAAATACTCGACGCACAGTCTTCTCCAGCGAAATTGCTCTGGTCTCATCCATGAGTCTTGCCGTTGAATCTGCTCGAAAGCCGATGGGAGCAAAGCGTTTTGCAAAAGAGATGATGGCTACTGAGTACGGCTGGGGCGAAGAGCAGTACCTATGTCTGAATCGACTATGGACAAAAGAGAGCCACTGGAATTACCAAGCCCGCAATCCACGATCAGGTGCGCACGGAATTGCTCAAGCGCTACCAGCTTCGAAGATGGATAAAGTCGGAACGGATTGGCGTACAAATCCAACTACCCAGATTAAGTGGGGACTTCTCTATATTTCAGAACGATACGACTCACCATGTGCTGCATGGAATAAGTGGCGTCGCAGTAACTATTACTAAACCGGCTTCTTCCCGATTGTTAATGGCTTAGAAGTTTCTGCAAAAAAATCATTACCTTTATCGTCAACAACAATAAACGCTGGGAAATCAACTACATCAATTTTCCAGACTGCTTCCATACCTAACTCTTCATAATCTAAAACTTCAACTTTTTTAATGCAATCTTGAGCAAGTCTGGCTGCAGGTCCACCAATTGAACCGAGATAGAAACCGCGATGCGCCTTGCACGCATTTGTCACAGCGAGTGAGCGATTACCTTTTGCCAACATTACAAATGATCCACCACGTGATTGGAAATACTCAACGTATGAATCCATACGCCCCGCTGTTGTTGGACCAAAGGAACCAGATGCATAACCGGCAGGAGTCTTTGCTGGACCTGCGTAGTACACAGCGAAATCTTTTAGGTATGAAGGCATTGGCGCGCCAGCATCCATCGCTTCTTTAATTTTTGCGTGCGCTAAGTCGCGAGCAACCACGAGAGTTCCAGTCAAAGAGAGTCGAGTTTTGACTGGATGCTTTGATAACTCTGCACGAATTTTTTCCATAGGCTGATTTAAATCAATGTTGACTACACCTTCTTCAAGGTGTTCATCGTGAGTATCTGGCAAGAAGCGAGCTGGATCGCGCTCCATTTCCTCAATGAATATGCCCTTTTTAGTGATCTTTGCTTTTGCCTGGCGATCAGCAGAACAAGAGACAGCAATTGCAATAGGCAGTGATGCACCATGTCGAGGTAGTCGCACAACACGCACGTCATGGCAGAAATACTTTCCACCAAATTGCGCGCCAATTCCAAGAGTGCGAGTGAGTTCGAGAACCTCTTTTTCCAGTGCAATATCTCTAAATCCGTGACCGGTTTTAGCATCACCCGATGTTGGAAGTGAATCTAAATAATGTGTACTTGCTAATTTTGCAGTCTTAACGGTGTGCTCAGCGCTAGTTCCACCGATAACAATTGCAAGGTGATACGGCGGACATGCGGCTGTTCCGATTGAGCGAAGTTTTTCATCTAGCCAACTGATAAAACTTGTCGGATTCAGCACAGCCTTCGTCTCTTGATACAAGAAAGATTTGTTGGCGCTTCCGCCACCTTTGGCGATGAAGAGGAAGTTGTACTCATCTGGATGATCGCTATCAGCAAAGATTTCAATTTGTGCAGGAAGGTTATTTCCAGTGTTTTTCTCTTCCCATGTTGTGACCGGAGCCAATTGGGAATAACGCAGATTCAACGTCGTAAATGCGTTGTAGATTCCTCTAGAAATTATTTCCTCATCTTTACTCTCGGTAAATACGTTCTGTCCTTTTTTACCCATGACCAGCGCTGTTCCAGTGTCCTGGCACATTGGCAAAATTCCACCCGCAGAAATATTGGCATTCTTCAAGAGGTCCAGCGCTACGAAACGATCGTTAGGAGAGCTCTCTGGATCTTTTAAAATAATTGCTAATTGTTCAAGGTGGGCAGTGCGTAAATAATGAGAAATATCGTGCATCGCAGTTGATGTGAGCATCTCAATTGCTTCTGGGGCAACTGTAAGTATTTCTCGGTTTCCGATTTTCTCGACTGAGACTCCGGCGGTTCCGAGATTGCGGTACGTAGTTGTGTCTTTGCCTATCGGCAGCAAATCACTGTATGAAAATTCTGGTGCCATTGTTATTCAGCTTTGGGTTTCGCTGCACTTAGCTTTTTACGTGCACCATCTAGCCACTCTTGGCAGATCAGCGCTAACTCTTCTCCGCGCTCCCACAATTTCAATGACTCTTCGAGGGTTGCACTTCCGGCTTCAAGGGATGAAACAACCTGCGCTAACTCTTCTCGCGCTGCTTCATAGGAAAGCTTTTTCTCCGTAGCCATGTGATAAATGTACTCCTTGCCTATTTATCTGTAACTGTGGCGTTGGTCTCGCCGGCAGCAAGTCGTAAGCGAAGTTTTTGACCAATTTTTAAACTCTTGGCATCTCGAGCGATTGAGCCATCTTCCAATTGCACAACTGAATAGCCACGATCCAATGTTGCTTGCGGTGAAAGTGCTCTGACTCGAGCGCGCACGTGTGTCAGGTCTTCAGCTGCAAGAGTTAAACGAGATGAAAAACTTCTGACGCTTCGATCGCGCAATCCAGTAATAATTTCTTCACGGCTAGTAACTAGCACCATGGGATCTCGCAGGACTGGACGATTGATTAAGTTTTCGATGCGCGAAGTTTCCAGGTCAAGGGATGAAAGTATGTATCTCTTAGCGCGATCTCGTAGCGCTTTAATCAACTCAATTTCTTCTGCAATATCAGGGACGACTCTCTTGGCCGCATCCGTTGGGGTTGAAGCGCGAACATCGGCAACTAGATCCAAAAGTGGCGAATCCTTTTCGTGTCCGATTGCGCTAACAATTGGAGTTTCACAGGAAGCTGCAAGGCGTACTAATGATTCATCGCTAAAGGGGAGCAAATCTTCAAATGAACCGCCACCGCGAGTAATGATGATGACATCTACTTCTGCCATTGCTTCGAGTTCTGAAAGAGCAGCAGATACTTCAACGACTGCTGCGGCTCCCTGAACGGTTACTTCTCGGATTTCAAATTCAACAGATGGCCAGCGGCGCTTAGCATTTTCAACGACATCTTTTTCTGCATCGGTATTGCGGCCACAAATCAAACCGACTTTTCTAGGCAAGAGTGGAAGAGCAACTTTTCTTTCGAGAGCGAAGAGCCCTTCACTTGCTAGAAGTGTTTTTAACTCTTCTAAGCGCGCCATTAACTCACCAATACCCACTTGGCGGATTTCGCGGGCTGAAAGTGTGAGGGATCCATTTTTTGTATACCAAGAAGCTTTTGCGTACATAACAACGCGTGCATTCTGTGGCAGAGGTGAAACACTTGATAAAACGGAGCGGTGACACATCACCGAAATACTCATGTCAACGCTTGTATCTCGAAGTCGCATGAATGCCATGCCACCGCTTCGTTCATTAATTTCAGAAATTTCGCCTTCAATCCAAATTGGTCCAAGGCGATCTACATAATCTTTGATTGCTTCAGTAACCACGCGTACAGGAGCAGGGGATTCACTTGAAGTTTCGAACATGGGGCGAGCCTAATAGACTGCACCTATGGCCAAGAGAATTCTCCTTGCTGCGCCGCGCGGTTATTGCGCTGGCGTTGATCGTGCCGTCATTACAGTTGAAAAAGCACTCGAACTTTACGGTGCACCTGTTTATGTACGTAAGGAGATTGTCCACAACAAGCACGTTGTCTCAACTCTTGAAGCGCGCGGCGCAATCTTCGTCAATGAAACAGATGAAGTTCCTGAAGGTAAAACCGTCGTCTTCTCTGCACACGGAGTTTCGCCAGCAGTTCACGAACAAGCAGCATCACGTAGTCTTAAAACAATTGATGCAACGTGTCCACTTGTAACAAAGGTTCACAACGAAGCAAAAAGATTTGCTGCCGAAGATGCTGAAATTTTATTAATTGGCCACCACGGTCACGAAGAAGTAGAAGGCACAGCAGGCGAAGCTGTTGGAAAAGTTCAGATTGTTGATGGACTAGAAGGTGCCCGAACAGTTGTTCCTACTCCTGGAAAGAAACTTGTCTGGTTGTCACAAACGACGCTGAGTGTCGATGAAACTCTAGAAACAGTAAAGATTCTAAAAGAACGTTTTCCTGAGATTTCGGATCCACCAAGTGATGACATTTGTTATGCCACTCAAAACCGTCAGGAAGCAATCAAAGTAATTGCTCCGCAATCTGACCTAGTAATTGTTGTGGGTTCTCAGAATTCTTCTAACTCAGTTCGCTTAGCTGAAGTCGCTCTCGAATACGGAACAAAGGTTTCGCACCTCGTAGATTTTGCGCAAGAAATTCAGGAGCATTGGCTAGATGGCGTGGAAACAATTGGCGTAACTAGCGGAGCATCCGTACCCGAGATTTTGGTCAAGGATGTACTGGCATTTCTTGCTGAACGTGGATTTTCAGATGTAGAAACTGTTACAGCAAAGGAAGAATCACTTCTTTTCTCATTGCCACCAGAGCTACGTAAAGATTTAAAAGCCGCGGGCAAATGAAAGCTATTCAACTAACTGTTTTCGGTGGGCCAGAAGTTATGACCATCAGTGAAATTGCTAATCCAATTCCGGGCGCCAATGAAGAACTAATTAATGTCACATCAATTGGCATTAACTACGCCGATACCCATCAAATCGAAAATGGTTATTTATCTCCGCAAAAACTTCCACTTATTCCTGGACTTGAAGTTGTCGGTATGACTGAAAGTGGACGTCGCGTTCTAGCATCAGTGAGCAGCGGGGGATACGCACAAAAAGCAGTCGCAAATAAAGCCGTGATGATTGATGTTCCAGAAGGCGTTACTGATGGTCAAGCACTTTGCATGTTGGTTCAAGGAACAACTGCATGGCATATCTTAAAAACCGTTGGTCACGTTAAACCAGGTGAGAGCGTTGTTATCCACGCTGCTGCAGGCGGAGTCGGAACGATTGCAATTCAATTAGCAAAAATGTGGGGCGCCAAAGTTATTGCCGTTACTTCATCTACAGATAAATCAGCGCTTGCAACCAAACTCGGTGCTGACGTTGTTGTAGATGCGCTGTCACAGAATTTAGCCGCTGACATGCTTGCAGCTAATGGTGGAAAACCAGTTGATTTAGTCCTTGAAATGGTTGGCGGAAAAACACTAGACGCTTCCCTTGAAATATTGGCACCATTTGGCCGATTAATTACATACGGCAATGCATCGCGCACAGCAGCAAAAGATATTAATCCAGGATCATTAATGGGTGGAACAAAAACAATTACAGGTTTTTGGCTTGCACATTGTTTTGGCAACAAAGCACTTTTGAACGATGTCATTGAAGAGTTATTCGCACTTGTACTTAGCGGAAAATTAAAACCAATAGTGGGCGCTACATTTGGATTGAGCCAAGCCCGCCAAGCGCATGAAGCGATGCTTGCTCGTCAGAGCACTGGTAAAATTACCCTCGACCCTGCGTTGTAACTGCTCTCTTTTTCATTTTTTGCACGTGAGGTTGTACGCTCACACTTCTACCACTGCCCCCCTAGCTCAGTTGGTAGAGCATTTCCATGGTAAGGAAAAGGTCACCGGTCCGATTCCGGTGGGGGGCTCGAAAGTGAAGTAATAAAGATGTAGCAATACATCTAAGGCGGGGTAGCTCAGCTTGGTAGAGCAAGCGGCTCATAATCGCTGTGTCGTGGGTTCAAATCCCGCCTCCGCTACTAGTAGTTCAGCGTTAATTTCGTAACGCGAAGGGCCTCAGGTAATCTAAAGCCCCTCAATCGATGAAGGAGTAAGACCATGGCAAGTAAGAGCGCGGACGTACGTCCAAAGATCACCATGGCATGCGTTGATTGCAAAGAACGTAACTACATTACAAAAAAGAACCGCCGCAACGATCCAGACCGCATGGAACTTAAGAAGTTCTGTCCTCGTTGCAAATCTTCAACACTTCACCGCGAAACTCGTTAATGCTCAATCCCGATAGCGTCGGGCGCACCTTCGCGGGTGTAGATGTCATCACAGTTACGCAAGAAGAAATTAATTCATTCGCTGCCGTAATTGGCGAGAAAAATACTTCGGTTGCACCGCCAACATTTTCGATACGAATTTCACTGCGCGAATTTGAAAGTATTTTGACCAAGCCTGAAATTGGTTTGGATTGGACTCGCCTAGTTCACGGAGACCAGAAATTCGAGATCTTCCGTCCTATAGTCGCAGGAGATTCACTTACTACTTCGGCAACAATTGAAAACTACAGAGTTGCAGCAGGTAATGAAATTGTGACCGTTAGATCTGATGTGTTTAGTGGTGAAGAAAAAGTTGTTTCATCATGGTCCACTCTGGTGGTGAGAGCATGATTGAGGTCGGCGCAAGTATCCCTGCCCACGAATTCGAAGTTAACAGAGAACTTCTCAAGCAATATGCAGATGCAAGTGGTGATCATAATCGGATTCACCAAGATGAAGCTTTCGCAAAATCAGTCGGACTTCCTGATGTGATTGCTCATGGAATGCTCACGATGGCACTTGCAGGTAAATACATCAGCGATTGGGCTGGAGGTTCTCAGAACGTAAAAGAATTTTCAGCCAGATTCACTAAGCCAGTAGTAGTTCCAGCAGGAAAAAACGTAGACCTAACAGTCTCAGCGACTGTTCTGGAAGTAATCGGCAATAAGGTGCGTTTGGAAATTTCAGCAACCTCGCAAGGAGTAAAGGTTTTAGGAATGGCAAAAGCTTTAGTGGAACAAGGCAATTAAAGTGAGTGCTCCAGAGAATTTGCACGAACTTGGGCGCGCACGGCAAGCAGCGCGCGCAGATAAGAACTTTGCTTTAGCCGATCAACTTCGAGATCAAATTGCACAAGCCGGATATGAAATTGTTGATGTTGTAGGCGGCTTTGAATTACATGCAAAATCTTTGGTTCAGGTATTTGCTGATATTCAGAAGTTAAAGAATTTACCCAAGAGTGATCGCTCGATAACCGTGGCTATCGTTGTCAACGGTTTTCATGAAGATGCAATCACAAGTGTTAATTCCATCAAAGCCCATAGTTCTGCCGAGATTCTTGTTCTAGCAACACAACCGGCCGAAGATTTATCTTCAATCGTTGATTCGCATACGCACGTTATTCAGTTAGAAAATGATCCTGGTTGGGGAGAATGTGCAAATGCAGCGCTGCGAATAATTTCATCACCATTTGCAGTAATCATGGATCCATCAACAACTTTTACGGGTGACGCGATTTCACCAGTTCTGCAAGAACTGCAAAAGAAAGATTTTGCAGCAGTTGGTTGGCGTGGGGGATTAATTAACATCGAAGATCAGTGGCGCAGCGTCGATGACAAAGGCGCCGGAGAAGTTGATGTGCTCTTCTCTTATTTCCTCGCAGTAGATAAAGCTGCCGCTCTTCAAGCAGGCGGATTTAATGCACGAGCAATTTATTATCGAAATGCAGATATTGAGTTTTCACTCCGTCTAAAACATGCATCCGGTCATCTCTTGCAGATGGATCTTCCACTTGAGCAGGGTCGCCACCACGGTTATTACGACACCGAAGAAAGTTTCAGAGATGCACAATCAAAGAAGAATTACGACCGCATTCTCGAACGCTTCCGAGGCAAAGAAGCAATTCTTAGCCCGCGTCGGTAACCTTCACCTATGGCTGATTTATCGGATTACACATCACTACGTGTGGGTGGTCCTGCCAAGAAATTTGTAGAAGTTTCTAGCGAAAAAGAGATTATTGCTGCAATCCAAAGCGCTGGAGATTCACCAATTTTAATTATGGGTGGCGGAACAAATCTTTTAGTCAGCGATGATGGTTTTGCAGGAACAGTCATCAGAATTTCAAATAACAAAATCGAAGAAGAAGTAGATGCGTGCAGTGGAGCAACCCTCACAATTGGCGCAGGTGAAAATTGGGATGAATTAGTAAAGACGACTATTTCTCGAGGCTTTGCAGGGCTTGAAACTCTGAGCGGAATTCCTGGCACTGTTGGTGCTGCACCAATTCAAAATATTGGCGCTTATGGACATGAAGTAAGTGAGTTCATTACTCGAGTACGAACCTATGATCGCCAGGCAAAAGAAGTAAAAACATTTACCAATGCAGAGTGTGAATTTTCATACCGCAACTCACATTTCAAAGCTCATCCAGGCAGATACGTTGTCCTAGACGTCGCTTTTCAATTGCGCATCGGCGAGATGACGACAGCGATTACATACTCTGAGTTAGCGAGTGCACTCGGTATTTCAGTGGGTGAAAAGAGTTCAGTGCGTGATTGCCGCGAAAAAGTCTTAGAACTTCGCTCACGTAAAGGAATGTTGCTCTCTGAAAGTGATCACGACTCTTGGTCGGCTGGTTCTTTTTTCACCAATCCAATTGTTAGCTCAGATGTTGCTGCAAAACTTCCGGCAGATGCACCACGGTGGCCACTACCTGATGGTCGCGTAAAAACTTCAGCTGCGTGGTTAATTGAGCATTCAGGAATTACAAAAGGACAATCAATTGGTGGGGCTCGAATTTCGACTAAACATGTTTTAGCTCTAACAAATAGTGGTGGAGCAAAGGCATCTGAAATTGCAGCCCTTGCTAAGTTGGCTCAAGAAAAAGTACTGACAACTTTTAGCATTTCTTTAGAGCCTGAAGTTAATTTAGTAGGACTTACCCTTCAGTAATTAATTTTTTGATGCGGCCAATGCCCTCAACGATGTCTTCATCACCTAGAGCGTATGAGAAGCGCAAATAACCCGATGGACCAAATGCTTCACCAGGGACTGCGGCAACTTCAACTTCATCCAGAATAATCGTTGCCAATTCAGCAGAAGTCTTTGCGACTTTTCCACGAATGGTTTTGCCGAGTGCACCTTTTACTGATGGATAAACATAAAAAGCACCAGTTGGCATTGGACATTCAAAACCAGGAATCTCATTGAGTAAGCCGACGATTAACTTGCGACGACGATCAAATGCTTCGCCCATTTTGTGAACCGCAGATAAATCACCAGTGAGCGCTGCAATTGCTGCACGCTGCGACACATTGGAAACATTTGATGTTAGGTGTGATTGCAAATTGGTGGCTGCCTTAATGACATCTTTTGGCCCAATCATCCAACCCACGCGCCAACCAGTCATCGCATAAGTCTTTGCAACTCCATTAATAATAATTGTTGAATCTGCAAGACCTGGAACTACAACAGGCATGCTTGGCGCTTTTGCACCGTCATATAAAAGGTGCTCATAAATTTCATCAGCAATAATCCACACCTTGTTCTTCAGCGCCCATTCACCAATTGCTTTTACTTGTTCAGGTGAATACACAGAACCAGTTGGGTTTGACGGTGAGCAGAACAACAACGCCTTAGTTTTTGGTGTACGTGCAGCCTCTAGTTGCTCAACCGAAACTAAATAGTTTTGAGATTCATCTGCAAACACTTCGATGGCTTTTCCACCAGCCAATTTGATGCACTCTGGATAGGTTGTCCAAAATGGTGATGGAAGAATTACTTCATCGCCTGGATCAATAATCGTTGCGAATGCTTGATAAACAGATTGCTTGCCACCATTTGTTACAAGAACTTGATCTGCAGTAATTTCATAATTCGAATCACGCTTTGTCTTTGCAACAATCGCATCACGTAAATCGGCTAAACCAGGTGTTGGTGTGTAGCGATGATTTGCCGGAACAGCTGCCGCACTTGCTGCCGCACTAACAATGTAATCAGGAGTAGGAAAATCAGGTTCGCCTGCACCAAAACCAATTACTGGTCGACCAGCGGCCTTCAATGCTTTTGCTTTTGCATCAACTGCAAGCGTGGCTGATTCAGCGATTGCTGCGATTCGACTCGAAATTCTGCTCATGAGGCTAAGTCTGCCCTATAAGCCCGCTTGGCTAAGCGCGAGTTAGACCTAAGAGCATGTGTACCTCTACAATTCGACGCTCACGAGGATTTGGTAATTCCTATGGTTTCGCCATGCTCTCGCGAAGGGCAGTAGCTCAATTGGCTAGAGTTGCCGTCTCCAAAGCGGCCGGTTGGGGGTTCGAGTCCCTCCTGCCCTGCACGGTTTTATGAAGACATTACGTAGTAATTAGTAAAGAAGAGAAAGGAACGCACATGACTGAAGAAGTTACAACAGCCGAGAAGCTCGGTCCTTTTGCGCGCCTTGGACTTTTCTATCGTCAAATCGTTTCCGAACTCCGTAAAGTTGTTTGGCCAACACGTAACCAGCTGACTACATATACAGCTGTCGTTTTAGTTTTCGTTTCATTCGTCATCGTCGTTGTATCCATCTTTGATCTTGTACTTACAAAGATCGTTTTCTGGGTCTTTGGATAAGGAAAAATCATGAGCGATGACCAGAATTTAAATACTGCGCAGCCAGATGCTTTTGAAGCAGCGCTCGCAGCATCTGCTACAGATCTTGCAACTCCACAGGTTGAAGAAGTAATCGAAGAAGTTGCAGCTCCTGTTGCCTCAACAGATTCAGATGTGGCTCTCACTTCAGATGAAGATGGCGACATCGAATCAGATGAGAATGATCCAAATGCAGAGTTTCGTCGCGCACTTCGCGTTGCACCTGGAGATTGGTACGTAGTCCACTCTTATGCAGGATATGAAAAGAAGGTTAAGGGCAATCTCCAAAACCGTATTCAGTCACTCAACATGGAAGATTACATTTTCCAGATTGAAGTTCCTGAAGAAGAAGTTATGGAAATTAAGAACGGTCAGCGCAAGCAAGTAAAGCGCAATATTTATCCAGGCTACGTTCTAGTTCGCCTTGACCTCACAGATGAATCGTGGTCTGCAGTACGTAACACTCCTGGCGTAACAGGATTCGTTGGAAACGCACACCACCCAAGTCCACTTAGCCTTGATGAAGTAGAAAAGATTTTGGCACCACGTCCGAAGAAGGCTTCAGACAAACTAGATATTCGTGTCGTTGATTTCGAAGTTGGCGAATCAGTCACCGTTATGGATGGCCCATTCGCAACGCTTCCTGCATCAATTTCAGAGATCATGCCAGAGCAGGCAAAGCTCAAGGTTTTGGTTTCAATCTTTGGACGCGAAACTCCGGTTGAGCTTTCATTTAACCAAGTACAAAAGATTTAATTTCCACAAGAGTAATAAGACGAAAAAACAAAAAACGAAAAAAGAGGAAAAGAAATGGCACCAAAGAAGAAGGTAACTGGATTCATCAAGTTGCAGATCCAGGCTGGAGCGGCAACACCTGCTCCACCAGTAGGTCCTGCCCTTGGTCAGCACGGTGTCAACATCATGGAGTTCGTTAAGGCTTACAACGCTGCAACAGAATCTCAAAAGGGTCAGATCATCCCAGTCGAAATTACTGTCTACGAAGATCGCTCTTTCGACTTCATCACAAAGACTCCTCCAGCATCACGTCTTATCTTGAAGGCGGCAGGTATCGAACAGGGTTCTGCTATTCCTCACAAGAATAAAGTTGCAAACATTTCTATGGCTCAGGTCCAGGAAATTGCAAAGACAAAGATGGCAGATCTCAATGCGAACGACATTGATGCAGCAAGCAAGATCATTGCTGGAACAGCTCGTTCAATGGGAATCACTGTCGGCTAGTCACAAATAAATTTCTCTTTCTCACCCCGAGAAAGAGATGTGGGAGAACCTCGCTGGTTCGCTAACCACAACCACTAACTCTTAGAAATAAGAGAAAGAAGGAAGAAATGAAGCGCTCAAAGAAGTACATCGCAGCGGCTGCGAAGATTGATGCAGATCGTCTTTACACACCGCTAGAGGCAGTAACACTTGTCCGCGAAACATCAACAACAAAGTACGACGCAACTATTGATGTTGCACTTTGCCTTGGTGTTGACCCAAAGAAAGCAGACCAAGCAATTCGTTCGACAGTAAACCTTCCACACGGAACTGGTAAGACTGCTCGCGTTCTTGTATTCGCAAACGGAGAACGTGCTGACGAAGCACGTGCAGCTGGTGCTGACATTGTTGGTGGAGACGAACTCATCGACGAAGTTTCAAAGGGTCGTTTAGATTTCGATGCAGTTGTAGCAACTCCAGATCTCATGGGTAAGGTCGGTCGTCTCGGTAAAGTTTTGGGACCACGTAACTTGATGCCAAACCCAAAGACCGGAACAGTTACAACAGATGTAACAAAGGCTGTTAATGACATCAAGGGCGGAAAAGTTGAATTCCGTATTGATAAGAATTCAAACCTTCACTTCATTATTGGTAAAGCATCATTTACTGCAGAACAACTTGCAGAGAACTATGCAGCAGCTCTCGATGAGGTACACCGCTCAAAGCCAAACTCTTCAAAGGGTCGCTTTATCAAGCGCGCAGTAATTTCAACAACGATGGGACCTGGAATCAACATTGATCCAAACCTCGTTCGCGAACCAGCTGCCCAGTAAATCTGAGTTAAAAACTTAATAAATTTGACGGGGGCGGGCCGAAAGGCCTACCCTCGCCATATAACCAAAGACCGCAGGTCTTGAAACTTCCTCAAGAAGTTTCGCTAAATGAGTGAAAACTCAGCCCGCGTAGGTGTGAACGTTAACCCGTGCGCTCCTATGCGTTCGGGTTTTTTACATTTAGCGGCTGTTATTGCACAACCTACGTACCAGGAAAGGTGAACCGAATGGCTCGCCCAGATAAAACAGCAGCAGTTGCTGAACTGACGGAAGACTTCCGAACAGCTACCGCAACTGTTCTCACCGAATATCGCGGTCTAACCGTGACTTCGATGAAGAAGTTACGTCGTGCACTTGGTGAAAATACTAAGTATTCAGTAGTCAAGAACACTCTTACAAAGATTGCAGCAAAAGATGCAGGTGTAGATCTCTCAGCAGATTTATTAACTGGTCCATCAGCAATTGCATTCATCAAGGGTGATCCAATTGCTGCAGCAAAGAGCATGCGTGATTTTGCCAAGGAAAATCCGCTACTTGTTATCAAGGGTGGAATTTACGAAGGCAAATCCGTTACGCCTGCAGAGCTCATGGAACTCGCAAATCTTGAATCACGCGAAGTTCTATTGGCGAAACTTGCTGGCGCTATGAAGGGCTCATTCGCTAAGGCCGCTCGCATTATTGATGCACTTCGCATCAAGATGGAGGCAAGCGCTCCGGCACCTGTGGCTGAAGCTCCAGTAGTCGAAGCTGTAACAGAAACTGCTCCTGAAGCAGTAACCGAAGAAGTAACAACCCCAGAAGCAACACCAGAAACAGAAGAGAAGGAATAACGAACATGGCAAAGCTCAACACACAAGACCTATTGGCACAGTTTAAAGAAATGACATTGGTCGAGCTCTCAGAGTTCGTTAAGTCATTCGAAACTGAATTCGATGTAACAGCAGCAGCTCCAGTAGCAGTTGCAGCAGCAGGTGGCGCAGCCGCCGGCGGCGCAGCAGATGCTGGTCAAGATGAGTTCACAATCATTCTTGAAGATGCTGGTTCACAGAAGATTGCAGTGATCAAGGAAGTTCGTGCACTTAACTCAGCTCTTGGCTTGAAAGAAGCTAAGGATCTAGTTGATGCAACTCCAGCAACACTTCTTGAGAAGGCAAACAAGGAGACAGCGGACAAGGCAAAGGCAGCTCTCGAAGCAGCTGGCGCAAAGGTCACAATCAAGTAATTTCTTCACAGAAATCTCCACAAAAGACCCTTCGGCTCTTGCCGGGGGGTCCTTTTGCTGTATAAGCCACCAGTTGGACAGGTCAAGGGGTGGGGCGATACCCTACGCGTTCGCACAAAAACCTCTATGGTCAGGGCATATAGCGGCTGAGACCTAATAGTTGTGCGTTCCCGTAAAACTGTCTGGAAGGACATCTCTTGGCCGCGAAGAAAAGTTCAGTAGCCCCCCGCCGAATCTCTTTTGCAAAGATTCGCGAACCACTCGAAGTTCCAAATCTTCTAGCACTCCAAGTTGAAAGCGTTGACTGGCTTCTCGGTAACGAAAAGTGGCGTGCACGTCTAGCAACTTCAGAAGCAACTAATCGTGGTGAAATTCCTACGACATCTGGTCTAGAAGAAATCTTTGAAGAGATTTCACCAATCGAAGACTTCCAAGGATCAATGAGTCTTTCATTCCGTGATCACCGCTTCGAGCCACCAAAGTTTTCAGTAGAAGAGTGCAAAGAGCGCGATACAACTTATTCGCAACCACTCTTTCTAACTGCAGAGTTTACAAATAACATCACAGGCGAAATTAAGTCACAGACAGTATTTATGGGTGACTTCCCAGTTATGACACCACGCGGAACTTTCGTAATTAACGGAACAGAGCGCGTAGTTGTTTCACAGTTGGTTCGTTCACCTGGTGTTTATTTCGAACGCACAATTGAAAAGACTTCAGACAAAGATATTTTCTCTTCAAAGATTATTCCAAGTCGCGGCGCTTGGCTTGAATTTGAAGTTGATAAGAAGGATCTTGTTGGCGTACGTATTGATCGTAAGCGCAAGCAATCTGTAACAGTTTTCCTTAAGGCACTTGGTTGGACTGCAGAACAAATTCGTGAAGAGTTTGGTGAGTTCGAATCAATGATGGCAACTCTTGAAAAAGATACAGTTAATACACAAGATGAAGCGTTGCTAGATATTTACCGCAAGCTTCGTCCAGGTGAGCCTCCTACAAAGGAAGCTGCACAAAACCTCATTGAAAACCTCTATTTCAATCCAAAACGTTATGACTTAGCAAAGGTCGGTCGCTTTAAGGTTAATAAGAAGCTCGGTCTTGACCTCGCTCTTGATGCATCACTTCTAAGCATTTCTGACATCGTTGCAACACTTCGCTACTTAGTAGCGCTGCACCGTGGCGATCTCACAATGGAATACGGCCGCGAAGTTCGCGTAGAAAAGGACGATATCGATCACTTCGGTAACCGTCGCCTTCGTACTGTTGGTGAGTTAATTCAAAACCAGGTACGTATCGGACTTTCACGTATGGAACGTGTTGTGCGCGAACGTATGACAACACAAGATGTTGAAGCGATTACACCGCAGACACTTATTAATATCCGTCCAGTTGTTGCATCAATTAAGGAGTTCTTTGGAACTTCTCAGTTGTCACAGTTCATGGATCAAACAAATCCACTCTCTGGACTTACACACAAGCGTCGTCTTTCAGCGCTTGGACCTGGTGGTTTATCTCGTGACCGTGCGGGCTTTGAAGTTCGTGACGTTCACCCATCTCACTACGGTCGCATGTGTCCAATTGAAACTCCTGAAGGTCCAAACATCGGACTTATCGGTTCACTTGCAACATATGGTCGCGTCACTGCATTTGGATTTATCGAAACTCCTTATCGCAAAGTTGTTAAGGGTCGCGTTACAGATCAAGTTGATTACCTAACAGCTGATGAAGAAGACGAGCACATCATTGCTCAGGCAAATGCTCCACTTACAGATGACAATCACTTCGCGGAATCTCGCGTTCTTGTTCGTCGTCGTGGCGGAGAAGTTGAATACATCCATGGTGATGAAGTTGATTACATGGACGTTTCACCACGCCAAATGGTTTCTGTTGCAACAGCAATGATTCCATTCCTTGAGCACGATGATGCTAACCGTGCATTGATGGGTTCTAACATGATGCGTCAGTCAGTTCCGTTGATGCGATCAGAAGCTCCACTCATCGGTACCGGTATGGAATTCCGCGCAGCAGTAGACGCTGGTGACGTTGTCACAGCAACTAAGGCTGGCGTTGTTACTGAAGTATCTGCAGATGAAGTTAAAGTCATGGCAGATGATTCGACGCATCAGACATATTCACTTGCTAAGTTCCGTCGTTCAAACCAAGGCACTTCATACAACCAACGCGTTGTAGTTTCAGAAGGTCAAAAAGTTGAATTCGGTTCAGTAATTGCAGATGGTCCATGTACCGATAACGGTGAAATGGCACTCGGTAAGAACTTGCTCGTGGCATTTATGTCATGGGAAGGTCACAACTACGAAGATGCGATTATCTTGTCGCAGCGTCTAGTTCAAGACGATGTTCTTACATCTATTCACATTGAAGAGTACGAAGTTGATGCACGCGATACCAAGCTTGGTGCCGAAGAAATCACTCGCGATATTCCAAACGTTTCAGAAGAAGTTCTTGCAGACCTAGATGAGCGCGGAATTATCCGCATCGGCGCCGATGTTGTACCTGGCGATATCTTGGTTGGAAAAGTTACACCTAAGGGTGAAACAGAACTCACTCCAGAAGAGCGTTTGCTCCGCGCAATCTTCGGTGAAAAGGCTCGCGAAGTTCGCGATACATCACTGAAGGTTCCACACGGTGAATCAGGAAAAGTTATTGATGTAAAGGTTGTGGAGTCGTCAGAAGACTTCGAACTCGGTGCAGGCATTAACCAACTTGTTCGCGTGTACGTTGCACAGAAGCGCAAGATTCAAGATGGTGACAAGCTTGCTGGTCGCCACGGTAACAAGGGTGTTATTTCAAAGATTCTTCCTCAAGAAGATATGCCATTCCTTGAAGATGGAACTCCTGTTGACGTAATCCTTAACCCACTCGGCGTTCCTGGTCGTATGAACGTTGGTCAGGTTCTTGAAATGCACCTCGGTTGGGTTGCAAAGACTGGTTGGGATTTAAGCGGTATCGATCAAGCGTGGCAAAAGCACTTGAAGGATATTGGCGCAGAAAAGGGTGCACCTGGAACAAACATTGCAACACCTGTTTTCGATGGTGCACTTGAATCTGAAATCACTGGTCTGCTTTCAAGCACACTTCCAAACCGTGATGGAGTTCAGTTAATTGGTGAAAGCGGAAAGGCTAAGTTATTTGATGGCCGTTCTGGTGAGCCATACCCAACTCCAATTTCAGTTGGATACATGTACATCTTGAAGCTGCACCATTTAGTAGATGACAAGATTCACGCACGTTCAACTGGTCCATACTCAATGATTACGCAACAACCATTGGGCGGTAAGGCTCAATTCGGTGGTCAGCGCTTCGGCGAAATGGAAGTGTGGGCACTCGAAGCTTACGGAGCTGCATACACACTCCAAGAGTTACTCACTATTAAATCTGATGACGTGCTTGGTCGCGTAAAGGTTTATGAAGCAATCGTTAAGGGTGAAAACATTCCTGAACCTGGAATCCCAGAATCATTCAAGGTTCTTATTAAGGAAATGCAATCACTATGTCTCAATGTGGAAGTTCTCTCTTCAGAAGGTGTAGCAATTGAAATGCGCGACACCGACGAAGAAGTATTCCGTGCCGCCGAAGAGCTAGGTATCAACTTGTCACGAGTTGAGCCAAGCAGTGTTGAAGAAGTCTGAGAGGGAAAATAACTATGTTAGACGTTAACTTCTTTGATGAACTGCGAATTGGTCTAGCTTCGGCTGACAACATTCGTGAGTGGTCATTTGGCGAAGTAAAGAAGCCAGAGACAATTAACTACCGCACACTCAAGCCTGAAAAGGATGGACTCTTTGACGAGAAGATCTTCGGACCTACTCGTGACTGGGAATGTTATTGCGGTAAGTACAAGCGCGTACGCTTCAAGGGAATCATCTGCGAACGTTGCGGTGTTGAAGTTACTCGCGCAAAGGTACGTCGCGAACGTATGGGACACATCGAACTTGCTGCTCCAGTAACACACATCTGGTACTTCAAGGGCGTTCCATCACGTCTTGGATATTTACTAGACCTTGCACCTAAGGATCTAGAAAAAGTTATTTACTTTGCTGCTTACATGATCACAGAGGTTGATGCAGAAGCGCGCGAAGAAGATATGCCACAACTTGAAAAGAAGTTGGCAAATGATCGCAAGAAGATTGAAACACGTCGCGATAATGATCTAGATGTTCGCACTAAGAAGCTCGAGGCAGATATTGCTGAACTCGAATCAGAAGATGCGAAGTCAGATGTAAAGCGCAAAGTCCGCGAGAGCGCAGAGCGCGAACTCAAGGGAATTCGTGATCGTTCAGAGCGCGAACTCAATCGTCTTGAAGATGTATGGACTCGCTTTAAGAACCTAAAGGTTCAAGATCTCGAAGGTGATGAAAACCTTTACCGCGAAATGCGTGACCGTTATGGCATGTACTTCAAGGGAGATATGGGTGCAGCTGCAATTAAGAAGCGCCTAGAAACTTTTGATCTTGAGACTGAATACAAGATTCTTAATGATCTTTCGGAAAATGGAAAGGGTGCAAAGAAGACTCGCGCTATCAAGCGTCTGAAGGTCGTCAATGCATTCATGACAACAAGTAACCACCCAGCATCAATGGTTCTTGATTGCGTTCCAGTTATTCCACCTGATCTACGTCCAATGGTTCAACTCGATGGTGGTCGCTTTGCGACTTCAGATCTAAACGATCTATACCGTCGCGTTATCAACCGTAACAACCGTTTGAAGCGTCTAGCTGATCTCGGTGCACCAGAAATTATCGTTAACAATGAAAAGCGCATGCTTCAAGAAGCAGTTGACGCACTATTTGATAACGGTCGTCGTGGTCGCCCAGTTACTGGTCCCGGAAACCGTGCACTTAAATCACTTTCAGACATGCTTAAGGGTAAGCAAGGACGTTTCCGTCAGAACTTGCTCGGAAAGCGCGTTGATTATTCAGGTCGTTCTGTAATTGTTGTTGGCCCACAGTTGAAGTTGCACCAGTGTGGTCTTCCAAAGCAGATGGCACTCGAACTCTTCAAGCCATTCGTAATGAAGCGTCTTGTAGATCTAAACCATGCGCAGAACATTAAATCTGCAAAGCGTATGGTCGAGCGCGCACGTCCAGTTGTGTGGGATGTTCTAGAAGAAGTTATTGCAGAACACCCTGTACTTCTAAACCGTGCACCAACCCTGCACCGTCTAGGTATTCAAGCTTTCGAACCACAATTGGTAGAAGGTAAGGCAATTCAGATTCACCCACTCGTATGTACAGCATTTAACGCTGACTTCGACGGTGACCAGATGGCTGTTCACTTGCCGCTATCTGCTGAAGCGCAAGCCGAAGCACGTATCTTGATGTTGTCTTCAAATAACATCTTGTCACCTGCTAACGGTCGACCAATTACTACACCAACACAGGACATGGTGCTTGGTCTTTACTGGCTAACAATGGAGCGCGAAGCAGAACTCGGCGAAGGCCGCGCGTTCTCTTCAGTAGCTGAAGCAATCATGGCTCATGATCAGCACTCAGTTTCATTGCAAGCAAAGGTAAAGATTCGCCTATCTACTACTGGTGAAACTCTTTCTACAACTGTTGGTCGCGCATTGTTTAACGAAGCGCTTCCTGCAGATTTCCGTTTCGTTGATGTTGACGTAACAAAGAAGCAACTAGGACAAATCGTTGATGAACTCGCAGAGTTCTATCCAAAGGTTGTTGTTGCTGAAACTCTCGATGCACTTAAGTCACTTGGTTTCCACTGGGCATCACGTGCCGGTGCAACTATCGGTATCGAAGATGTTGTTACACCTCCTCGTAAACTTGAAATTCTTGAAACCTATGAAACACAGGCAGACAAGGTTCAATCACAATACGAAAAGGGACTTATCACTGATGACGAGCGCCGTCAAGAACTCATTGAGATCTGGACAAAGGCAACAGCTGAAGTTGGTAAAGAGATGGAAGAAAACTTCCCTCGCGTCAATCCAGTTTGGATGATGGTTACTTCAGGTGCTCGTGGAAACATGATGCAGATTCGTCAGATCGCAGGTATGCGCGGACTTGTAGCTAACCCAAAGGGTGAAATTATTCCTCGCCCAATTAAGTCAAACTTCCGCGAAGGTCTTTCTGTACTTGAGTACTTCATTTCTACTCACGGTGCACGTAAGGGTCTTGCAGATACAGCGCTTCGTACCGCTGACTCTGGTTACCTAACTCGTCGTCTCTGCGACGTTGCACAGGATGTAATTATTCGAGAAGAAGATTGCGGTACTGATCGCGGTCTGACACTTCCAATTGCATCTCGTCAACAATCAGGTGGACTTGTAAAGCACGACCATGTTGAAACATCTGTATATGGTCGAACACTTGCAGATGACATCGAAGTTGATGGCAAAGTAATTGCAACTGCAGGCACTGATCTTGGTGATCGTGTCATCGCATCACTTGTTGAAGCAGGCGTTGACGAAGTAAAGATTCGCTCAGTTCTTACTTGCGATAGCAAGGTTGGACAGTGCGCAGCTTGCTACGGTCGCTCACTTGCATCAGGTCAACTCGTTGCAGTTGGTGAAGCAGTCGGAATCATTGCAGCACAATCAATCGGTGAGCCAGGTACACAGCTAACAATGCGCACTTTCCACACTGGTGGTGTTGCAGGAGATGACATCACTCACGGTCTTCCACGTATCGTTGAACTCTTCGAAGCACGCACACCTAAGGGTGTTGCACCAATCGCAGAAACTGCGGGTGTTGTTTCATTCCGTGAAGATGCAAAGGGCAAGAAGATCATCGTTACACCAGATGACGGTGGCGAAGAAGTTGCTTACCCAATTACACGTCGTCAGAAGTTACTTGTAGAAGAAGGTTCACGCGTTGATGTCGGCCAGAAGATGGTTGTTGGCGCAATTGATCCAAAGCAAGTACTTCGTATTCTTGGACCACGTGCAACTCAAGTTCACTTGGTAAATGAAATTCAATCTGTATACCGCTCACAGGGTGTAGGTATTCACGATAAGCACATCGAAGTAATCGTTCGCCAAATGCTTAAGCGCATTACAGTGCTTGAAGCAGGAGATGCGGATCTACTTCCAGGTGAACTTGTTGAACGCGGTCGCTTTGAGACAGAAAACCGTCGCGTTGTCACAACTGGTGGCAAGGCAGCATCTGGTCGTCCAGAACTTATGGGTATCACCAAGGCATCACTTGCAACTGAATCATGGTTGTCAGCTGCTTCATTCCAAGAGACAACTCGTGTGTTAACTGATGCAGCACTTTCTGAAAAGAGTGATCCACTTCTTGGCCTCAAGGAGAACGTCATTATCGGTAAGTTGATCCCAGCTGGTACCGGTCTTGCTCGTTATCGCAATATCCGAGTCGAGCCAACAGAAGAAGCAA
>BJFT01000015.1 GCA_014190015.1 Actinomycetes bacterium
ATTAGCCGCTTTGCGCTGTTGGATTTATACGGCAGAATGCGGGTGTGTCTAGAGTCTCTTCCCCCACATTTCGTGACTCTCTCAGCGTCTCCTTCACTGTTGGTGCATATGGAGTTGCATTTGGAGCCGCAGCTGTAGCCAATGGCTTCAGTGTTTTACAAAGTTGCTTACTCTCGCTTCTAACTTTTTCTGGTGCCTCACAATTTGCAGTAATTGGCGTAATTGGAGCTGGTGGAAGCGCAATTAGCGCAATTGCCACAGCTTCATTGTTGGGATTTCGAAATGGTTTATACGGAGTACTTATGGCACCAATTCTTAAAGTACGTGGATTCAAAAGATTGGTAGCAGCGCACATCACAATTGATGAATCAACTGGCGTAAGTTTTTCTCAAGAAGCGCGCGGTCCCGAAGCGATGCGTGAAGGATTTTGGCTAACTGGATTTGGTGTCTTCTTTTTTTGGAATTTGTTTACTCTTGCTGGCGCACTTGGGGCAAAAGCCATGGGCGATCCATCTGCATGGGGATTAGATGCCGCTGTTCCGGCTGCATTTTTAGGACTTGTTTGGCCACGACTTAAAAATTCAACTGATAAAACTCTGGCAATCATTGCGGCAATTTTTGCAATTGCAACAACTCCATTCTTGCCAGCTGGCTTGCCAATTATTGGTACTGCAGTAATCGCCGTAATTGCGGGGTTGCGGGTTAAGAAATGAATAACACTCTATGGATTGGTGTCATTGGTACCAGCGTTATAGCTTTTGCACTGAAGTTTGCGGGCCATAGTGTCCCCGAGAAATTTTTGTCGCATCCACTCATTAAAAGGATTAATCTCCTTATACCAATTGCCCTGTTAAGTGCACTGGTTGCCGTTCAAAGCGTTACAACAAAGAATGCGATAGTTATAGATCACAGACTAGCGGGGTTAGGTGCAGCGATTTTGGCTCTCATTTTCAAAGCGCCGTTTCCCATTGTTGTTTTAAGCGCAGCCATTACATCGGCTGGTGTCTACAACTTTTTCTAGATAATAGAAAGCGACTTTAGCTTTGCCGTTAAATCCATATCTGATGGCTCAGTCAGATGTGTACCATCTGAAAAAACAATGACAGGAATTGATTGAGCTCCACCATTGATTTCTCGAACTTTGTCGGCTGCACTTAGGTCTGCTTCAACATCGATGTGTGTGTATTCGACACCTAATTCAGCGAGCAATCTCTTTGAACGACGGCAATCTCCACACCAGTCAGCGCCGTACATTGTTATTTGATCTTTAGACATGTCATATTCCTTTACATGAATTTATCTAGGCCATGAGTTAGACCTTGATTTTTTACAACACTTCTAATTCCAAGTAATACACCAGGCATAAATCCTGCGCGATCGAGAGAGTCATGACGAATTGTAAGAGTTTCTCCAACTCCCCCAAATAAAACTTCTTGATGGGCAACCAAACCTTGTGCGCGAATTGAATGAATTGGAATATCTCCTACTTTGCTTCCGCGAGCACCTTCGAGTGATCCCTTGGTTGCATCCGGCATCGGTTTCATTGAAGCGTTCTTACGCGCTTCTGTCATTAATTCTGCGGTGCGCGCTGCAGTCCCACTGGGTGCATCTACTTTGGCTGGATGGTGCATTTCAACAATCTCTGCTGATTCAAAGTAGCGAGCAGCTTTTTCCGCAAACTCCATCATCAGAACGGCACCTATTGCAAAATTTGGGGCGATTAAAACTCCAACTTTTGGATGCTTGGACAATTCTTTGGTCAATGAATCAATTCGAGCTTGATCAAATCCCGTTGTTCCAACGACTGCGTGGATGTCGTTGCTAATTAAAAATTCAAGATTTTTCATAACGCTATCGGGTGTCGTGAAATCAACAACGACTTCAGCTTTGTTACTTAACAACTGATCTAAAGAATCACCGAGATCAAGTTGGGCAACGAGTTCTAAGTCAGATGCGCTGGTTACGGCTTTAACAACTTCTGCGCCCATGCGACCGCGAGCCCCAAGTACGCCAACACGAATACGTGAACTCATCGTGTGCTTCCTTTCGCGAGTACTTTCTCGAAATGCGCTTCGCTCTTATAGGGACCTACAACTCCAAGGGTAGGCGTTTTTGTAAGAAACTCGTTGGCAATAACGCGAATATCTTCTGGTGTTACGCGTGCAACCGCCTTGAGAATTTCATCGAAGCCCATAATCTCGCCATAAACAATCTCGCTCTTGCCGATCCGACTCATGCGAGATCCTGAATCTTCTTGGCTAAGTACTAGTGAACCGCGAACGGCGCCCTTCGCTCGTTCAATCTCTTCATGTGACATTCCATTATCGGCTACATCAGCTAAAACTTCCTGAATGATGTTTACAACTTCAATTGCTTTGCTTGGGTTACAGCCTGCATAAAATCCAATTTGTCCTGAACCTGCGAATTGTTGAGCGTATGAATAAACAGAATACGCAAGACCACGTTTCTCACGAATTTCTTGAAACAAACGTGATGACATTCCGCCGCCGAGGGCTGCAGATAAAACGCCCATCGTGAAGCGACGATCATCATTTCGCGTCACGCCTTCCATCCCATAAAACATGTGCGCTTGTTCGCTCTTGCGATAAATGATTCCTACTCGACCTTGTTTTCCGCGTTTTACAGTTGTATTTGGTCGAATCTGTGGAGTTCCACTAACGTCTAGGAAGTTATCGCGCGAAAGCGCTTCTTCGACCATCGCAACTACTCGCTTATGCTTAATATTTCCAGCTACGGCAACAACTAAATCTTGAGGCAAATAACGCTTCTTGTAATAGTTAAAAACACTATTGCGTGTCATGTTATTGATTGAATCTATTGTTCCAAGAATTGGGCGCCCTAACGGAGTATCTCCGTAATAAGTTTCGGCATATAGGTCATGGACTAAATCACTCGGATCATCATCGCGCATAGCAATTTCTTCTAGGACTACCTTGCGCTCAGCATCTACATCTTCTGCCGTAACAATCGATGAAGTGATGAGATCAGAAATAACATCAACGGCCATGGGAAGATCTGAATCGATGACACGTGCGTAGAAGCAGGTGTATTCCTTGCTAGTAAACGCATTCATTTCGCCACCAACAGATTCGATGGCTGAAGAAATTTCCAAAGCATTTCGGCGTTGTGTGCCTTTAAACAAAAGGTGTTCTAAAAAGTGAGAAGCACCAGCAACAGCTGGTGCTTCATCACGAGAACCTACATTTACCCAGATGCCAACGGCTGCACTTCGAACTGAAGATACTTCTTCAGTGACGATGCGCAGACCGCTAGGCAATACTGTGCGACGAACTGACATTTATTCGGCTGATGCCGCGCCTTCTTCAAGAACTGGAATTAGTGAAAGCTTTCCCTTTGGATCGATTTCACCGATCTCAACCTGAATCTTGTCTCCAACCTTCATAACTTCTTCGAGATTTTCGATGCGCTTTCCGCCATGCATCTTGCGAATTTGCGAGACGTGGAGCAAGCCATCTTTTCCTGGAAGCAGTGAAATGAAAGCACCAAATGCTGCAAGCTTTACAACAGTGCCTAGGTAGCGTTCGCCAACCTCAGGCATTGTTGGATTAGCGATTGCATTAATTTGCGCGCGAGCAGCTTCAGCTGATGGACCATCAGTTGCACCGATATAAATAGTTCCATCATCTTCGATAGAAATATCTGCGCCAGTCTCATCTTGAATCTGGTTGATGATCTTGCCCTTAGGCCCGATTACCGCACCAATTTGATCAACTGGAATCTTTACAGAAATGATTCGTGGAGCAAATGGACTCATTTCATCTGGTGTATCGATTGCTTCATTCATCACATCAAGAATTGCAAGACGAGCTTCTTTTGCTTGTAGAAGTGCGCCAGCAAGAACTGATGCAGGAATTCCATCAAGCTTTGTATCTAATTGAAGGGCTGTAACGAAGTCCTTTGTTCCAGCAACTTTAAAGTCCATGTCGCCGAATGCATCTTCTGCACCAAGGATGTCTGTTAAAGCAACGTATTCAACTTTGCCATCAACATCATCTGAAATCAGACCCATTGCAATACCTGCAACTGGTGCACGTAGTGGAACTCCTGCGTTTAGAAGTGCCAGTGTTGATGCACAAACTGAACCCATAGAAGTTGATCCATTTGATCCAAGTGCTTCAGAAACCTGACGAATTGCGTAAGGGAACTCTTCGCGACTTGGAAGAACTGGTACGAGTGCACGTTCTGCAAGAGCACCATGGCCGATTTCGCGGCGCTTAGGAGTTCCTACACGTCCTGTTTCACCAGTTGAATATGGTGGGAAGTTGTAGTTGTGCATGTAACGCTTGTGATTTTCAGGATTGAGAGTATCGAGCTGTTGCTCCATCTTAAGCATGTTAAGAGTTGTGATACCAAGAATCTGAGTCTCACCACGTTCGAAAATAGCTGAACCATGAACGCGAGGAATCACTTCAACTTCAGCAGATAGTGGGCGAATATCGCGCAATCCACGTCCATCGATACGAATCTTGTCGCGTAGTACACGTTGACGAACTAATTTCTTAGTGAGAGAACGAAACGCAGCAGGAACTTCCTTTTCGCGTCCTTCAAATTGCGCACTTACTGACTCTTTAACAGAGGCACTAATTTCATCAATCTTTGTTTCGCGTTCTTGCTTACCTGAAATGGTAAGTGCTTTAGCGAGATCAACTTTCGCTGCCTTTTCTACGGCTGCAAAAACATCATCTTGGTAATCCAAGAAGACAGGGAAATCAGCGGTTGGCTTTGCAGCAACCTTCGCAAGCTTTGACTGTGCATCACAAAGAATCTTAATAAATGGCTTTGCAGCATCCAGACCTTGTGCGACAACTTCTTCAGTTGGAGTTGGTGCTCCACCCTTAATGAGATCGATTGTGTGCGTAGTTGCTTCTGCTTCAACCATCATGATGGCTACGTCATCTTTAGTTACGCGACCAGCAACAACCATGTCAAAGACAGCCTTATCAAGCTGTGAGTGATTAGGGAATGCAACCCATTGTCCGTCAATTAATGCAACGCGAACGCCGCCGATTGGTCCAGAAAATGGAAGTCCTGCTAGTTGTGTTGACATTGAAGCGGCGTTAATCGCAATCACGTCATACATGTGATCAGGATCTAGAGCCATAACTGTTACAACGATTTGCACTTCATTGCGAAGACCTTTAACGAAAGATGGGCGCAATGGGCGATCGATTAAGCGGCATGTAAGAATCGCATCTTCTGATGGACGTCCTTCACGACGGAAAAATGATCCTGGGATGCGACCAACTGCATACATCTTCTCTTCAACATCTACAGTTAAAGGAAAGAAGTCGAATTGATCTTTAGGTGTTTTAGAAGCAGTCGTTGCTGAGAAGATCATTGTTTGATCATCTAAATAAACTGCTGCTGCTCCGGCTGCTTGCTTTGCAAGGCGGCCTGTTTCAAAACGAATTTCTCGTTTTCCGAACTTGCCGTTATCAATTACTGCAACGGCGGATTGAATCTCTTGACCCTCCATGGGTCGCTCCTATTCTCGACTACAGCCGAGTCGAGCACAATGAATCTTCGATCGAAGTTCACGGACGCGCAACTTTCGTATGCGCTAAATTTTCCGGAAACCACTACCGAGGACCATTGCCCACGCGGCTAGTAGTTGTGTCTAATTAACGGCGAATGCCGAGTTTTTCGATAATCGTTCTGTAACGATTGATGTCTGTCTTTGCGAGGTACTGAAGAATGCGTCGACGTTGACCAACTAATAACAAAAGACCACGACGGTTGTGGTGATCATGTGGGTTGGTTTGAAGGTGATGAGTAATCTCATCTACACGCTTTGATAACAACGCGATCTGAGCTTCAGGGCTTCCTGTGTCAGTAGCGGAGTTGCCGTACTTAGCAACGATTTCTTTCTTTACTTCTGGTGTTAATGCCATTTCTTGCATCTCCTTTTACTTGGCCACGATGGTTGCCGGTCTGCCACACGGAAACTCTTTTTCTCGTTGGACGTGGCAAAGGTTACCAGCGGGGTTGTGGATAGAGGAAATCGAGGCTATTCCTCGGTCAATTCCCGCGCACGTTGGCAATCTTTTGCCATTTGTTCAAGTAGCGGATCAAGACCATCAAATTTGAGGGTATCTCGCAATCTCCATCCAAATTCAATCGTTGCTCCTTGATCATATAAATCTAAATCAACTTGATCGAGTGCATAGGCTTCAACTTGTCTGGCTCGATCTCCATCAAATGTTGGATTTGTTCCGATAGAAATTGCAGATGGCCAACGATTAATTCCAACTGTTAGCCAACCTGCGTAAACGCCATCGGCTGGAATGCATTGACCTTCGATATTTCCTAAATTTGCAGTGGGATAACCAATTTCGCGGCCACGTGCTTCGCCGTGAACAACAATTCCATCTAAACGATGTGGGCGGCTTAACAAGGAGCGTGCAGATTCAACGTGCCCTTGAGCTACAAGTGTGCGAATTCTCGATGAAGAAATACTCTGTTTCTCTTCTTCTGAAAGCGAAAGAACGTGAACATCAAATTTTTTCGATTCACCACTAGCGCGCAATGAATCGATATTTCCTTGGGCCTTGTGGCCATAAGTGAAGTTTTCACCAACAACTATGTCCGTTGCCTGCAATTGATTAATGAGAACACTGTCAACAAAATCTTCGGGTGACATCGAGGCAAACTTTTCATCAAATTTTATGACTGCAACTTGATCTGCATTGTGAATCTTAAGTAATACAACTCGATCAGCCAGAGTAACTAGTGACTTAGGTGCGCGGTCTGGAGCAAATACTGTTGCTGGATGCGGGTCAAAAGTCAGTGCAATTACAGAACCGCCATCAGCAATCTCTTTGGCACGATTAAGAATCTCTTGGTGCCCGCGGTGAACACCGTCAAAGACGCCAATCGCAACTACGCGCTTACTCATGTTTATATTCTGCCACTTCAATTCGCCGGAGTGAAAACTGCGATGGGTTTTGCGCCCTCATCTTGATTTTCAAGTAAAGCAATTAATTCATTGGAAGATGAAATCGCAGCATAAATCCCAGCTGAGGGTGATGCCGAAATTTTGCGGCCAAAAGATAGTTCCTTTGCTTCTTCCGCATTGAGATCACGAAGTTGAAAGATAGATCTTGCAACATCGACTAAACCCAGAGTTTTGAACTCTCCGGCTTTGAACTTTTCGAATGTGTTCGCTACGTCTTCACCAAAACTTGCTACGCGGGTACGGCGCAAGAATGTTAGGTGTCCCCCAACCTTTAATGATGTACCTAGATCGCGCGCGATTGCTCGAATGAATGTACCTGCAGAACAAGTCACTTCAATATCGATCTGTATTGCATCATCAGTTCGGCGGATTTCAAGAACATCTAGTTGTGAGATTGTTACTTCGCGTGAGGCTAGTTCAAAGACTTCACCTGCTCTTACTCGCTCATGCGCCCGTTTGCCATCGACTTTGACAGCAGATACCGAACTTGGACGTTGGGAAATAACACCACGCATCGAAGATAGATCTCGTTGGATATCTGCATCAGTGATTGCATCTAAGTCGCTCTTACTTGCACGCGAAATAGCTTCGCCCTCAACATCATCTGTAATGGTTGCTGCACCCAGAGCAATTGTTGCTCGATACGACTTGTCGCCATCAGTTATGTATTGAAGTAATCGTGTGCCGTGGCCAAAACCAAGAATGAGAATGCCTGTTGCCATGGGATCAAGAGTCCCCGCGTGCCCAACTTTTCTTGTTCCTAGGACTCTTCGACCAACTGCAACAACGTCGTGACTTGTCATCGCACCAGCTTTATCTACAACTACAAATCCATCCGTTGCAGACATATTGTTCAAACGTCATCCCAATTAGTTATGCGATCTGCTGGTACTGGTTTATTGCTGTTATCAATTACTTTTGGCGCTTTATATGCATCTGGTTCACCGGCATACGATGCTTCTTTTCGTAATTTAGAAACTTCGGCGTCTTGTTCGCGAACTTTTGCAAGTAATGAGTCAAGTGCTAAAGCACTCTCTGGCAATCCATCAAGAAAGAATTCAATGCTCGGTGTCACGCGAACACCCAAATCTTTTCCTACAGCAGAGCGAATTACACCCTTTGCACTCTCTAGAGCGGCCGCAGTGGATTCACGTTGTTCGTCATCGCCGAGCACCGTATAAAAAATTGATGCGTGTTGTAAGTCGCCAGTAACACGAGCATCAGTAACAGTTACAAAACCTAAACGAGGGTCTTTAATTTTGCCCTCGAGTAGGCCTGCAACAACAACTTTGATGCGGTCGGCAACTTTCTGACTGCGATGCGATGAACCCACGATTTATGCCCGCTTCTTCTCGCGCATTTCGTAGACCTGAATGGTGTCTCCCACTTGCATCTCTTTCAGTGTTCCAACACCAATACCGCACTCAAATCCTTCACGGACTTCGGTGGCATCGTCTTTGAATCGCTTAAGCGAATCGATTGTGAGGTTATCTGTAATAACTTCACCATTTCTCATCAAGCGAGCTTTCGCATTTCTGCGAATGATTCCATCAAGAACCATCGATCCGGCAATGTTTCCTGCCTTGCTGGATTTAAAGATGTCTCGAACTTCTGCGTTACCAAGAACAAACTCTTCGTACTCTGGTTTGAGCAAGCCCTTGAGTGATAATTCGATTTCTTCAATTGCTTGGTAGATAACTGAGTAGAAGCGAACTTCAACGCCTTCTTGATCTGCAAAGATTGCAGTTTGTGGTTCTGGCTTAACGTTAAAGCCAATAACAACTGCAGTTGATGCTGAGGCCAGTGTTATGTCACTCTTTGTAATTGCACCAACACCGCGGTGAATAACGCGAAGATCTACTTCGGCTCCAACATCGAGTTGTAGCAATGCATCCTCTAGTGCTTCAACAGAACCACTCACATCGCCCTTGAGAATAAGGTTAAGTGTTGTGATCTTGGATTGCTCCATGAAGTCTTCGAGTGAAACCTTCTTGCGTGCCTTGGCGAGTTGAGCATTTCGCTCAGCCGCTTGACGTTTCTCTGCAATCTGACGCGCGGTTCTGTCTTCATCTGCTACCAAGAACGTATCGCCAGCACTTGGCACGGATGTAAATCCGAGTACCTGAACTGGACGAGATGGACCTGCTTCAGAAACATTTTCACCGTGCTCATCTAGCATCGCGCGAACGCGACCAAATGAACCACCGGCAACAATTGCATCTCCCACTTTAAGAGTTCCGCGTTGTACGAGAACGGTTGCAACTGGTCCACGACCACGGTCGAGGTGAGCTTCAATTGCAACACCACGTGCCTCATCATCAGCAATTGCGCGTAGGTCAATTGCAGCATCAGCAGTTAAGAGAATGGAATCAATTAAGGCATCAATACCAAGTCCTGATTTTGCAGATACGTTTACGAAAATTGTTTCTCCGCCGTACTCTTCTGCAACCAAGTTGTACTCAGTGAGTTGCTGGCGAACCTTGTCAGGGTTTGCGCCTTCTTTATCAACTTTGTTTACTGCCACAACAATTGGAACATCTGCGGCTTGTGCGTGATTGAGTGCTTCAATTGTTTGAGGCATGACACCGTCATCAGCTGCAACAACTAGAACTGCGATATCGGTAACCTTTGCACCACGAGCACGCATCGCTGTAAAGGCTTCGTGACCAGGTGTATCGATAAAGGTAATCGCACGATTTGTTCCATCGTGGTCATGGTGAATTTGGTAAGCACCGATGTGCTGAGTAATTCCACCTGCTTCGCTCTTAACGACTTCAGTCTGGCGAATTGCATCGAGTAAACGAGTCTTACCGTGATCAACGTGACCCATAACGGTTACGACTGGTGGACGCGCAACGAGTCGATCCTGATCAAGACTTTCAAGCTCTTGACCTAGGTCAATATCAAAGCCCTGTAGTAATTCGCGATCTTCATCTTCTGGGCTAACAATTTGGATGACATATCCAAGTTGTGCACCAAGAATTTCAAATGTATCTGCATCAACTGATTGTGTGGCAGTAACCATTTCTCCTAAGTGAAAGAGCGCAGCTACTAGTGCTGCTGGATCTGCACCAATTTTTTCTGCGAAGTCAGCAAGGGATGATCCGCGACGCATACGAATTTGCGTCTTTCCATCACCGTGAGGAACAACTGCGCCACCAAGTTGTGGTGCCTGCATATTGTCGAATTCATCGCGCAGTGCTTTTCTGCTCTTCGGTTTACGTTTGCTGCTCTTACTTTGATTCTTTCCGAATGCACCACCTGCGCCACCGCGACCGCCGCCACGATTTGGTCCACCACCTGGACGACCACCTGCTGCAGGTGCACCGCCACCAGTTGTTTTGTATGGACTTGAATTATTTGCACCAGTAGATGGCGCACCAGTACGTGGTGGGAAATTTCCTGTTGAAGGTGGACGTGGCGATGATGGACGCGCAGCAAAACCTGGACGCACTGAACCTGGACGAGGTCCTGACATACCCGTACGTGGTGAACCTGGTCTTGGAGAACCGGGTGCACCACCGGCTGGTCGTTGTGGTGGACGTGGTACTGCGCCACCAGTTGAAAATGGATTATTGCCAGGACGTGGTGGGCGTGGAACTGCGCTACCAGTAGAAAATGGATTGTTGCCTGGACGTGGAGTCGCAGGTTTTGTTGTTGCCTCCGTTGATGGAGTTGTCTCTGCAGGAGTAATTACCTGTTGAGGTGCAACACTTTCTGCACGTGAAGCTTTAAGCGCTTCTAGATCAACACCGAGTTCGGCAGCTAATTCTGCTGCGAGTTCTGGATTAACTTCTTTAGGAGCTTTTGCGGCAGCTTTCTTTGCTGCGGCTTTCTTTACGGGCTTTTTCTCTTCTACTGGCTTTGCATCCGGATACATCTCGATGAGACGTCGTACAACGGGTGCTTCTACAGTGGATGATGCGGAACGAACGAATTCGCCCATTTCTTGGAGTTTTGCAAGAACAACCTTGCTCTCCATACCGAGTTGTTTTGCCAACTCATGTACGCGGACCTTTGACACAGTTCTCCTGTCTTGGCCCGCAATCTCTTTTTCTAGATATTGATCTAGGGGATGCGAGCCTTAGTTGTAAGACCTCATAATCTGAACGAGCTCATTTGAGTTTCATATCTTTCGCATCCAATTCGTTTGGTGTTTCGCTAAGTTTTAACGCATATTTAAATGCGTTTCGGGAAATCGCAGTTGCTAAACAACTTTGATGAACCCATGCGCCCCTTCCAGGAAGTGATTTTTTGTAATCCTGGACAAGAGTCCCATCAATACAAACCACTCTTAGAAGAGAAGTTGGACTCGAACGCTTTCGGCACGTAATGCATGTTCGTATCGAATTGATACTCACTGCCTCTGCCAATCACTCGAATTCAACTGGCTAACTGTACCGCCGGGGCACTCTTTTATAGAAATTCTCACTCAGGAGAAGGCGTATCTGGATGGATATCTATGCGCCAGCCCGTAAGTCTGGCTGCCAAGCGAGCATTCTGCCCATCTTTTCCAATTGCGAGTGAGAGTTGGTAATCGGGCACAGTCACTTTTGCACTTCGCGAAAGCAAATCCGTAACTTCAACTCGTGAAACTTTTGCGGGCGCTAATGCATGTGCAACAAAGACTGCTGGATCTTCAGACCAGTCCACGATGTCAATTTTTTCACCATGTAACTCATCCATCACCGCTCGTGCGCGCGAACCTACTGGACCAATGAGTGAACCCTTTGGGCTAACACCTGCACGATGAGTACGTACCGCTATTTTTGTGCGATGCCCCGCTTCACGTGCAACAGCCATGATCTCAACAATACGATCCGTAATTTCTGGAACTTCTAGTGCAAATAATTGTTTAACAAGGGCTGGATGAGAACGAGAGAGCATTATCTCCGGACCTTTAAGTCCTTGCTTTACTTCAACAACAAAACATTTAATACGATCACCGTGTTGATAAACCTCACCAGGAACTTGTTCTTGTGGCGGAATTTTGCCTTCAACGCGTCCAAGGTTTACGTGAATCATCTTTGGATCTCTACCCTGCTGAACAACGCCAGATATGACATCGCCTACAGAGGCGGTGAATTCGCCAACAATGTCGGCGTCATTTGATTCACGCATCTTCATTTTAATTACTTGACGAGCAGTTGAAGTAGCGATGCGAGTGAAACCTTCTGGTTCATCTCGTTCTTCAGAAACTTTCTCACCAAGTTCATTAAAGATTGGAACAAGAATCTGAATCTCGCCAGTTTCGCGATCTAGGAATGCTCGCGCATGGCGCTTCGCTTCTGGAATTTGATTGTAGGCAGTTAGAACGCCGATTTCGATTGCGCTAACTAGTTGTTCAAAAGAGATCTCTTTTTCAGCCGTGAGTGCAGTTAAGGCCGCCATCTCTACATGCATTAGATATCACCCTTGCGATTGAATTCGATTTCAACTGTTGCGCGTTTAATATCGGCGAAGATAACCGTATGTTCTTTTGATTTACCTTTTATATCTTCCGTTAAAAGCACTTGGGAATCTTCGACTGAAGTGATTCTCCCGTTAACTACTGATCCATCTTGTTTCACTACTTTGACTAAGCGATTAAGATTTTTGTGCCAATGGCGTTCAAGAGTTAAGGGGCGATCAACTCCAGGTGATGTCACTTCTAATGTAAAAGCTGAGTCATCCATAAAATCGGCTGCATCTAAGAGCTCGGATATGTCGCGAGAAACGCTTGTGACTTGATCTAAATTAAGTGGAGTCTGGCCATCAACAATGCAAGTAACAATTCTGTGCTTGCCGGGCGTTACAACATGAACATCTTCAAGAAAGAAGCCAGCTTTTTCGACAGCCGGTTGGACAAGCTCAGTAATTTTTTCGCTGAGAGACATGTGTGTCTTCTTCCTATTAAGTTGTATGCAAAGAATAACGTGTTATTTCCGATCTTACCAATTCGTTAAAGTATCAATTCCAACTTTGATTATTAGCGCAATTGTGACGAAGAGAAAAACCTTACGTATCAAGGTTGATCCCCCGCGGATAGCCAGTCTGGCACCTAGCAATCCCCCAACTATGTTCGCCATTGCCAATACCAGAGCCACCTGCCACAAGATTGCTCCGTTAATACCAAAGACCATAATCGCGCCTAGATTAGTTGAGACATTTACAACTTTGGCGATAGCTGATGCGCTAAGAAAAGCGAAACCTAGATAAATCAAAGTTAACATCAAGAAAGATCCGGTGCCGGGACCAAAAATTCCATCATAAAAACCGATAACCAATCCAGCCACTGCCGAAATCAAAAAGCGCTTATTCTTTTGGTGACGCAAGATTTCAATTGAACCGAGATCTGGTTTACGCCACGTATAAATGGCAACTGCTACCAACAAGATAAAAACAATTGGTCGCATCGATTGTGTAGGGATAAGAGATGCGCTCAGCGCACCTAAAACAGAGCCAAAGAATGCGGGCACAGCCATCGTTGCCAAGAAGATTGCATCTGTTTTAACGCTTCTGCGATATGTGAGAGCAGATGCACTTGTACCGAAGATAGAAGCGACTTTATTTGTTCCTAGGACTTCGACAGTGCTTGCTTGCGGCAAACCAATTAGTAATGCAGGAAGTTGAATCAGTCCGCCACCACCCGCTATTGCATCTACGAGACCAGCGCTAAAGGCGGCAAGAATGAGAAAGAAAATGGTTACTTGGGTGATATCGCCAAACATGAATTAAGCGAGCTTTGAGAGCATGGATGCAACGGTTGAAACTGCACTTTCAACAGTGCTCTCAGATTTTTCTCCACTCTTTCGAATGCGAATCTCAACGTTGCCCTGTTCGAGTGCTTTACCCACGACAATAATTATTGGTGCACCGATTAATTCTGCATCTTTAAATTTAACGCCCGCACTTGGATCGCGTCGATCATCGAGTAGAACCGTGATTCCTAAACTCTCTAGCTCCGTACCTATTTTTTCAGCCACATCAAAAGGTTTATCTTCCTTGCCAGTTGCAACAATATGAACCTTTGCTGGTGCAACTTCAATTGGCCATGAAAGACCAATTTCATCGTGTGTCTGTTCGGCGACAGCTGCTACGGCGCGTGAAACACCAATTCCGTAAGAACCCATTGTTACTACTTGCGACTTTCCATTTTGATCAAGAACAGTCAGATTCAACGCTTCTGCATACTTTCGTCCAAGTTGGAAGATATGTGCGATTTCGATTGCACGATCAATAATAACTGGAGCCTTGCATGATGGACACATATCTCCCGCACGAACTTCTGCTGATTCAACATAAGCATCTGGTGTGAAATCTCTTCCGTTGACAACATTTCGTGCGTGGCAATTTTTCTTGTTTGCACCCGTCACCCACGATGTACCTGGTGCTATTCGTGGATCAGCGTAGAGAGTAATTCCAAATGTCTTTGCGTCCTGGGGTCCTATGTAACCTTTAACAAGTTTTGGGTGTTTGGCAAAATCTTCTTCTTCGAAAATTCTTAGTTCAGTTACGCCAACTAAATTCGCTTGTAAGCGCTTTAGATCAACTTCGCGATCTCCAGGTACTAACACTGCAATTGCTTTGTCATCTGCCATCAACATCACATTTTTGAGTGTGTCAGCTCCTGTATATCCGCCACCATATTGTGAATTAAGAACCTCAACTAATGAATCAATGGTTGGTGTATTAGGTGTATCCAAAACTTCTAGTGCCGGAAAATCTTTACTTGCAGGTGTATCAATAAGAGTTTTCATCGCTTCCACATTTGCTGCATACCCGCATTTTTCACAGAGGACATATGTATCTTCACCTGTTGGGCATGGTGCAAGAAACTCTTCGGATTTAGATCCGCCCATTGCCCCAGCCATAGCGCTGACAATGTTGTAGTTAAGGCCTAAACGCTTGAAAGTTTTTACATACGCATCGCGATGTCTCTTATATGAAAGATCTAAACCTGCATCATCGATATCAAATGAGTATGAATCTTTCATGACAAATTCGCGGCCACGAATAATTCCACTGCGTGGACGTGGTTCGTCGCGATATTTTGTTTGAATTTGATAGAGCGAGAGTGGCAAGTCTTTGTAAGAGGAGTATTCGCCCTTAACCATCAGAGTAAACATCTCTTCGTGAGTTGGTCCTAATAAGTAATCGGCGCCTTTTCGATCCTGAAGTCGAAATAGTTCTGGTCCATATTCACTCCAGCGATTTGTTTCTTCATACGGCTCTTTAGGGAGCATCGCTGGAAAGTGAACTTCTTGAAATCCTGCCGCATCCATCTCTTCGCGAATAACTCTTTCGATATTTCGAAGCGTTATGTAACCAAGCGGCAACCATGAATAAATTCCTGCTGCGATTCTTCGGATGTAACCAGCACGCACTAAGAGTTTGTGGCTTGCGACTTCAGCATCAGCTGGATCATCGCGCAATGTGCGCAGAAATAGTGAGGACATTCGCAACATGGTGCGAGCCTACCTGAGGGATGCGCTTAGTTGTGTGAGGTTAGTGAACATCAACGGAAGGTTCGCCTGAAGAAACTCCGGCGGCTTCCATCTCTTCGGCTAAGCGCATTGCTTCTTCAATCAGCGTTTCAACAATTTGCGCTTCTGGAACAGTCTTAATTACTTGTCCCTTAACAAATATTTGTCCCTTGCCATTACCGGATGCAACACCGAGATCTGCTTCGCGAGCTTCACCAGGTCCATTTACTACGCAACCCATTACTGCAACACGTAATGGAACTGTCATGCCTTGCAAACCTGCCTGAACTTTTTCAGCCAATGTATACACATCAACTTGAGCGCGGCCACATGATGGGCATGAAACGATTTCTAGTTTGCGTTGGCGCAAGTTAAGAGATTCAAGAATTGAAATTCCAACCTTAACTTCTTCAACAGGTGGCGCTGACAAAGATACGCGAATGGTGTCGCCAATACCTTCTGCGAGCAAAATTCCAAAAGCAGTAGCAGATTTGATCGTTCCTTGGAAAATTGGACCAGCTTCAGTAACACCTAAGTGCAATGGATAATCACACTTTGAAGCGAGTAAGCGATATGCATTAACCATTGTCACTGGATCGTGATGCTTAACTGAAATTTTGATATCGGAGAAACCATGTTCTTCAAACAAGCTTGCTTCCCAGAGTGCTGATTCAACTAGTGCCTCCGGTGTGGCTTTGCCGTATTTAGCAATCAAGCGAGGGTCGAGTGATCCAGCGTTTACTCCGATACGAATCGGAATACCAGCATCGCCTGCAGCTTTAGCAACTTCTTTAACTTTGTCATCGAATTGTTTGATATTTCCAGGATTGACTCGAACCGCTGCGCAACCTGCATCAATGGCTGCAAATATATATTTTGGTTGGAAGTGAATATCTGCAATAACTGGAATCTGAGATTTTTTTGCAATCTGCGCTAACGCATCAGCATCATCTTGGCTCGGAACGGCAACACGCACAATTTGGCAACCCGATGCAGTTAGTTCAGCAATTTGTTGAAGGGTTGCATTCACATCTGCGGTGAGTGTGGTGCACATCGATTGAACAGAAACTGGTGAATCACTGCCGACGCCTACGCTTCCAACTTTTAGCTGCTTTGTCTTTCGACGCGGAGCAAGAGTTGGTGGTGGCGCTGAAGGAATTCCGAGATCAACCATGTCTTTATTCTGCCCTAATTCTTTTTGAGTTGCGACATGAGCACTAAAAATTGACCCGAATTGGATTAATGATGTCTGCAGCCAGAAGTAGAACCGTCAGCGCTGCAAGTAAAGCAAAGACGACCATTGTGAATGGGGCTAATTTGTTTACGTTAATACCTTCAGGACGCTCTCTTCCTCGAATGCGCGCAAAGAGTGCTCGTACTTCATCAGCAATTGCTACTGCCATATGTCCACCATCTAGTGGAAGTATTGGAAGCAAGTTAAATACACCAACAAAAAAGTTTAAGCTTGCAATGATTAGTAAGAAGGTTTGAATCCGTTCAGAGGTACTTAAGCCATCACTGCTTGCTGCTTGACCTGTAACTTGAGCGACACCGACAATTCCAACTAAACCATTTGGATCGCGCTCTGTTCCTGAAACAGTTGCTCCCCACAGCGCTGGAATCTTTGATGGAAGAGAAATAATTGCTTTGACCGCTCCGGAGATGAAATCCCAGGAAACTAGTGCAGAGTTTTTGATTGATGTAAATGGCGCATCACGTACTAATTTAAACTCATTTACGATTCCAAGAAAGCCATACTCCTCGCCGTCAACAACTCGTGTTGCTGCGATCACTGAAATTGTCTGCGTCTGGCCATTGCGTTCAATTTCTACGATCAGTTCTTTACCAGCCGATGTTCTAATTACTTCAACATCTTTTGCCCAATTGCTTACTGGAATTCCATTGAGGGAAGTTATGACATCTCCTGGTTGTAATCCTGCCAACAATGCTGGGGACTTCGGATCAGTATCTGCACAAGCAGCATTAGCTTGAGGAACACAGGCCGAAATTTCTGAAATTGTTGTCGTAGGTTTTGCAGTTCCAATTCCAGCAAAAATGATCAGCAGAATAATGAAACCTAGAACAAAGTGTAGAAATGAACCTGCACCTAAAACTACGAGTTTGCGTCCTGAGTGTGCTCTGAAGAATGCGCGAGACTCTTCTCCGGGTGGCATCTCATCAGTAGCGCTCATGCCTTCGATACGGCAATAACCACCGGCGGGAATTGCTTTTATTCCGAATTCCGTTTCACCGCGCGTGAATGACCATAATCTTTTTCCAAAGCCGAGAAAGAATTCGCTGACGCGCATTCCGTATCTCTTTGCTGTTATGTAGTGACCAAACTCGTGGATCATTACGGAAAATAGAAGTGCGATTACAAAAGCTAAAACGCCAATAATTTTCATGAGGAAACCATTCGTTGTAATACTTCTTGGGCAACTGTTCGTGCATCATGTTCTATTGCACTGACATCGCTTAGGTCTCGAATCGCACTTGGATTTGATCCGCCAAGTCGTTGCACGCTCTGCTCTACACACTCCATGATTGAAGTAAATGCTATAGAACCTTTGAGAAAAGCTTCGACTGCGACTTCGTTAGAAGCATTAAAAATTGCTGGTAATCCTCCCCCAAGTTCTCCACAGCGCTTGGCTAATTCAATTGCTGGGAAGCGTTCGTGATCTATGGGTTCAAAATCCCAGGAATGTGTTTGCTTCCAATCCATTGCAGGCGTCGCTGATTTCAAACGATCTGGCCAGTTAATTGCATAAGAAATTGGGCCCTTCATATTTGGCGGACTCGCTTGGGCAATAGTTGCTCCGTCAACAAATTCGACCATGGAATGAATTACTGATTGCGGATGAATTACTGCCTCAATTTGAGAATAATTCATCTGGTACAGATGATGTGCTTCGATAATTTCGTGTGCTTTATTAACTAGTGTCGCTGAATTTACTGAAATAACCGGTCCCATTGACCACGTTGGATGGGCTAAAGCTTCATCGACTGTAACTGTTGACAAATCTTTTCTCTGGCGAAATGGGCCACCAGATGCGGTAAGTATTAAACGCGACACTTCATTTCGTTTTCCAGACATTAAACATTGCCAGATCGCACTATGTTCTGAATCAACGGGAATGATTTGATCGGCTTTTGCAATTGATATCACTAAGTCGCCAGCTGCTACTAAAGATTCTTTGTTGGCAAGAGCTAAAAGGTTGCCTACTTTGAGTGCGCTAAGTGTTGCGGCCAACCCGATAGATCCCGTGATCGCATTAAGGACTACATCACACGTAATCGAAGCGACTTCTGCCGCGGCATCTTTGCCATCGATAACCGTGACACCAGGAAGTGCATCGCGAATAAGTTCGGCATTGTGAATGGTTCCGACCACCCCAACGCTAAATTTCTTTGCTTGCTCGATAAGAAGTGCGGGGTTATTGCCAGCCGATGTGATGGCCACAACTCGAAACTTTCCTGGGTTGGCTGCGATTAATTCGAGGGCTTGGACGCCGATTGATCCTGTTGAACCAAGAATCACCAGGTCTCTCATGTGGTCATCTTCTCACGACCAAAGTAGACTGGCGAAATGAGCACATTAACTACGGGCGTTGAACAGAAACGCAAAGTCGTCACTGCCATTCCGGGACCAAAATCCGAGCAGATTATTGCGCGCAGAGCAGCAGCCGTTTCAGCATCACTCGGTATGTCAATGCCTGCAGTTATCGAACGCGCATCTGGTGGAATATTGGTCGACGTCGACGGAAACCACATTATTGATCTTGGCGCTGGCATCGCAGTTGTAAATGTTGGTAACAGCGCACCTCACGTTGTTGAAAATGTGCAACGACAAGTTGAATTGTTTACTCATACATGTTTTATGGTCGCTCCATACCTTGGATACATCGAAGTATGCGAAGCGCTTAATCGTTTAACTCCTGGAAAGTTTGCAAAGAAATCAGTACTCCTGAACTCCGGTGCTGAAGCACTTGAAAACGCAGTCAAAATTGCTCGCTCATTTACGAAGCGTCAAGCGATTATTGTCTTTGAACACGGCTATCACGGACGCACAAATCTAACGATGGGCATGACAGCAAAGAACATGCCTTACAAAGATAGTTTCGGTCCCTTTACTCCTGAGATTTATCGCATGCCAATGGCTTACCCATATCGCTGGGAAGGTGGCGCTGCTGCATGTGAGAAGAATGCACTCGATGTTGTCATTCATAAACTAGATAAAGAAGTTGGCGGCAAGAACATTGCTGCAATTGTTATTGAACCGATTCAAGGTGAAGGTGGATTCATCGTTCCACCTAAGGGCTTCTTACCTGGCTTGGCAAAGTATGCAAAAGATAATGGCGCGCTCTTTATTGCAGATGAAGTGCAGACAGGTTTTGCTCGTACTGGTCAGATGTTTGCATCAGAAGATGAAAACCTAGAGCCAGACTTAATTACAACTGCAAAAGGTATTGCAGGTGGATTACCGCTAGCTGCAGTGACAGGTCGCGCTGATGTAATGGATTCAATTCATGCCAGCGGTTTGGGCGGAACTTATGGTGGTTCTCCTATTGCTTGCGCAGCAGCGCTCGGTGCAATCAAAACTATTGAAGAAGACAAGCTAATTGACCGTGCAAAGAAAATAGGCACAATCATGAGCGTTGAACTCAACAAGATGAAGGCAAAGCATGCAATCATCGGTGAGGTTCGTGGCCGCGGTGCTATGCAGGCAATCGAACTCATAATTCCTGGCGGCACCGAACCAAATACCGCGGCTCTTGGAAAAATCGTCAAATACTGCCAAGAAAAGGGCGTCTTGATTTTAACTGCTGGAACTTATTCAAACGTAATTCGTTTGATTCCACCGCTAGTTATTCCAGAAGATTTATTGCTAGAAGGTTTATCTATTCTCGATGAAGCTTTAGCAACTATCTAAAGAATCAGCGGTCCAATAAGTTCTGAGTTGGTGAGTAGGGCTTTCCGGATCTGCGTTTTGCAATTGCACTCAACGCTTCTAGGACAACGCGGTTAGCAAGAATTGCAGTGATGTCTGCGCTATCAAATGGCGGAGCAACTTCGACAACATCAATTCCAACAACTGGGAGTTCGAGACAGATTCGACGAACAGCTTCTAGTAATTCACGGCTTGTCATTCCGCCTGGTTCAGGGGTTCCTGTTCCTGGAGCCATTCCTGGATCTACAACGTCGATATCTACAGATAAGAAAACGCCATCACATTGATCTGTAAGCGTTGCGAAGGATTCATCCAAAACTGTATTTAAACCGCGGTGATGAATTTCGGTCATTTCGTAACTGCGCATTCCTTGATCGCGCATCCACTCGAGTGTTTCATCCCCTGGCCAATATCCGCGCAAACCAAGTTGCAAGAAACGATCTCCACGAACCGCGCCTGATTCGATAAGGCGACGCATTGGCGTTCCGTGTCCTTCAAGTGCGCCAAATTGCGAATCACCAGTATCTGCGTGCGCATCAAAGTGAATCATCGAAATTTTTCCAAGTCCGCGATGTGCTGCAATGCCTGCAACGTCGGCGGATGCGATTGAGTGATCTCCACCAAGAATTACGGGAATGATTCCTGCACGTGAAATCTTTTCTGTAGCGACAGCAAGAACTTCTAGAGATTTCTTTAAATCTCCCCCTGGCATTAATAAATCACCTGCATCTAAAACCTTTAGATCTTTTAATCCATCTGTGCGAAGTGCCATGTGTGGGCGTTCACCATCATGCGGCAAGTAATCTCCCCCGCGAATTGCTTGTGGTCCAAACTTTGCTCCAGAGCGATGTGATGTTCCACTATCAATTGGTGCTCCAAGAATAATTACATCGGCGCCTTTATATGTTTTTGGATCATCGAGATCGCATTCACCAATACCAAGAAATGTGAATTTTGGACCGTACATGTTCCCAAGGTTTGCCATGGGTAAAGAATACGTCTAATTAATTAAGAATCGAAACCTAAACCGAGGCGATCTAAGAGTTTAAGCCAGAGATTTCGCTTGCCTTCATGCTCATCCGCATAATTAATAGACCACTGAGTCAGACGAATAAAGAGAAATCTAAATGGTTCTGGTGGAAATGGCAGTGGCTTTCTTCGCACCATTTTTAGACGAGTGCGCTCTGTATCCAAACCATCTACAAGATCTAAAAGAACTTGTGCACCAAAACGAGTGGATGCAACGCCCAAACCAGTAAATCCAAGAACATAAGCAACGCGTTTGCGATAGGCACGGCCCCAAAATGGTGAGAAACGAGAACACGTATCAATTGCTCCACCCCAACCATGAGTGAATTTAATTCCCTTAAGTTGTGGAAAGGTTTCTAAAAAGTCAGCTGCAAGATATGCATATGTTTCTGCATCAGTTTCATACTCTTGACGAGCTTTCCCGCGGAAATGATAAATGGCGTCATATCCACCCCATAAAATCGCACCTTCAGAAGTTACGCGGTAATAATGGAATTGGTTTCCAGCTTCGGACATTCCTTCTTTGCCAGACCATCCAATTGCTTTCCATTGCTCTGGCGTTAGTGGTTCAGTAACAACTTGGAAGTCATATACGGGAATAACATATTTGCGAGCACGCTTAATCAATGACTTAAATACATTCGTGGCTAGTGCAACCTTGTCGGCGTACACACTTCCGTATGCAGTGTGTACAAGAATTCCATCACTGGTGCGTTCAAGCCATTCAACTTTACTATTCTCATAAATCTTTACACCCAGTTTGAGACACACTTTTTCTAAACCCCACACCAATCGAGCTGGATCAACCAGTGCGGTGCCATCGGCATCCCACAAACCGCCTTTATAAATTGGTGAATTAACGCGCGCCTGAACTTCTGCTTGTGACAAAACTTCAACGTGATCTCCATATTGATTACGAAGTTCAGCTTCTTCCTTCATTCCATCTAATTGCCAGTCTTTGACAGCAACACGAAGTTCACCAGTACGTTGCCAATCGCAATCAATTCCATATTTCCTAATAGTTTCTTCAATTTCATTAAAGTTTTCACGACCCATGCGTTCAAGAGTTTGCATGTCATCTTTAAAACGACGGTAGCCATTTATAAATCCATGGGTAAGGGAAGAGTTACAGAATCCGCCGTTTCGACCTGATGCGCCAAAGCCAGTTTCGCGTTGTTCAACAATGATGACTTCGCGTTCAGGATTGCGTTCTTTTGCAAGTAACGCTGTCCATAAACCGGTGTAACCAGCCCCAACAATGCAGAGATCCGTAGTCACATCGCCAATAAGAGTTGGATGTGGTTCTGGTTCTAGTGGATCTGCATCAAGCCAATAAAGTTCTGGCTGCATTACGGATAGGTGTTTAAGAATATGAGGGTCGATGTCTGACATCGCGCTATCCGGCCTTAACCGGAATCACCCCTTCAATCACAAATCGTAGTTGGCCCGGGTCCTCCGGAACCTAACCCCATAGTGCAGATCGTTGATTTCTATCTGTGGTTCGCTATGGCTTGTTGCAAATATTAGCGGGCTTTTCTCCGATTTACAAGTTGACCTGCAATTACGATAAATAACGCCAAGAAAAACATAGCAGATCCAATTACATTTGCCTGCGCAGGGATACCGCGAGCTGATGCTACATAAACAAACTTAGGAAAAGTTGTAAGCGTTCCGGAGTTAAAGTTTGTAATAATAAAATCATCAAAAGAGAGACTAAATGCAAGAAGGGCGGCACCCGCAATACCTGGTGCGACTAATGGCAATGTAATTTTTCGAAAAGTTTCAAATTCATTTGCATAAAGATCCATGGCTGCTTGCTCAAGTCGAGGATCTAGGCTTGCAATACGCGCCTTAACGGTTACGACGACGAATGAGATACAGAACATCACATGAGCAATCACCACGGGCCAGAAACCGGGATTAATTCCAAGATTTAAGAACATCGCCAGAAGTGAAGCTCCGAGAACAACTTCAGGTGTTGCCATCGGCAAGAAAATTAAAGTGTTTGTAGTGGATCGACCTTTAAATTGGTGACGGCCAAGGGCAAAAGCTATTAAGGTTCCAAGAATAGTTGCGGCAACCGTAGAGATTAATCCAACGCGAATTGAGTTACCAAGTGCCAAACAGACATCCGGCGCTCCACAAGGATTTTGCCAATTACTTAGTGTGAACCCCTTCCAAACAAGATTGCTCTTTCCGCCATTGTTAAATGAGAATGCAAATGTGTAAGCAACTGGAACAAAAAGATAAGTAAATCCAAGAACCATGTAGATGCGAATGAGGTTCTTTCTAAACCACCAAGTGAGTCTCATACGAGTTCCTCAGTGCCGGCCTTGCGAATATAGATTGTTACCAAGATCAAGATTGCTGCCATTAACGTAAATGAAAGTGCTGCGGCGGTTGGATAATCAACAATCTTGAAGAAGCGAGATTCAATCACGTTACCCAGCATCTTTGTATTTGGATTTCCTAGAATTGCAGCATTTACATAATCACCAGCGGCTGGAATGAACGTAAGCAACGTTCCTGCGACCACACCTGGCATTGATAGAGGCACTGTGACTTTCCTAAAAGTTGTGAAGGCATTTGCATACAAATCCCCCGCGGCCTCCATTGTGCGTGGATCAATGCGTTCAAGGCTTGCATATAAGGGAAGAGTCATAAATGGCAAGAAGTTATAGGTCATGCCCGTAACAACAGCGAAGGCACTTGCCGTGAGAGAGGTGTTGTCACCGATGATTTGTATTCCCCGAAGAATCGCGATAACCGGACCTTCTTCCCCAAGTATCTGCTTCCAAGCAATAGTACGGAGCAAAAATGAGGTGAAAAATGGTGCGACAACTAGAACCAGTAAAAGATTTTTATACTTTCCAGACTTAAAAGCGATGCCATACGCCAATGGATAGGCAATAGCTAAAGCTAGTACGGTTGCTAGAAATGCATAGATAAATGAACGGCTGAATTGTTCTTTGTTATCTATAAATGCATCAATGTAATTTGCAAATCTGTACGTTTGTTCATATGACCCGGTATCACCATTTGCTATTGGAGTTTGTGTAGATGTTCGGGCAAGGTTAACGATTGGCAGAACAAAGAATGTAAAGAGCCAGATAATTCCTGGTGCAAGCAACAAATACGGAAGTAATGATCTCCTTTCTTTAAGGGAACTAACTTTAGAACCCGCTGCGTGCAAGAAGGCCATTACTCTTCGTCCGCATGCACTTCAGATCCTGCGAATGCATCTTCACGACCATCTAGTGCGAATGTAAAGACGGGCTCCCATGACAGCGTGACCGCATCGCCCTTTTCAAGTGGCGGAACTCCATCATCATTTTGTTCAAAGACCATGAGTTCTTGTTTCCAAGGCATTTCAACTTGGTATTGGGTGCTGACGCCGATGTATGAAGCATCAGAGATTACTCCGCCAGTTAAAACATTTCCAGACATCGCAGTCCCCGCAGGTTGAATACGAATCTTTTCTGGACGAATACCTGCTAGTACTGATGAATCTTTTGCATGACTACGATTTTTATTAATTTTAATCTTCTGCCCAAAAACGTCTACAACAAAGTTGTCTCCGTCATTTCCATCAATGCGTCCTTCAATCAAGTTTGATTGACCAAGGAAGTTTGCTACAAAAGCAGTTTTTGGATTGTCATAGAGGTCTGCAGGTGTACCCATCTGCTCTACTTTTCCTTCATTCATAACGGCAATCGTGTCAGCCATAGTCATAGCTTCTTCTTGATCGTGCGTAACGTGAACGAAAGTAATTCCGACTTCAGTTTGAATCCACTTGAGTTCGATCTGCATTTGACGACGTAATTTGAGATCAAGTGCGCCTAGCGGTTCATCCAAAAGTAATAGCGCTGGGCGGTTAACGATTGCTCGCGCAAGAGCGATGCGTTGTTGTTGACCTCCTGATAGTTGAACGGGTTTGCGCTGCGCCAAGTGAGGTAACTCAACAAGGTTTAGAACCTTATCGACTGCTTCTTTAACGTCCTTGATTCCCCGACGCCGCAATCCAAATGCAATGTTTTCAAAGATTGAGAGGTGAGGAAACAATGCATAGTTTTGGAAAACTGTATTTACAGGTCGCTGATACGGACGTGTATTAGTGATGTCAGTGCTACCGATATGAATGCTTCCCTGAGTTGGTTCTTCTAATCCAGCAATCATGCGAAGGGTCGTAGTTTTTCCGCAACCAGACGGACCTAGGAGTGCAAAGAACGAACCTTCTGGAATAGTGAGCGTCAAATCATCAACTGCAGTGAAATCTCCGAATGATTTTGTTACATCAACAATTCGAAGGTCACCACGAGTCGATGATGAAGCATCCGCCATTAGTTACCGGCAGCTTCCTGGAACGCTGTCGTAAATGAAGTTTCTTCGGCTGGAGTTAAGGAACGAAATACTTTTACCTGCTTAAGGGTTTCATCTGTTGGGAAGATGAATGGACTTGAAGCTAGTGCTGGATCAATCTTTTCCATCTCAGCCTGAGCACCCTTTACCGGGCAAATATAATTTACGTAAGCAGCAACTTCTGCAGCAACGGCTGGATCATAGTAATTGTTAATTACCTTTTCAGCATTTGCTTTATTCGTTGAGGTTGAAGGAATAAGAAGGTTATCGCTCCAAAGCATTCCGCCAGATTCTGGGATGGCAAATTCAAACTTTCCATCATTTTCTGATGCAAGTTGGAATAAATCGCCTGACCAACCGATAACTGCAATTGCATCGCCACTGATCAAATCTTCCTTATAATCATTGCCCTTCACTTGGCGAATGAATCCGTCCTTGATCATCTTAGCTAAGTAATCAACGGCATTCATGTACTGATCTTCAGTGAAGTCCTTTGAAGGGTCTACTCCTTGGTACTGCAAAATAATTCCAATGGTGTCGCGAAGTTCTGAAAGTACTTCAACTTTGCCCTTATTAGCTTTAGAAAATAGCTGGTCGAGAGATTTGACTCCGCCTGGAACTTTCTCTTTATTCCAACCAAATCCACCAAAACCTGATTGCCATGTTAGAGATGACTTGCGGCCTGGATCGAAACTTACGTTTGCGAGCGCATCAAGAATGTTTATCTTGTTAGGAATATTAGCTTCATCAAATTGTTGTGCATAACCCATGCGAATCCAACGGCCAGCCATCCAGTCAGTTGGTGCAACGAGGTCATAGCCAATATCTTCACCTAACTTTAGTTGCCCTTGTACTTTGCCCCAGAATTCATCGTTGTCGTTGTAATCTTCTTTATAGTCAACGTTAATTCCAGATTCAGCTATGAACTTCTCAAGTGTTGGGTATACCTGTGCATCTGAGTCATAATCTAAATAAAGAGTCCAGTTTGCCCAGCGAACTGCGTTTTCTGCGTTGCCGCCATCGCCGCCACCGCAAGCAGTCAGCAAACCTGCTGCACCAAGACCACCAGCACCAGCAATAAGTGCACGACGTGAAAGTTTAGAATTAATAATTGAACGTGCTTCTGGTGAGAGTGAACGCTTTGAATCCATTCGAGTTTGC
>BJFT01000016.1 GCA_014190015.1 Actinomycetes bacterium
ATCTCTGGAATCTTGTTCATGACACTCTTTGGTGGCATTGGATTATTGGCATCAGCTAATGGATATAAGACCAAGAAAATGTATGGTCGTGCACCTGCAGTTCTCGCAAACCTGATTGCAATTGGTGTTTCTAAATATATTTTTGAAGCCGGTTTTTGGTGGGCTGCGCTTCCTTTGGCTCTTTACGCCGCGCTAACTATTTATTGCGCTGTCTCGATTGTTCCTGAGAAGAAATAATTACCACTCGACAATCTGTCGGTCTTCCCAAAGCACACCCGTCGTATCTCCTGCATTAAATTCACGAGTTGATAACCAGACTGCGCACTCTGCGCCTTCTTCGGCGCTGCGAGGTGCATCTGCTCCGCCCATGTCGGTGCGGGAATGGTTTGGACAGATTGCATCAACATAGAAACCGCGCGCACCAAGTCCTGTTTCGTGTGCAAGATTTCTAACGAATGCGTTTACGCCAGCTTTACTAATTCGATATGGTGCCAGTCCACCAGCATTTCCCGGTCCTGACATTCGTCCGAGACATGCAGAGAAAATAACAACGCGACGTCCATCTCTCGCTTCGGCCATCGGCCCACCTAAAACATTTACGAGTGTGAAAACAGAATCTAAGTTAATCGCCATAACTCGGCGCCATTCCGCATCCGTTGTTCTCAAAGTCTTAGACATTTTTTCACTCATAACGCCATGGGCTAGAACGAGTGCGAATGGTGCGCCGTACTTACTCAATAAATCTTCAGCTATTTTTCTTGTCTGTACTTGATCTTCTAAATCACATGCACTTATTTCAAATTTCATTCCAGGAAATTCTGCACGCAGTTGCTTGGCAGCGTTTTCTAATCGCTCCGAATCTTTTGCAATTAGTACAGAGCTAATTCCTGTGCGAGCTAATCCGCGGGCAACTTCGTATCCGAGACCGCGAGATCCACCGGTGACGAACGCCAGTTTGGATGCGGATTCACTCGACATATTCATGGCGATACTGTGCCCCAAAGATTGCCGATGTGCCTGCTGACTTGATAGCCCGCCCAGAAATCGGCTGATTTATGTGGTCAATCTCGCCTTCTTCAGGTGCTTTCCTTATTTTTATCCCTGCGTGCATGCCGATAGTCTTGGGCTTGCAAGTAAGTGGTTATTGTAAAAATCGCCAAGTAGGGGAGCGCCAGTGTCGGCAAAAGATCCGAATCAGGACTTTGGAGCCAATGAATGGCTCGTCGACGAAATGTACGAGCGTTACTTATCTGACCCAACTTCACTTGAACCATCTTGGATTGAATTCTTTAAAACATATAACCCAAATTCTTCGGGATCATCTTCTTCGACTTCTTCAACAAGTGCACCGATTGCAGGAGCGCCACGCGGTGGAACACCACCAACACCAAAGGCCGTATCTGCACCAGTTGCACCTGCTCCAGTTGCACCTGCACCAGTTGCTACACCGGCACCTGCACCAGTTGCTACACCGGCACCTGCACCAGTTGTAGCAGCAGTAACGCCTGCAGCAGCAGCGCAAACTCCCGCTTCACAAAAACTTGTTCGAGATCGTTCTTTGCAATCACCAACACCTGCAGATCCGATTGTTAAACCTGTTCCAGTTTTAAACACACCAAATGCTGCGCGACTAGAACCAATTCGCGGTGTCGGTGCACGTGTTGTTGCAAGTATGGAAGGATCATTAAGCGTTCCAACTGCAACGAGTGTTCGCGCAGTACCTGCAAAATTAATGATTGATAACCGAATTGTTATTAATAATCACCTTAAGCGCGCTCGCGGTGGAAAAGTTTCTTTCACTCACTTAATTGCATTTGCAATGATCAAGGCACTTCGTCAGATGCCGGAGATGAATGCGTTCTTCGGTGAAATCGAAGGAAAGCCTGCTGTTGGCCATCCAGAGCATATAAACCTTGGTATCGCTATCGACTTAGCGAAAGCAGATGGTTCGCGTCAGTTGTTAGTTCCTTCAATTAAAGGCTGCGAAAACTTAGACTTTGCGCAATTCTGGAACGCATACGAAGCAATGGTTGGAAAAGCACGCGCAGGCACACTCACTGTTGAAGATTTTGCGGGCACAACTGTTTCACTTACTAACCCAGGAACGCTCGGAACCGTGCACTCTGTACCGCGTTTGGTGCAAGGACAAGGCCTGATTGTTGGCGTTGGTGCACTTGATTATCCAGCAGAATTCTTAGGCGCGAGCGAAGAAACGTTGGCTCGTTTAGCAATCAGCAAGATTGTGACGCTAACAAGTACGTACGATCACCGAATTATTCAAGGCGCACAATCTGGAGATTTTCTCCGTCGTATTCACGAATTGTTACTTGGCGCCGAAAATTTCTACGAAGATATTTTTGCTGCGATTCGAATTCCTTACGAACCTATTCGCTGGGCCCAAGATTTTGAATTCTCTAAAGATGAAGAGATCAATAAGACTGCTCGTGTTCAACAGTTAATTCATGCGTATCGCACACGCGGTCACATCATGGCAGATACAGATCCACTCGAATATCGCCAACGTTCACACCCAGATCTCGACATTGTTACCCATGGTTTGACTCTGTGGGATCTCGACCGCGAATTCGCAACAGGTGGATTTGGCGGCGAAAAGTTTATGAAGCTTCGCAAGATTCTTGGAATTTTGCGCGACTCGTATTGCCGCACAGTTGGAATCGAATATATGTATATTCAAAGTCCAGCAGAGCGCTTGTGGATTCAAGAGCGCGTAGAAGTCGGAGTACAAACATTTCCGCGCGAAGAACAACTTCGCATCTTGCGCAAACTAAATAGCGCAGAAGCTTTTGAAACATTCTTGCAGACTAAATTCGTTGGACAAAAGCGCTTCTCACTTGAAGGTGGCGAATCAGTAATTCCAATTCTTGATGCTGTTATTTCAAGTGCCGCAGAACGTGGACTAGATGAAGTATGTATTGGCATGCCGCACCGCGGTCGTCTTAACGTTCTTGCAAACATTGCAGGCAAGTCATACGGACAAATTTTCCAAGAGTTTGAAGGCCATTACAGAGAGAATGAAGTACAGGGATCTGGCGATGTGAAGTACCACTTAGGTACTGAAGGTGTATTCACCGCAGAATCTGGTGCGAAAACAAAGATTTATTTGGCTGCAAACCCATCACACCTAGAAGCTGCAAACCCAGTATTAGAAGGCATCGTGCGCGCAAAGCAAGATCGCCTCAATGTGAAGAATGCTTATTCAGTTCTTCCAATTCTTCTTCATGGTGATGCAGCATTTGCTGGCCAAGGTGTAGTTGCAGAAACATTCCAACTTTCGCAACTAGCTGGTTATCGCACAGGTGGAACAGTTCACATTGTTGTTAACAACCAAGTTGGATTTACAACTTCGCCACATGCTTCCCGCACATCTCGTTATTCAACAGATATGGCAAAGATTATTCAGGCACCTGTGTTCCACGTGAACGGAGATGACCCAGAAGCGTGTGTGCGCATTGCTCGATTAGCTTTTGAATATCGCCAAGCATTTAACAAAGATGTTGTTATCGACATGGTTTGCTACCGCCGCCGTGGTCACAATGAAGGTGACGAGCCATCATTTACACAACCATTGATGTACAAACTCATTGATGCAAAGCGTTCTACACGTAATCTTTATACCGAAGCACTTATTGGTCGCGGAGATATTTCGAGTGAACAAGCTGATGAGCTATCTCGCGAATACCAAGCTCAACTTGAAGCAGTATTTGCTGAAGTTCATAACATCGAACCAGAAGTTGATCCAAACTTTAAGGTACCTGTTGCAGCAAACCCTGAAACACTTGTTTCTAGCATTGACGAAGCAACTGCTCGGAAGATTGCTGCAACACAAATTGCTGTACCAGATGGATTTAATGTTCATCCAAAACTTTTGCCACAACTACAAAAGCGCGTTGAAATGCTCAATGACGGAACTATCGACTGGTCTATGGGTGAAACACTCGCATTCGGTTCTCTACTACTTGAGGGCCGCCCAATTCGTTTAGCAGGACAAGATTCTCGTCGTGGAACATTTAGTAATCGTCACGCTGTAATCGTGGATAAAGAGAATGGAAACGAGTGGACACCGCTTCGCGCGTTGATTAGCGATGAAAGCCAATTCTTTGTTATCGATTCGTTGCTCTCTGAATATGCAGCTATGGGCTTTGAATATGGCTATTCCGTAGTCCGCGATGAAGCTCTTGTTATGTGGGAAGCGCAATTCGGTGACTTTGCTAATGGCGCACAAACAATCGTTGATGAATTTATCTCATCTGCCTTACAAAAATGGGGCGAGCGTTCTTCAATTGTTCTCTTGTTGCCACATGGTTATGAAGGACAAGGACCAGATCACTCATCCGCGCGCATCGAACGTTTCTTAGCGCTATGCGCAGAAGGAAATATGACTGTTGCGCAACCATCTAATCCTGCATCGTATTTCCATCTCTTGAGATGGCATGCAAAGAATCCAATTCGTCGCCCAATGGTTGTCTTTACGCCGAAATCAATGTTGCGACTTCGCGCAGCTGCTTCTAAGTTAGAAGATTTCACAAGTGGTCAATTCCAGAAGTTAATTTCAGATGACACCGTACAAAATGCAACACGCGTTATTTTCTGTTCAGGTCGCATCTATCACGATCTTGTTGCAGAACGCGCTGCGCGCAAAGAAGATACAACTGCAATCATTCGTTTAGAACTTTTGTATCCACTACCTGCAAAAGAAATGGCTGCTGAAGCTGCGAAGCATCCAAATGCAAATCTTTTGTGGGTTCAAGATGAACCTGCTAATCAAGGTCCATGGCCATTTGTTGCGTTACGTACTGCAGAACAATTCGGTGGTGAGGGATTCGGTGGACGTACATTGCGTCGCGTTTCTCGTCGCGCAACAGCAAGTCCTGCAACAGGAAATCATCATTTGCATGAAGAAGAACAAAAAGCGTTGTTGATGGAAGCTTTTACTCGCTAAGTATTTACATTGGCGTGCATTTAGTGCTGTGTAGCAAAAGTTTTAGTTCTTGAGTTGTGATTCTTAAACTCGTTTGCCTTTGTGATACCTACCAATAACTCGACCAATGATTTCTTCTCGGGGAACATCGCCCCATTGACGTGAATCTGTACTGGCATCTTTGTTATCGCCGTGCACAGTGACAAATGATCCAGTGATGCCTGCAATGCGTTTAATGAATAAGGAAGCTGCTTCGGCTCGCGAATCTAGGGGGCGGCGAAGGACTATTAGTTGGCCCACGTGGATGCGCATGCTTGGGGAGTACCAGACCAGTAACCAGTCCCCATCGTTAAAGGTTGGGGCCATTGAGTGCCCGGAAACTCTAACTGTGCCAAATTTGCTCACGAACAGTAGTCTTGCACATAAGTTGTTGGCGTTGTTTGCGTAATTCCGCGAATGAAGGCACAGATATAGCGCTCTTGAAGGAGAGAAACTAATGAAGTTGTTCCAACCAAAGACAGTTGTACTTGCACACTGCGATCTTCCTTGCGGAGTTTACGATCCAGCACAAGCAAAGATCGAAGCACTTTCAGTTAAGGCTTGCATGGAAAAGTATGCAGCTAGCAGCGATGCAGATTTCAAATCTCGCTCAGTTGCAATTAAAGAAGAGCGTTCACACCAAGTAAAAGAGCACCTATGGGTTTTGTGGACTGACTACTTCAAGCCAAATCACTTTGAGGCATATCCTCAATTACACACACTATTTAACGATGCAACAAAACTTGCTGGCGCAGCTGGCACAAAGGGCACAAATGATGTTGCTGTTGCAGATAAGTTGATCGCAAAGATTGACGAAATTGCAGAAATCTTCTGGGCAACTAAGAAGTAGTACTCGACTTTATTGACTGAGCAGCGGTTCGGGCTAGGAAAGATACTCGCTCAACCGCTGTTCTTTTTATTACAGCAGATGCAACAAGTCTTTCACCTTCATATGCTTCACAGATAAATGTAATTTCACGGCCATTTACTTCAGTGCAATTCGCTGAAGTTCGTAGCTCGCCGCCAATTGCAATTCCTCCGTGGAATTCAAGTGCCAAAGAAGTTTCAACAGTTGATTCGCCATTTTCTAAATGTTCAGCAATCGATGCGATAGCAGCACTCTGCATTGCATTAATAATCAAAGAATTAGCTAAAACTGGTAAATCACCCACACCAATTGCAACTGCTGTGTCACCTGGGCGAACAATCATCGTAGAAAAAGCGACTGCTCCGACTAATTCTTCAACAGGAACCAACATAGGAATTAAGCCTCTTCGTTAGGGAAGCGGTATTCCTCGGTGTGTTCAATATGTATTTCGCGAGATTCGATTGTGCCATCCTCATTAATTTCAATCGAGATCTCAGTCATTCTAAATTCGCGAACAATATCTGGAGCGCTGCTCATTGAAAGTTTGAGAAGTTGCTGGTGAATCTGTTCGTGTAATTCTTCTGGCGCGCGCTCGTTACAGGATCTACGCAGCACTGATTGCATCAGAGAGCGAACAGTTCTTTCGTGTTCAATTTCGGCAGTGCACTGTGGACATTGCTGTACGTGAACTTCAATGCTCGCAATTTGTGCAGAATCGGAGAGTTCGCCATCGACTAAAAGAATGACGGATTGAAGGACGTCTACACAATCATTGTGCGGAATATTGCTCATGATGCGTCCTCCTCGTCTTTGCTGGACTTTGTGGAGTAACCGAGTTCTTTTGCGTACTCAGTTAACTTTTCGCGCAGTTGTTTACGACCACGGTGCAATCGAGACATAACAGTTCCTGTTGGGACACCGGCGATCTCTGAAATTTCTTTGTATGAAAAACCTTCTACATCCGCTAAATAAACAGCGATACGAAACTCTTCTGGAATCTCTTGTAACGCGCGTTTAATATCGCTATCTGGAAGATTTTCTAACGCTTCAACTTCAGCTGACTTTCCTTGATCACTTGTGTGTGATGCCGCGTCCGCTAATTGCCAATCTTCTACTTCACCGGCGCTTAGTTGTGGGCGACGTTGATCTTTTCTGTATGTGTTAATAAAAGTTGTTGTAAGAATGCGATAGAGCCACGCTCTTAAATTAGTTCCGGGCTCAAATTGGTGGAAAGAAGTAAACGCCTTTAAGTATGTGTCTTGTACTAAATCTCGTGCGTCATCAGGATTTCGTGTGTAACGAAGCGCAGCTGCATATAACTGATCTGTGAACGCAAGAGCATCGCGCTCGAACCGATTGGTGCGATCGGCTGCGCTCTCTTTAACTAAATCAGTAGATGACATCGCCGTAAGGCTATCGCTTTGTGGCGCTCATGCGCATGGCGAAGCGCGCACTGGCGCTAGAAGAGAGTGTCGGGTTCGCCCAAAGTAATCGGCTCAATTAAACGGGGGGAGTTATTGCGAACCAGATTTACTTCTGAAGAAACGGGACGAGCAACCAAACCTTCATCTGGATGCGGGTTATTCATCAGAGAAATTAAAAGTTCGACATCGTGTTGGCTCGGATCAAGCCATGCATCCCACCGATCGCGCGGCATCATTACTGGCATACGGCTGTGAATCGTTGCTAAATCTCCAACTGCTTCTCGCGTAATGATTGCAGCACTTTGAATGATTTCACCTTCCATGCTCTTCCAAGTTGACCAAATTCCTGCAATTGGAAGCGAACGAGTTTTAGAAGATGAAATGTAGAAAGGTTGCTTTGGTGAGTATTTACCAAGTGCAGTTGCCCATTCGTAATAACCATCTGCTGGCACCAAACATCTCTGTGTTCTAAATGCATTTCGAAATGTTGGTTTTTCGTGAATGGATTCAGAGCGTGCATTTATTGCATGTGATTGTGAAGCACGTGCTTCTGATTCACTCTGATGCCAATGAGCCATGATTCCCCACGACGCAATTGATAACTCTCTTTGCTCTGCAATTGTTTGGGATGCGCGAACAATATAAATCGGATTAGTCGGTGCGATATTCCAAGTAGATGGCAACTCTTCGGCAGGGGTCTGCACACCAACGCCGAACTCTTCTGCCAGTTCGGAGGTGTTCAGCGATTGCGCATAACGGCCGCACATAGAGATACAGGTTATCGGTAGACTCATGCATATGTCTGATTCACAAAAAGATAATTCGCAGAGCGCCAATGGTGCGATGTGGCCTGCGCCTTTTCGTGGATCAAAACCAGTCAATGCTCGAGTCGTAATTCCTGGTTCTAAATCAGTAACCAACCGCGCATTAATCCTTGCAGCCCAAGCAACATCGCCATCTATTTTGCGCAGACCACTTGTTTCTCGCGATAGCGAATTAATGGTCGCAGGACTTCGCCAACTTGGTATTGATGTGCAAGAGATAGAAGTTGAGAGCGCAGCTAACTCAACAAAAGAATTGGCGTGGAAAATTACGCCAGCACCATTGAAGGGACCTGCTGCAATTGATGTTGGTAATGCCGGAACAGTGATGCGCTTTTTGCCTCCACTTGCAGCCCTTGCACAAGGTGCAATCTCTTTCGATGGCGATCCGCGTTCTCATGAACGTCCACTGGGTCCAGTAATTAAAGCGCTTGAAGAACTTGGTATTTCAATTGATCACGGTAATCGTTACAGCTTGCCACTTTCACTAGTTGGAACTGGAAAAATTCCTGGTGGGGAAATTGATATCGATGCAAGTGCTTCTAGCCAATTTCTCTCAGCACTATTGTTAATTGGTCCGAGCACAGTTAATGGAATTACTGCTCGCCACATTGGCGGTGAATTGCCATCGATGCCTCACATTGAGATGACTGTTGAAATGCTTCGCGACTTTGGTGCCACTGTTCATGTTGATACGGCTAAGAAAACTTGGCGCGTCGAACCAGGTGCGCTACAGGGGAAAGACATGGTTATCGAACCAGATTTATCTAATGCCGCTCCTTTCTTATCTATTGCGATGGTCTGCGGTGGATCCATAACTATTGCTGACTGGCCACAGAAAACAACGCAACCAGGTGATCAATTGCGAACACTGCTTCGCGACATGGGCGCACAGATTTCACTTAACGCAGATGGATTAACGCTGACTGCAAATTCAGAAAAATCTGCTCTTCGTGATGCACCAAAGATTGTTGGTATCGATGTTGATTTACATGATGTTGGCGAACTAACACCATCTATTGCAGCCCTTGCAGCACTCGCTGATTCGCCTTCGCACTTGCGCGGCATTGCTCATCTGCGTTTGCATGAAACAGATCGTCTTGCAGCACTGACTCGGGAGATTAATTCAATCGGTGGAAAAGTTACAGAAGAGCACAGTGCGCTTCACTTTGACCCATCAACACTTAGCGCCGGTGTTTTCCATACATACGAAGACCATCGTCTTGCTACAGCAGGTGCCGTAATTGGTTTAGTAACACCAGGAATTGAAGTTGAAAACATTGCGACAACGCGCAAAACATTGACTGATTTCCCTGGACTCTGGAAGAGCTTGGTTCAGTAGTGCGCTTAGTGCTCACTGCCATCGTGAATTAGTGGAAATGGTAAAGCTAAGTAGTTTCGTGCGAGAATTGCACCAATGAGCAAACGCGTTTATGACGAAAGCGATGCACGAATTCGCCCTGCACGAAGCACTCGTCCGCGTACTAAAGATCGCCCATCTCACGATGATGCAATTAGCGCCCTCGTAACAACTGTTGATCGTGGGCGAACCACATGCATTACAGAAGAACGCATAATTGTTACGGCGATGAAATCCCGCGAACTTGGACCTAAATCTGTGGTCGTTGGCGACATCGTAAGTTTGGTTGGTGATGTAACCGGGAACGAAGGATCTCTTGCACGCATAGTTGCCGTTAACCCACGAAGAAATTCATTGAGCAGAACTGTTGATGATGCTGCAAAAATTGAACGCACAATCGTTGCAAACATTGATTACTTAGTAATCGTTGCCGCTACCGCAAACCCAGAACCACGTCGCGGGCTTATTGATCGATTCTTAGTCTGCGCATTTCATGAAGGCATCTCACCAATACTTTTAATGACAAAAACAGATTTAGCTCCACTGCCTGATTTTATTGAAGAGTATCGAGCACTCGGTGTTCACATTGTTTCTACATCGAGCAAGAAATCAGATCGCGCATCTGATGTTGCAAACATTCACGAACTTCTTGCTGGAAAGACCTCAGTTTTAGTTGGCCATTCAGGCGTTGGTAAATCAACACTAATTAATGATTTAGTGCCACACGCAGGAAGAATTACTGGCGATGTAAATGATGTGACCGGACGCGGACGTCATACATCTTCTAGTGCGATTGCACTTCCACTTTCACCAGATTTAGATCCTGCAGGTGGTTGGGCAATTGATACACCTGGTATTCGTGCATTTGGTTTGGCACATTTAGATCCAAACAAAATCATTGCATCTTTTAGTGATTTATCTGAAGTCGCCGCAACATGCATGCCACGCTGTTCACATAGTGAAGAGAGTTGCCGACTTAACGAATGGGCAGCACCAAATGGCACCGTCGATGTTGCTCGCATGCGACGCTTACAAAGTTTGCGATCACTCCTTGAAATCAAGGACTTTGATTCCACTGCTGATTCTTTGACTTCTGAATAATTCACAACAAACTAGATGCGTATGTGAGCAGACATCTGCCAAATGTGTGATCGCAGTAATTAGAGGCAAGTAAATAGAGGCAAGTAAATAGTGTGCAAGTGTGCTTACTCCGCCTCGCGTTGTAGACTGACGAGGTGATGGCTACTCAATACTCGCGCGAAGCTGATGTGGCGCTGGCGCTGAAAATGGCTGATGCGGCCGACGTAATTTCAATGGCTCGTTATCAATCTCAGGATTTAGTAATCACAACAAAACCAGATAACACTCCTGTCACAGATGCAGACAAAGCAACTGAAAAATCGCTGCGCGACATTCTTGCTAAAGAGCGTCCGGAAGATGGTTTGGTTGGCGAAGAGTTTGGAACAAGCGGAACAGATGCCAAGCGCTATTGGGTAATCGATCCAATTGATGGCACAAAGAACTTTATGCGCGGAGTTCCAAGTTGGTCGACTCTCATTGCACTCATTGAACGCAATGATGATGGCACGGAGGAAATTGTTGTTGGAGTAGTCAGTGCACCCGCATTATTTCGTCGCTGGCATGCTGCCCTTGGTTTAGGCGCATACGTTTCACTTAACGGCGCTGCACCAAAGAAGATTCACGTCTCAGGTATTTCAACAATTAACGATGCATCGATCACATATTCAGATCTCAATAACTGGAACCAGTATCTACCAAAGGTTCAGTCACTTCTTGCTTCTGCAAATAGAACTCGTGGCTTCGGAGATTTTTGGGCGCACATGTTGGTCGCAGAAGGCGCAGCAGAAGTCGCACTAGAAATTGGCGTAGCACTCTGGGACATGGCTGCAATTTCAATCATTGTCACAGAAGCAGGCGGGCGTTTTTCAAGTATCGATGGCGTCGATGGACCTGGTCACGGAAGTGGACTTTCGACAAACACAATTCTTCATCAACACGTACTCGATGCGCTGCGTGTTAAATAATGGCCAAGCGGATGAGCAACTTAATGAGCGGCGTAATGAGCGGCGCGGTCACTCGTGCATTGAGTGGATACTTAAATGACTAAGCGCGCACTGGAAACTCGCACCCTCAAATTAGAGGGAATGACGTGCAGTGCGTGTGTAAACACAATTGAACGTGCACTTAATAATTTAGATGGCGTTAGTGCAACTGTTAACTATGCAAGTGAAACTGCGCATATTTTGGCTCCAGCTGAGATTTCAACTAAGAAGTTAATCGCAACAGTTAAAGGCGCTGGATATTCTGCTCAATTACTAGGCGATTCAAATCAATTTGCGCTACATAGCAAGCGATCTGCGGTTGCACTGTTCTTCGCTCTTCTCTTCTCTGTTCCAGCCATTGCAATATCAATGACGATGGCATGGCATGAACAGATAGATGCCAGAATTTTGCAAACACTTGAAGATCTTCGAATTCTGCCTCCGTTGTATTCACCAACTGCTTGGCTGGTAATTGCACTTAGCGCGCCAGTTGTGCTCTTGGTCGCATGGCCAATTCATCGCGCAGCACTTCGTAATCTCTTACACCCAACGATGGATAACTTAATTTCACTGGGTTCACTCACCGCCTTCGGTTGGTCGATATATGCAAACGCAACAGGCAATGGTGATGTTTACACAGAAGTTGCCGCCGGTGTTGTCACTTTTGTCATTCTCGGAAGATTCCTTGAAACGCGTGCAAAACGTCGCGCAAGCAGTGCACTCTCTGCGCTCTTAGCTCTAAATGTTAAAGAAGTAAGTGTTATTCGCGGGGGATTAACGGTTCTTATTCCGGTTGAGAATTTAGAAATTGGCGATGAGTTTGTTGTTGCACCTGGAGATCGTGTTGCAACTGATGGAGTTGTTGTCTCTGGTAACAGTTCAGTTGATAACTCATTAATTACAGGAGAATCACTTCCACTAACAGTTGGTCCTGGCGACCGTGTAATTGGTAGTTCGGTAAATACAAATGGTCGCCTAATTGTTCGTGCAACTCGTGTCGGTCGTGATACTGAATACGCACGTATTACTTCAATGGTTATGGAAGCACAGAGCACCAAGGCTCCGATTGCTCGTCTAGCTGATCGAATTAGCGCTGTCTTTGTTCCAATTGTTACTGTGATTGCTTTGGCAACATTTGGCGTGCTTTGGTACAACGGGTATTCGTTATCAGAATCAATTGCCACCGCTATTGCAGTAATTGTTATTGCTTGCCCATGCGCACTAGGACTCGCAACACCAGTTGCTTTACTCGTTGCATCAGGTCGCGGTGCTCAACGCGGAATCATTATTCGAAATCCTCGTGTGCTTGAAGTTGCTCGCAAGGTAGACACAATTGTTTTAGATAAGACCGGCACGCTCACAACAGGTGCGATGAAAGTTCATGAAGTAACAATCGCAACCGATGCGGGTGCCTTACTCGGCGCTTCTTTTGAACCGCTTCTTCGCGAAGCAACAATTCTTTCCACTGCTCTCTCAATTGAAGAACAAAACAACCATCCAATTGCACTGAGCATTCGTGAATTCATCTCAGCACAAGGAATCAAATCCACATCCGTTTCTGAATTTCAGGTGACACCTGGATCAGGAGCTGCTGGTCGTGTAAATCTTGGAACGCACTCACCAGTTGTATTAATTGGTTCACCCGCTGCTGTTGCTCACAGCACAACGAATTTTCACCCACTTATTGCAGCCGCAGTGGAACGTGGACACGATGCAGGCTTAAGCGTTTCAGTATTAGCGTGGGATGGAGTTGCACTCGCTGTATTTGCAGTCGGAGATGAACTTAAATCTGATGCGGCAGAGACAATTGCGAAGTTGAAGAGCGCTGGAATTACGCCTTGGTTGTTAACTGGAGATTCAGAGGATGCAGCTCAATCAATTGCTAAGCAAGTAGGAATTGAAAGCGGCCATGTTTTCTCTGGTGCGCTACCTCAAGGAAAACTTACAAAGATTCGTGAATTACAGAGTCAGTCACACACAGTTGTAATGGTTGGCGATGGCATTAATGATGCAGCGGCGCTAGTTGGTGCTGATGTAAGCATCGCAATGGGAACAGGTACAGATGTTGCTGTTTCCAGCGCTGACATCACACTGATGCGCACTGACCTAGCTGCAGTACTCGATGCACTAAAACTTTCGAAGCGAACCCTTAGAACTATTCGCGTAAACCTAGGTTGGGCCTTCGCATACAACATCGTCGGTATTCCAATTGCAGCACTCGGTTTGTTATCGCCAATGTATGCAGCAGGTGCCATGGCGCTATCTAGTTTGTTCGTTGTAACCAATTCATTGCGCATCAAAGTTCCGCGTTCTCGCTAAATTCAAGCATGGGACGCGCTTAACCGATCCATCAATCTTCATATAGCTTCAAGCATGGGACGCGCTTAACCGATCAATTACTAATTAAATAGCTTCAAGCATTGGTCTTGCGGGCACTTCATAAATTTTTCCAAGTGGAGAAGTCCATGTGCATGCACCATCGGAGTGAGACTTTAATTTCCAACCACCATGAGTTTTCAATCGATGATGTCTTCGACAAAGCGCTCCAAGATTTGCAACCGATGTTTCACCACCACTTTCCCAACTTTTTGCGTGATCCAAATCTGCTCGAGCTGCCGATTGTCGGCAACCAGGAAATCTACAAGTTCGATCTCGCGCAATTAGAAAATCAACGAGTGCTTGCGGAGGTTCGTAACTTTCACGACCAAAATCTAGAAGTGTTCCAGTTTGCGGATCAGTGATAAATCGTTGCCACTTTCCATCAGATGCCAATGCGCGGGCAACAGATGCGGGAATTGCACCGTATCCAGCAAGTTGTCCTGGATTTTCTGCAAGTCCGAGAAGCGTTGGTAAATCAATTGTGACATTTACTGTTACTGGTCTGCGATGAAGTTTTACATCGACTGTGCTCTGTTGAAGTGACCACGCCGCAATACTTGTTAGTGCATCCGCACGTTTCATATCCATTGAACGATGTTGCCCAGGTTGTACTTCTGAATCGTTTACGAAATCAACACCAGCGCCACCATTAACACCAGCGCCACCATTAACACCAGCGCCACCATTAACAGCGCCGACACCAGCATCGGCACCCCTGACGCCTTGTGCAGTCAATGTAATTGACTCATTAGCAACCTGTGCATGAATGAAGTTCTCAATCGCTTTCATAACAATCTGCGCATCTTCTGCCGGCAGAATCGCAACGATTGTGGAGAGTCCATCTACTTCTCTAAAGCAAGAAACCCGCCGTGTATCACGTGCACGTTCGGCTATTTCTTCGAATGGTTCTGGCGCTAATTTAGCGATTGTTGTGCGCACTTTGTTTGCAACCTGTGTTGGCGTGTGAAACTCTGCATAAGCAAGCGCACTCTGTTCTATGGAATAGATATGCGCTGGACCCATTCCATCTCGAATCGCCGAAGCACTTTCGCGAGCAATAACTGTTGCGTGCGCAGGTGAAATTTCGCCCATCGCCAAGGCTGAACAAACATTCGGTAAGTGGTTAACAAGAGTGCGCGCAACATCGATACGAATTTGAGCTGTACCGGTTGACATGCGAAGCGCTGTTGCTACATCTTCTCGTTCGGCGTCATCAACGCCGGTAAACATATCTTCGCTCTTGCTGCCTTCTTCACCAGCAACTGCAACGATTGCGCGTTGCATTATCGCTTGCAGCCAACTGATTTGTCGCTCGAGTGCGGATAAATAATCAATGCGCGCAGCAGCAGGAAGATCGAATGGATTGATTGCATTTAGTGATGTCAGGGTGTCAATGCCAGGCGCAGCAGCAAGTAATCGGGAGACAAGTTGTGTGCGCATGTGTGAACTATCACTAGGCGCACTGACAGAGTGTGGAAGTTATCCCCATGTTCAAACTAGAGTTATCGCCATCATGAGAGCTAGCCAGTTAAGTAACGAACGAGCGTTGAACGTATCCGAGCGCAGCGTTTCCGAGCTCATCGTTTCCGAGCGCAGCGCATCTGTGTACGAGAAGACACTGCGCGCAAAGGCTTTTGCCTATCTATTAGCCAGCACAACTTTGTTAGCAACCACCACAGCCTTCAGCGCGCTCACAGCCCCCGCCGCGCAAGCATTTGATCTGCCTCTCACTGTTGCTGCAGACCAACTCTCTGGTTACGAAAGATCTCTCTTTAAACATTGGATTGATGCCGATAAAGATCGTTGCGATACTCGCAAAGAAGTTTTAATTCAAGAGGCAGTTGTATTACCGAAGTTAAGTAGTGGCTGTGTTTTAAACGGCGGCAAATGGATTAGCTCCTATGACGCATTAGCCACAACTGATTACTCAACATTAGATATTGACCACATGGTTCCGCTCTCTGAAGCATGGAGATCTGGTGCATGGAAATGGTCGCCTGCACAACGCGAAGCTTTCGCAAATGACTTAACCGATCCTCGTGCACTCATCGCAGTTACCGCATCTCTTAATCGTCAAAAGGGTGATCAAGATCCCAGTACATGGATGCCACCAGAGAACAAATGCACGTATGTTTCTAATTGGATTGCAATCAAGGTGCGATATTCACTCACTGTAGATTCGGCAGAAGCCAACGCACTTACATCACTCGTTGCCCAATGCAATATCACTTCTATCACTGCATTTTCACTTCCTGCATATGCACTTACTGCTGGGATTAATCCAATAACTCTTGTCTCGCCAACACCTGCGCCGACTCCAACACAATCAGTTGCTGAACCAACACCTGCATCAAATCCTGCACCGAAAGTTAAGAAAGCTGTTAAGTATTCAACGTGTGCAAAGGCGCGTGCTGCAGGTGCCACACCTATCGTTCGTTCCAAAGATAAAACCTTGTACGCCCTCAACAAGGCGCTGGATCGCGATAAAGATGGCGTCGCCTGCGAGTAACGGCGTTTTTTAAAGCCCCCGCCAGCGGTTAAGATTGGCGTGTGGAACCACAGAAAGTACTTCTCTATTACGGCTTTACGCCTATCGAAGACACTGCTGCTGTGCGCTTATGGCAACTAACTCTCTGCGAATCCCTTGGAATTAAAGGTCGCATTCTCATCTCTCGCCACGGAATCAACGGAACAGTTGGCGGAGATATGGAATCCCTTAAGAAATATGTTGCGCGCACTAAGAAATACCCAGGATTTAAAAAAATAGATTTCAAATGGTCAGATGGAACTGGAAATGAATTCCCACGACTAGCCGTTCGCGTTAAAGATGAACTCGTAGCATTTGGTGATCCTTCAGTTATTAAAGTAAATGAAGAAGGCGTTGTCGGTGGCGGAAAACATCTCAAGCCATACGATGTTCAAAAGCTCGTTGAAGAACGTGGCGATGAAGTTGTCTTCTTTGATGGTCGTAACGCATTCGAAGCAAAAATTGGAAAGTTTAAGAACGCAGTTATTCCTGACGTAACAACATCACGTGATTTCGTAGAAGAAATCAAGAGTGGAAAGTACGATCACTTAAAGGACAAGCCAGTTGTTACATATTGCACTGGCGGAATCCGTTGCGAAATTCTCTCAGCGGTCATGGTCGACAATGGTTTTAAAGAGGTTTACCAAATCGAAGGTGGAATCGTTAAGTACGGCAAAAAGTACGGCGACAAAGGTCTGTGGGAAGGCTCGCTCTATACATTCGATGCTCGCATGGCTATCGATTTCTCTTCTAAGACAAAAGTTATTGGCGAGTGCGAAAGCTGTAATGCACCAACTAAACAGTTCTATAACTGCGCACGAAAAGCGTGCCACGAATTAGTTTTGCTCTGCGAAGATTGTTCAAAGATTGATGTAAGCAAGAGCTGTATTCACGATAGCAATCGTGCATACGACTCCGAAATGATTGGCTAGTTTTACTCTTCTACAATTTCAGTAGGCGCACCATGCACGTTTAAAACATCTTCTGCTTTGTGTGCTGAGTTACCTAACTTATGACCTTCACCAGAGCGATTAACTGGGCGCTCTGATTTATGAATAGCCGGAACAGTTCCTAACAAACCTTTTTGGAAGTCTTCAAAAGCCTGCAGAACTTCGCGCTTGGTATTCATAACGAATGGACCCATCCACGCAACAGGTTCTTTAATTGGTTGTCCGCCAAGAATAAATAGTTCTAATTCAGGTGAACGAGTTTCTTGTTGATTGGCAGCGCGAATAACCAAAGTATCTCCCTCACCGAAAACAGTAAGTTGTCCCATCTGAACTGGGCGAGATTCTTCTCCAACAAAACCATGTCCTGCCAATGTGTACACAAGTGCGTTGTAATCCTTGCGCCACGGAAGTCGAAGTTCAGCACCTGGTTGAACAGTTGCATGCACCAATGTGATTGGAGTCTGTGTTGATCCTGGACCTTTGTGTCCATCAATTTCGCCAGCAATAACGCGAATCAATGCACCGCCATCGTGGGACGCAAGAAGTGCCACTTCACTTGCACGTAGATCTTGATATGCAGGTGGTGACCACTTTTTAGCAGCTGGAAGATTTACCCATAATTGAAATCCGTGGAACAAGCCACCACTCATGACTAAATGCTCTGGGGGAGTTTCGATGTGCAAAATTCCTGCACCAGCAGTCATCCATTGTGTGTCACCATTTTGAATTGTTCCGCCGCCACCATTGTTGTCATAGTGATCAAAGATTCCATCAATAATGTATGTAACAGTTTCAAAACCGCGATGTGGATGCCATGGAGTTCCCTTTGGTTCTCCCGGTGCGTATTCAACTTCGCCCATTTGATCTAAGTGAATAAATGGATCGAGTTCTGTCATATCAACGCCGGCAAATGCACGACGCACAGGAAAACCTTCGCCTTCAAAACCTTGTGGAGCTGTTGTAATGCTCTTAACTGTTCGCGCGCGCGATCCTGGTGCCTCAATAACTCGAGGCAGAATTGTTATATCGCTAACGGTAACTGCTGGCATTTCAACTCCTTATTTCAATAAGCCGAGAATAGTTGAACTTTCAACTACCTGCAACTTGAGAAAATTAGAGGTTCTTAAGCGCGGAAACAACCTTGGTTAGCGAAGCCTTTGCATCTCCAAAGAGAAGCATTGTCTTTGGATCAAAGAGCAGTTCGTTTTCAATACCAGCAAAACCTGGGCGCATTGAGCGCTTCAGGAAAATAATGTTCGCTGCATTAGCAACTTCAAGAATAGGCATTCCATAAATTGGGCAACCTGGAGTTGTTTGCGCCGCTGGATTAACAACGTCATTTGCACCAATAACAATTGCAACATCGGTCTGAGCAAATGTTGGGTTTACTTCTTCCATTTCGGCTAATTGGTCATATGGAACGTTTGCCTCCGCTAGCAATACGTTCATGTGTCCCGGCATGCGACCTGCAACTGGGTGGATTCCATATGCAACATCAATGCCCTTAGCCAACATTAGATCCGCTAATTCGCGAACTGTGTGTTGTGCTTGAGCAACAGCTAAACCAAAGCCCGGAACAATAACTACGCGACGTGCATAGTTAAGCAAGATTGCAACGTCATCAGGTGAACCAGAACGAACAGGGCGATCTTCTGCAGCGCCAGTTGCTTCTTGTTGCTTTGCAGTAAATGCACCGAAGAGAGTTCCAAAGAGTGAGCGACCCATCGCTTCTGCCATTAAACGAGTCAAGATTGTTCCGGATGCACCAACGAGTGTTCCAGCAATAATCAGCAGAGTTGAATCTAGAACGTAACCACTTGCAGCAACTGTTAAACCAGTAAATGCGTTAAGTAGTGAAATAACAATTGGAACGTCTGCGCCACCAACAGGAAGTACGAAGAGAACACCAAATAGCAGTGAGAGAGCCGCAAGAATTAATAGCGGATTTGTACCGAGTTCAATAACAACCCAAACCGCTGCAGCGAGTGTTGTAGCAAGTGTTCCAGCAATAACAAAGCGCCCGCCTGGGAAGACAACTGGGCGAGTAGTCATAAGCTCTTGAAGCTTTAAGAATGTAATAATCGAACCGCTAAATGAAACACAGCCAACAATTACGGTGAAAACAGTCGCGATAACTACTGGAGTGCTTGCTGTTTCACCAAGATTTAAATATTCAACAATGGCTACAAGTGCAGCAGCGCCACCGCCCACACCATTAAATAGTGCAACGAGTTGTGGCATCTGTGTCATCTGAACTTTGCGTGCAGCAGGAACACCAATAACTACACCAACTGCTATTGCGCCCAGAATCCAACCTAGGTTATTAAGTGGAAGAGACTCTCCATCTTTGGAGTAAAAGAAGACAACTACAGTTGCAATCGTTGCGCCAATTGCACCAATCATGTTTCCGCGACGAGCAGTCTTTGGTGTTGATAGGCCCTTAAGAGCAAGAATGAAACAGACTCCGGCAGCAAGACCAATCAAGCTATATACGAAATAACTCATTTGTTCTCACCGCCCTTCTTTGGCTTAAACATTTCGAGCATGCGATCGGTTACGACAAATCCGCCCACCATATTGATTGTGGCCAGGATGATTGCAGCAACTGCGAGTCCTAATTCAAGATTAGTTTTACTGTGGTCTGCAACGATGATTGCACCTACCAAAATCACACCGTGAATAGCGTTAGCACCGCTCATCAATGGAGTGTGCAAGGTGGATGAAACTTTAGATACAACTTCAAATCCTACGAACACCGCAAGAACGAAGATCGAAATGATTGCAATCGGTTCCATTATTTTGCGCCTCCATTTCGCTTAGCTCCTGCATGTGTAACGGCTGCACCATTAATAATTTCATCCTCAAAATCAAGATTTAACGAGAGAGCACTTCCTTCTGCGGCTGGCTTTGTTAGAAGCGTTAGAAGATTTACAACGTTTCGTGAGTACAAACTAGATGCGTGAAATGGCAACTGGCTTGGTACATCTTTACCGCCCCAGATGCGCACACCATTTTTTGTAACTACAACTTCACCTGGTTTAGATCCCTCAACGTTTCCGCCAGTTTCTGCGGCAAGATCAACGATGATTGCTCCGGGTCCCATTGCATCGACCATCGCTTGTGTCATTAACTGCGGTGCTTGTCGCCCAGGTACAGCAGCGGTTGTAATAACAACGTGCGACTTAGCAATGTATGGAGTTAATAATTCACGTTGCTTGGCTGCACGCTCTGGAGTCATTTCGCGTGCATAACCGCCAGCACCTTCAAGTGCTTCTAATTCAAGATCAATAAATGTTGCACCCATTGATTTAACTTCATCAGCAGAAGATGGGCGAACGTCATACGCGGAAACAACCGCGCCTAATCTGCGGGCTGTTGCAATTGCTTGCAAGCCAGCAACACCTGCGCCCAGTACAAGAACTTGTGCAGGCGTAACAGTTCCGGCTGCTGTCATTAATAGTGGAAAGAATCGTGGTGACATTTCTGCGCCAACTAATACAGCGCGATAACCAGCGCAGAGTGCCTGCGAAGTGAGCGCGTCCATAGATTGTGCGCGTGAAATACGTGGCACTAATTCAAGTGAAAACGCTGTTACGCCCGCACTAGCTGCTGCGTCAATTGAATCAACGGCAGTTACAGGAGATAGGAAAGAAATAGTCAGCGCACCCTTTTTAAGGGAAGACATCTGCGCTGGAGTAAGTGGTGAAACGCTGAGAACAACATCGGCATCCTTTAGAACATCACCATTTACTACTGATGCACCTGCACTCTTGAAATCTTCGTCGGTTGCTTGCGAGTGTGTTCCTGCACCAGATTCGATGGCGACTTCATAACCCAATCGAGTTAATTTGTTGATGATGTCTGGAACGAGCGCTACGCGCTTTTCTCCCTCACGGATTTCTTTAGGTACGGCTATTCGCATGAGGTAAACCTAATACTTTTGTAACGGAGTGGCTAGAGCGAACCCTTGATTTCACCACGTGTTAAATGAAACAAAAGGGATTGAATAGTGGTCCTGCGATGAAATGCTTCGCGCCAGATGACCGATTTTGGTCCATCAATGACAGATGCCATAACTTCTTCACCGCGATGCGCGGGAAGACAGTGCATAAATATTGAATCCTTAGAAGTCTTTTCCATTAATGCATCAGTTACAGCAAAAGGTGCTAGCGCTCCAATTTTTTCGCTCTTCTCTGATTCAGGATCACCCATTGACATCCACACATCCGTGTACAAAACACTGGCATCTTTGGCGGCGCTTTGTGCATCGTGGGTTACTTCAATTGTTGCGCCAGTCTTAGCGGCAATCTTTTGCGCAGTTGCAATTGCATCAGCACTTGGTGCCCATTTACCTTCTGGAGTTGCGGCAACAACGTGCGCTCCCATGATTGCTCCCATGATCAACCATGAGTGCGCCATGTTATTTCCATCGCCTAAGTAAACAAACTTACGACCAGAAACATCTTTGCCAAAAGTTTCACGAATAGTTAGCCAGTCAGCCAATAGTTGAGTTGGATGGTCATCATCAGTTAACGCATTAATTACGGGAATTGATGAGTATTTTCCAAGTTCATCAACATCTGATTGAGCAAAAGTTCTAATAATGATTGCATCGCAATATCCGCTAAAGATTCTTGCAGTATCGGCAATTGATTCACCGCGACCAAGTTGTAGATCTTCTCCGCGCAAAACAATTGGAGAACCACCTAAGTGAGCGACCGCAGTTTGTGATGCAAGCCGTGTGCGAGTAGAAGGCTTTGTCATGTAGATAGCCACACTCTTATGGGCCAATGCTTCTTTAGAACGAAGTGGCTCGGCAGCAAATTGCGCAGCAGTATCGAGCAACAACTCAACGTCGTCGCGCGTTAAATGTTCGGTGCGCAATAAGTCTTTCATCTGATGAATTCTACCCTCACGGTAAGGTGTGCTCATGGGTATTTTTAGACGCGGAAGCGATACTGCATCCGATACAGATCTGCTCACACGTCCAGAATTAGAAGAAGATGATGGCGGTCATGATCGATTTTCACATTATGTGAAAAAAGAGAAAATCGTTGAATCAGCGGTTACTGGAAAATCTGTCAAAGCGTTGTGTGGCAAGAAATGGATTCCATCTCGCGACCCGCAGAAATATCCAATCTGTCCTGCTTGCAAAGAGATTCATGACGGATTGCGCGAAGCGCCTGAAGAAAAGTGACATGAAAAAACTGAGACCATTTCTCGCAATACTTTTAGTAATAGCAAACATGGTCGCATTTACGCAGCAAGTAAGCGCGAGTACACAACCTCGGAAAGTTTTGACGGGTTGGATTCCTTATTACTCAATGAGCAGATCTCTGCCAGCTGTTCTTGCGAACGTGGACATCATCCGTGAAGTAATGCCATTTTGGTACACACTGAAATACAACGGGGCAAAGAAACTTCCAGTTGTTACAGACTTGTATGCCCCAGCTAATCCAAGTGTTCCAATTGATAGACCGATTGCAACCTTGCGCAGCGCTGGATTTACAATTATTCCGACAATAACTGATGGAACAAGTGAATTGGTTTTATCAAAACTACTTGCTAACCCAGTTTCTAGAACTCAAGTTGTCAATGCAATCGTGGAACTTGTGATGAAGTATAACTACGATGGCATTGATTTAGATTTTGAAGGTTTTGCATTCGTAGACAAGAACACAACATGGAGTTCTACGAAACCACATTGGGTTGCATTTGTAAAAGAGCTCAGCGGAATTCTTAAGTCCAAAAACAAATTGCTATCTGTTTCAACACCCTACTTGTATGACCCAGCGGGTGCGCAAAAAGGTTATTTTATTTATGCATGGGCTGAGATTGCTCCATTCATTGATCGACTTCGAATCATGACGTATGACTTCTCTGTTGCTAAACCAGGACCACTTGGTCCATTAGCGTGGACTGAGCGAACAATTAAATATGCAATTTCGGTAATGCCCGCATCAAAGGTTTATGTAGGAATTCCTGGTTATGGCCGAGATTGGGTCACTAAAGTCGAAGGAACATGTCCAAAAGAAGTTGCAAACGTCGTAAGAGTTGGTGCAAAAGCTGCAACCTTTGTATTAAGAGATGCAGCCGCACTGGCACAGAGTTATGGTGTTGTTCCTACATATGACGAAACAATTGGGGAAGTTAACTTTACGTATTCCAAAACCTATAGCGGTCAAACGGCAAATGGTTTAGCTACTACCTGCACTGCAACTCGCACTGCTTGGTATCAAGATGCTCGGAGCTTTACTTCAAGAATTGGATTTGTTTCTAAGTACAGACTCGGTGGAGTTGCTCAATGGACTTTTGGAATGGAAGACATGGCAGCGTCTCAAGCGATAAGAAGCGCTGCTCTTGCGATTGCACCTGATCAAGTAATTAGCACCATAGAATCGAGTTCAGGTTCAATTGAGAGTGCTGCAGCCCTTGAATTTGGATCTATATTCGGATTGAAAGCTTCATTTCAATTACCAGATAAGTTGCCAATAAGTAATTTACTTGTTCGAATCGAAACTAAAGCGGCTAATGAAACTCAATGGCGGGAGATTGCAACGAGCACAACTGGCGCAGATGGAGTTATTCAAGTGCCGCTTCTGCTCTCGAAGAGTTCGATGATTCGCGCACGAACAGATGCAACGTGGGAGCGCCTCGAATCGATCTCAGCTGAAGTCTCTGTCGTAATTACGCGACGTATTTCTGTAAGCGCTCCTGTTTCTGCGGTGCGTTCACAACCACTGCAAATAATTGGAACGCTTGCGCCACGTCAAAGCGGAGTGCCACTTCAGTTGCTACAACAACGTGCAGGCAAATGGATACCTGTTGGATCACCTGTTCTCACCGATGTAAATGGTCTGTTTACAATTTCAACGACAGTAGAACAAAAAGGATTTGCTAAGTACATGGTTCGTGTTGCTAAGGATGCGCAGTGGAATCAAGCAGATTCAGAAGTATTCACGGTGGTCATCCGATAATGGTAAAAATCAAGTCAAAGATCGAAGAAGAGATCAACGCGATCTTTTCTACCGATCGGCCATGGGTAACAATTGTTTGGGATGATCCGGTAAATCTCATGGATTATGTGACCTATGTTTTTATGGAGTTGTTTGGGTATTCACGCGAACGTGCAACTGAATTAATGATGAAAGTACATAACGAAGGTAAAGCAGTAGTTTCCGAAGGCACTCGTGAAGAAATGGAACACGATGTTGCACGTCTGCATGAGTTTGGTTTGTGGGCAACGCTGCAACGTGGTGATCAACCATTATGAATCAGAGCCACGGATTCACTCGCCATGGAGAAGAGTTATTTGTTGCGCAATTCTCTGATTCAGAAAAAGAAGTTTTAATTAATCTTTCGCAACAAATTATTGAGTTATTGGCAGAACGCGTGGATCACCATGATCAAGATCCGTTAGCTGCGATGGTTGGAATTACTGTTCATGATTCCCCACCTGATGACGAGGTTTTGCTCCGCTTATTACCAAATGCTTATGCAGATGGCGTAGACGCTGCAGAGTTTCGCAGATATACAGAATCTGTTTTGCGAACAAAGAAACAAGCACATGCGATGTCCATAAGGACAATGCTTATGAGCAGTGAAGATGGAAGCATCGAGCTCAATCATGAATTAGCTAACGCATGGCTAGGTGGAATAAACGACATACGACTAGCACTTGGCGTGCGACTTAATGTTGAGAAAAATAGCCACGAAGAACTTGAGTTGCTAGCACCCGATGATCCGATGCGCGGCGTGTACGGAGTTTACAGTTGGCTCGGATGGCTGCAAGGAAATTTACTTGAAGCGCTCATGGATGGAATAGAATCCTGACATGTCTCTAACAATCTCGCGTGCAATTGTTGATCAAATCCTTGAGCAATCGCGCGCTGAATATCCAGACGAAGCATGCGGAGTAATTCTTGGACCAATCGGTACCGATACGCCAGAGCGGTTAAAACCAATGATTAATGCCGCTCATTCACCAACTTTTTATGAGTTTGATCCAAAAGACTTATTGGCTCTTTATCGCGAAGTTGATGACAAGGATGAAGAAATAGTTGTTATCTATCATTCCCATACAGAGACAGAGGCGTATCCATCTCGTACGGATATCGCCTATGCCGGAGAACCAGGGGCGCATTACGTTCTAGTCTCTACACGCGAAGAGATTGCACCTGCAACAGAATTTCGTTCATACCGAATAATTGATGGCAACGTCACAGAAGAACCCGTAACAATCCTGGATTAAGCCCTCTATTCATTCTAGGAATACTAGGCATTCTTGAATTGGCGAAAGATGCACGCTTTAGCAATAATAAGCACATGACTACAGCAGCGATTGAAGTAAGAATTCCAACTATTTTGCGTCCCTACACAAAGGATGCAAAGGTTGTTTCTGCTGATGGCGCAGATCTTAAATCTCTTATTTCAGATCTAGATCGTCAATACCCTGGTTTAGCTGAACGCTTACTAGAAGATGGTGCGCTGCGTCGTTTCATTAATATT
>BJFT01000017.1 GCA_014190015.1 Actinomycetes bacterium
GAAGTATGGATGGCCGCCGAACATGAAGACAACGAAGCTTTGGCTATTGAAATTAGTCAATTGATTTATCATCTTCAAACTTTGATGTTAGCCCGAGGATTAACCCTTCAAGACATATACAAGAATCTTTAGGAGAGAAAATGTTACGTATCGCAATCCCTAATAAGGGTTCTCTAGCTGAGGATTCAATTGCCGTGTTAAAAGAAGCTGGTTACAAACAACGCACGGATAGTCGAGATTTGGTGCTTGTCGATATTGAAAATCAAGTGGAGTTTTATTATCTACGTCCCCGAGATATTGCCTTATATGTTGGATCGGGAGAGTTGGAAGCTGGGATTACAGGACGCGATCTACTTATCGATTCAGAAGCAGAAGCAGTTGAAATTTTATCTCTAGGCTACGGTGGTTCTACTTTCCGTTTTGCAGCACCTTCAGGTGAAAATTGGAAAATTAGTGATATTGAAGGAAAAAGAGTTGCGAGTGCGTATCCAGGATTGGTTAATGCGCATTTGAATTCACTTGGCATTAAATCAACCGTTGTACGTCTTGATGGCGCCGTTGAAAGCAGTGTTCGTTTAGGCGTTGCCGATCTTATTGCCGATGTAGTCAGCACCGGAAACACTTTACGCCAAGCAGGGCTAGAGATTTTCGCAGAACCAATTCTGGTTAGTGAAGCTATTCTTATCACGCGAGATTCAGAGAAGAACAACCTTGCTCTTCAAATATTATTGCGACGTTTACAAGGAGTGATCACAGCTCGTTTGTATGTTCTGCTTGATTACGATGTCCCACGAGATAAAGCTGAAGCGGCATGTGCGATAACTCCAGGTTTAGAGTCTCCTACTATTTCACCTCTTCAGAATGAAAAATGGGTGGCAGTAAGAGCCATGGTTTTAAGAAAAGAAACTAATCGCGTAATGGATGAGTTATGGGATTTAGGAGCGCGCGGCATTCTTGTTACCGATATTCACGCTTGTAGGCTTTAACACTTAGTTCTTGGAACTTAAATATTTTCTTGAATCACTAAGTTAAGGCCAGAATTAAGAGCGGACGAGTTAGTTGCGCTTCGTAATGATTCTGATATAGCCCCTGAAACAAAGAATTCGATGGTGGTTGACGGGGATGAGGCGCTTCGGTGGATTCTTTCAATATTGCCGCCCGTTTCTGCGATGCTCAAGGCAAGGTTCGCAATCGTTCCAGGGGTTAATTTCTGGGCTGAAGCACTGATGTGTACAAGATTGTTTTTCTGGGCAAAAGATTCGATAGTTTCAGAAGCGAAGGAAACTGCAATATCTACATTGAGTTTTTCAGCACATTGGTTTAGATCTTCTTCAACTGCTTGTGCATGCGCTGGATCAAGTTCTATCAGAACAGTAAGTATTAATCGGGAACGGTTAATAACCTGCTCAATGTCTAAAACGCTAATTGAAAATGGTTCGAGGGCGCAAAAGAGAGCGCTGAAGATGCCGGGGGAGTCAACTCCAGATAAGAGGATTAACCCTGTAAAGCGTTCGTTGTTCTCAGATTTCTTATCCATGGAGATAGATTATCGCCAATTACATATGCGAAATCACTCTTGAGAGTGCCTGAAAGAGCTATCTAGGCACTATCTTTTTGCTCTATGACCTCGCAATCAGTTCTGACTCTAGATGGAGTTAGTGTTATTCGAGACGGCAAACAGATACTCGGCCCTATTTCATTTCGTATAGCTACAGGAGAACGGTGGGTTGTTCTCGGTCCTAATGGAGCTGGTAAATCAACTCTGCTAGGAGTTCTAGCGGCTCGAATCTTTCCGAGCAAAGGAAGCGCTTTTCTTTTAGATCAGCAAGTAGGTCGCGTAGATTTATCAGAGTTACGAACACGTATTGGATTGGCGTCGCCATCACTTGAAGCGATGGTTGAAACACATGAATTGGTACGAGACGTTGTTCTCACGGCTGCATACGCAATTATTGGACGTTGGAATGAAACATATGATTTGTGGGATGAATCAAGAGCGGTTGCGCTATTAACAACTTTCGGCGTGCGAGAACTAGGGGATCGACGTTATTCAACTTTAAGTTCAGGCGAAAAAAAGCGAGTCCTAATTGCACGCGCTCTGATGGCAGATCCAGAATTACTCTTACTTGACGAACCTACGGCCGGTTTAGATGTTGGCGGGCGTGAAGATTTGCTTCACCGTTTCGCTCAATTTTCTAATGATCCGAGCGCACCAGCCAGTGTTTTAGTTACGCATCACATTGAAGAAATTCCGATAGGCACAACCCACGCTATTTTGCTCAAAGAAGGGAAAATAGCGGTGAGCGGACCCGTTGAATCTGTAATCACAACCGAACACGTTAGCGCGGTATTCGGATTACCGATACAAGTCACGCATGAGAGCTCACGATTCTTTGCCCGCGCTTAATCAGTATCTAGATCCCCGTTGGAGAGATGTTCTACCTTCTTCAGTGGATTTACTTGAAAAGCTCGAAAATAAAATTGATTTTTCCGCGTGCGTGCCTGGCAAAGAGGTGATATTCAAAGCTTTTGATTGCGATCCCAAAAAAGTTTCCGTAGTTATATTTGGACAGGACCCATATCCGAATGAAGAGCATGCCATGGGTTTGGCTTTTAGCGTCAGAAAAGATGTGAAAAAAATCCCACAGTCTTTAAGAAATATCTACACAGAGATGCTTAGCGATATTGGATCCGCCCCAATAAATGGAGATTTAAGTTTTTTAAGTGATCAAGGAGTGATGTTACTAAATCGTGGTTTAACTTTAGATTTGAAGAGCAAAAAAGTTGAACCGTTGTGGTATCAATTCACAGAAGAAGTTGCACAAGTGTTGGGTAAATTAGGCGCAGTAGGAATTTTTTGGGGAAATCAGGCACAAGAGTTGGCAAAGTATTTTCCTGAGAAGAAGAGAATAATTAGTGTTCATCCAAGTCCGCTATCGGCATACAAGGGATTTTTTGGAAGTAAACCATTTTCAGCAGTGAATGAAATTCTCTCATCCGAGAATAAAAGAATGATTAATTGGACAAAACAATAGCGCGGAGCTTCTCAGCCCCGCGCTATTGTTTTTAGTCTATTTATCCAATCCAGGAATTAATTGGAGAGGACAAGAAGTAGATCATGAAGAGTCCGCTTACAAGGAACAGAAGTGGGTGTACTTCTTTACTACGTCCTTGGACTACTCGGATGATTACGTGCGATACAAAACCCGCACCAATACCAACAGAGATGTTGTAGGTAAATGGCATCAAGATGATTGTAAGGAAAGCTGGAAGACCAATACCCATGTCTTCCCATTCAATGTTCTTTACCTGTGACATCATCAAGAAACCTACGATGATCAAGGCAGGAGTTGCTGCTTCGTAAGGAATGATTGCAACTAATGGCGCTAGGAATGTTGTTAGCAAGAAGAGAATTCCTGTAACGATGGATGCTAAGCCTGTACGAGCGCCTTCTCCGACACCTGTAGCCGATTCGATGTAGCTTGTATTTGATGAAATACCAGCTGCTCCACCTGTAGCTGCTGCAATTGAGTCAACGATAAGAATCTTATTCGCACCCTCAACGTTGCCCTTTGAATCAGTTAATCCTGCTTGGTTACCAATTGCGGTCATCGTTCCCATTGTGTCGAAGAAGTCAGCTAGCAAGAGAGTAAAGACAAGAAGAAGAGCGGCTAAGAAGCCGGTTTTTGGGTTAGAAAAGGCTCCGAAAATATCTTCGAAACCAAGACCTAGTGTGTCAAAGCGTGGAGTATCAGTGAAGTTAAGTGAACCATCAGCACCCTTTGGAAGCGTTGGTGTATTCAAGCCCCAACCACGTGAGTTTGATTCAGTTGGGCTAATGAAACTGTTTCCAACCTTGAACTGACTTTCAACAATAACTGCAAGGATTGTTGAAGTAATAATTCCGATGAGGATCGATCCTTTGATCTTCTTCACCATGAGAATGATTGTTAGTAATAAACCAACTGTAAAAACAACTATTGGCCATCCAACTAGTTGGCCGCCATCTCCGAGTTCTAATGGAACAGCTGATGGCTTTGAGTTAGTGCTTCCCCAGACGATATTTGGAGTACGGCGAACGAAGCCGCTATCTACAAGTCCGATGAGTGCGATAAATAGACCAATACCAACTGAGATTGCAACCTTAAGAGCTGTAGGAATAGCCTTGAAAACTGCAATTCGGAATCCGGTAAGAACTAAGATCAGAATCACAATACCTTCAAGCACCACCAGTCCCATTGCTTGTGCCCATGTTGCATTCTTTGCAATTGAAACTGCAACGAAAGTATTTAGACCAAGTCCTGTTGCTATTGCGAGCGGGAAGTTTGCGACCGCTCCCATAAGCATTGTTAGTAATCCAGCGATTAGTGCGGTACCTGCAGCAACAATAATGATGGCGTTAGTTCTATCGCCTCCACCAATGAATGCTCCGGTGCTATCTGTTGTTGCCAGAATTAGTGGATTCAGTGCCACGATGTAAGCCATCGTGAAGAAAGTAACCACACCGCCGCGAATTTCTCGGCCGAGGGTTGAACCACGTTGAGTTATTTTGAAGTATTTATCGAGCATGACGAACCTTCCTGATTTTGTTATCGGGGGTGTTTGCGACCCCGTGTGAAATAACGGCGCACAGACCGGAGGAAGATGGGGAAATCGTATCTAGGAGGTGCTTGTGATTCGTGAAACGACACCTAAGGAAATAGCGATTGATTGGCCGATAAAGAGTGCAAAAAGAGCTGTTCCTAGCCCAACGGTGCCTCCCAGGACGCTTCCGAGTATCAGGACTGTGCCTTCAATGCCTAGACGAACACGACCAACGCGAACGCCGCTTCTATTATGAATCGCTGTCATTAAGCCATCACGTGGACCTGGACCAAGTGCGCATGTGATGTAAAGCGCTGAGCCAATTCCCACTAAAGCTATTCCAAGAAAATCCATCAAGATTCCAGTTAAATAATTATTTGCAAGAGGAAATGTGTTCACGCCTAATTGAATTGCACTTGCGATTATTACGATATTCGCAATCGTTCCAAAACCTGGTTTTTCACGAAGCGGGATCCATAGCAATAGAACTAAAGTGCTGATAGCAAAAGTGGATACACCAATTGAAATATCTAATTTATTGGCAACTCCTTGAGCGAGCACCGTCCATGGAGCATTTCCGGTATTGCTTTGAACCAGTAATGAATCGCCTAGACCAAAGATGAATAATCCGAAGAATAGTATTCCTGTTCGAGGAATCGATAAATCCCAACGATGTTTAGCAGCCCACGAAGTTTGGGGGATAGTTCGATGAGGACGAAGAAAATCTGAAAAAAAGTTGCGGGATGCTTCTGAACTCATCTACGCAGTCTACGCGATACAATTTCTGCGTGAGGGACATATTGTGATAATTGGACTAGGAACAGTAATTAATGTCCTAGCAATCATTGCTGGTTCCGTCGTAGGAGTTCTTGCAGGTTCTCGCTTAAATGTTAAAACACGAGAATTGATCACCGATGTACTCGGTTTGATAACTATTTTGGCCGCAGCTAGCGCTGTGATTCCCATGTTCACGGACCAATATTCGCAATCTCTACCGAAAGGTTGGACTCTTCTTAGCATCTTGGGCTCATTGCTCATAGGCGGAATAATTGGTTCAGCTCTCAAGATAGAAACACGTCTTGAGAAAGTAGGAGAGAATCTTCGTCGAAAGTTCGGAGCCACTCAAGAAGGAACTTTCGTTGAGGGATTTGTCTCTTCTTCACTGCTCTTCGTAATCGGCCCATTAGCTATCTTGGGAAGTATTAGCGATGGCATGGGTACCGGCATTGATCAATTATCTTTAAAGTCGATTCTCGACTTTTTTGCTGCCATAGCCTTTGCAGCTTCTTTGGGTTGGGGAGTGGCAGCATCATCAATTCCGGTGGGAATTTATCAAGGTGTTTGGACAGTTATAGGTTTTGCACTCGGCAGCATCTTGGCTCAATACCAAATTGATGCCATGACCATCGTTGGCGGCTTAATGCTTCTATCTATTGGTTTGCGGTTGTTGCGCATCAAGGAAGTAGCTGTTGGAAACCTTCTTCCAGCTCTAGCGATTGCGCCACTCTTTGTTTATATGCTCAATAGTTTTTTAGTTTAAAATGAGCTTGCATCAATAACAAATCTATATTTCACATCACTAGCAACGGTGCGGTCGTAAGCGGTGTTGGCGTAATCCGCTTTGATAACCTCAACATCACTAACTATGTTTTTATCCCCACAAAAATTCAACATTTCTTGCAGCTCTGAAACGCCACCAATCATTGACCCTGTCATAGAGCGACGTCCCTCTAGCATCACACCGGCATGCACAGCGTAAGGTTTTCCAGGGAGTCCAATGATTACCAAAGTGCCATCAAGTTTTAAGGTTTGTAGGTATTCATTTATATCTAATTCCGCACTGACTGTATTGAGAATAATGTCAAAAGTTTTCTTCAATGAGGACAGAGCGCCTTCATCCTTGGTACAGACAAAATGATGTGCTCCCATTTTTAGAGCATCTGATTTTTTCTCGGCAGAATGCGAAAGGACAGTAACTTCTGCCCCCATTGCAACTGCGAATTTAACACCCATGTGGCCTAACCCACCGAGTCCCATCACTGCAACTTTAGTTTTTGGTCCGACATTAAAGTGTTTAATGGGCGAGTACAGAGTAATTCCAGCGCATAGAAGCGGAGCCACTCCTTCTAAGGCTAAATTCTTTGGAATGTGAACTGCGTAATCTTCATTTATTACAAAATTGTTTGAATATCCACCGCGGGTTTGTTCGCCACTTTTTCTTTCAAGACTGTTATATGTGCCAGTCATTCCCTCTAAGCAATATTGTTGCAAACCTTGTGAGCAGTTTTCGCAATTACGGCATGAATCTACGAATACTCCGACTCCAATGAGATCTCCATTTTTGAATTTGGTTACAGATGCGCCGACTGAAGTAACCACGCCGGCAATTTCATGGCCTGGGACCAATGGATAGTAAACCGAACCCCATTCGCCTCGAGCAGTATGAATATCTGAGTGGCATATGCCAGTAAATTTCACATCTAGCGCAACATCATTGGCGCCGAGTTCGCGTCGATCGAATTCAAAGGTTTTTAAAGGTGATGTTGCGCTCTCTACTGCTAGTCCGCGTGATTTCATGAATTTCCTTCTTTAGGTAAATGGGAGTGGATCGGTTGAAACGTGTGCAGCTTTAGATGAACGCGCTGTTACTTCTCTCATGTGATGACGTCTGCAAAGTACTTCGTATGCAATTTCTTGGCCGGGTGCTACATCGCCGACCACAACTTGTTCACCTTGTGTGACCATGGTTCCGTCAACTGTTCGTGCATTGTGTGTTGCACGAGCGCCACACCAGCAAAGGGCTTCTACTTGCAAAGTGTTGACTCGATCAGCTAACTCGACGAGCCGCGCTGAGCCGGGAAAGAGTTTTGTTCTAAAATCGGAGAGAATTCCAAAAGCGTAAACGTCTATACCTAAACCATCGACAATCTTGGCTAATTGTTCGATTTGCTGCGGGACATAAAATTGTGCTTCATCACAAATTATGTAATCAATTCGATTACCTTGGGACAATTTATCAACGACGTATTTGTGCAAATCAAGTTCAGGTGAAACTTCGATGGCAGGACTTTGTAAACCTAGGCGAGATGAGATCACACCGGATCCAGCGCGATCTTGTGATGTGAATATCAACCCTGTTCGTCCGCGACTCTGATGGTTATGGGCGGTTTGCAGGGCTAGCGTCGATTTTCCGCTATCCATTGTTCCGCAGTAGTAAATGAGTTCGGCCACGGGGCTATCTTGCCATTGTCGAGAAATTTATGCAGGTTTGAAACAGCACTTAAACTAGAGATTGATACCTTGATCGCGTAGGGCTTGTGTAAGCCTTGGAATCAGCGCAAGAGAAATATCTACGGAAATGTGTGATGCATCTCGATATGCAACTACTCCATCTTTTACTGCAGGGCAAACGTTAGAGCAGAGCCAAGGATTAGGATCAATAACTTTAAATCCTGGTATTGATAAATTCTTGCTTCGCTCTGAGGTATTACATTCTGAAATTGAATAGTTAGATAAACATGCTGGTATGTCGCGGGTAGGGTGCGGAGTGTCGGTTATATAGATCAAATGTGGTGATGAATTTTTAACTTGGTTCAGTAGTTTTCTTTGTCCTTCATTCCACCATTGGGTGCGATCTTTGAATTGTGGGGGCTGAGCGAAATATTGGAAGCTGCTCATGACTAACACATCTGGTTTTATACCTTGAATTCGTTTTATCGTATTTTCTCGCCATTGGACACAGCGCGACATTTTGAACCCACCCTGATCCCTGCGGACCGTTTCTACTGAAGGACAAGCTGATTTGGTGAGGGATATTAATTTATATCCCGACCTGTTCGCGATTTCGATAAGTGCAGGAAACCATTGAGCCGCATGAGAATCACCATAGAGAACCATGGTTTTGTTTGAATCAAGTTTTCCGTATTCACATTTACCTGATTGTGTTTGTGCGTAGTTTGCGTGACATCCATCGTCGTAAATTTGTGGACGCGCTTTGATCTGCGCCAAGGACACAGCCCCCTTGATTCCTGAAATATCAATCTTGTCGCTATTAGTAAACATAATCATTGCGCCCATGAATACAGATATTGCCGTAACGTAGGCAGCTTTTTTGTACACTAAAATTGGAAGAATTTTTTTGCTTCGATATGGTTCTTCAATAAATCTATGAGTTAAATCCGCTAACAAAATAGTTGCAGCTATTGCCAATAATCTCTCATGAACCTCTAAAGGCCTTGCAAAGTATGTGCTCGGAAGAACTAATAATGGCCAATGCCACAAGTAAAGAGGATAAGAAATCTCTCCAAGCCATTGAGAGATACGACTATTGGCTAGGTCGTTTAAAAATGGTGGCCATGAATTAATGGTTGCAATAAGCAAAACAGTGCCAATTACTGGCAGCGCTGCGTTGAGTCCTGGAAATGGTGTGCTTTCATTGAATATAAATGCACTGATTGCCAATAAGACAAAACCGATCAGCCCAATGAATTTTCTAGTTTTAAATGGCGGAATAAGAACTAGTAAAGCACCGAAACCGAGTTCCCAAGCTCTTGTTGGTAAGGAGTAAAAAGCCCAAATGGGTGAATTTTCTGTTTGGTAGATTGAAAAAATGAAAGAAGCCAATGTTATAATTGCGACTAGGTATGTAAGGACCATTCTGTTTTTCAAATACTTTGCCAGCGTGAAAAAAAGCAGGATCAACAGAGGCCAGACTAAATAAAACTGCTCTTCGACAGCTAAAGACCAGTAGTGAATTACAGGTGATGGAGTGGCGTCCAAATTTTGATAATCAGCCTGCCACCATGCAAAGAGATAGTTTGAAACATACAAACTTGCAGCTATAACATCTCGTCCCAGTGAAGTTCGCATAGTGGCCGGAATCAACATCCAGGAAACCACTGCAGTTATTGCTAGGACGAAAAAAGAAGTTGGAAGCAATCTTTTGAAACGCCTGGAGTAAAACTCTTTGAAATTGATGGTGCCACTGCGATCTATTTCCCGGAGTAAAAGGCCGGTTATGAGGAAACCGCTTATTACATAGAAAATATCTACGCCTATAAAACCACCGTTTACCCATTTCGCATGAAAAAGAGTTACGAGCATCGCAGCTAGGGCTCTTAGCCCCTGTATTTGCGTGATTTTTACTGTTGAATTATTCTGCATTAAATCATTTTCAAAGATCGAATATTCATCTCAGGAAATTCAGACAGTATTTTTTCTCTGCCTTTTAACGATTCTATCTCCAAGAGAAAAACTAGTTTAGAAACTGTTGCTCCTGTTTTTTCAACTAGTTTTATTGCTGCACTAGCAGTGCCTCCGGTAGCGAGAACATCATCTACTATCAAAACTTTCCTATCGGGAGCGCATGAATCTTTATGTATTTCTAGAGTATCGGAGCCATATTCGAGCCCATAGTTTTCTTGGTATGTATCAGAAGGTAATTTTCCCATTTTTCTAATTGGAATGAATCCTATGTTGATGTGATTAGATAGAGCCGAAGCAAAGATAAATCCTCTTGCTTCCATTCCGGCCACATAATCAAGACCAAATTCACCTTTGGACATCTCTTCGATGATTGTTTTAAACGCTTTTGAATTTCCTAGAAGCGGTGTTATGTCGTGAAATAGTATTCCGGGTAGCGGAAAATCCGGGATCTGCCTGATGAGGGATAGGGCATCGTCTAGTTTCACGATGCTGATAGTTTCATATTTTTGTGTCCGAACGGGGACTTGAACCCCGAAGCCCTTGCGGGCACTAGCACCTCAAGCTAGCGCGTCTGCCAATTCCGCCACCCGGACGAGTAAGAACCCAACGATAGCAATGGCTCCGAAGGGAAGCAAAAGAGAATTTTCTGCGAGAGACTACGCATATGACCAAGAGTGAATTATCAGATGCTGAGCGCGCAGAATTGCATTCGGATGCAATCTCGATTTGCCAAACTTTGATTCGTATTCCAAGTGTCAATTATGGCGATGGCAAAGGTAATGAAGCAGCCGTCGCCGCAAAGGTTGTTGAATTATTGCTTGAAGCAGGTATTGATTCTGAAATATTCGAATCTGCCCCAGGGCGTTGCAACGTCATTGCACACATCAAAGGCGTGGATGAAAAACGTCCAGGTTTAGTAGTTCATGGTCATTTAGATGTTGTGCCAGCAAACGCTGATGACTGGAGTGTGGATCCATTCTCCGCCGAAATTAAGGATGGAATGATTTGGGGTCGTGGCGCAGTCGATATGAAAAATATGGATGCCATGATTATTGCGATTTTTCGTATGTGGGCCAGAAAGGGAATCAAACCTGCACGCAATATTGTTCTGGCATTTTTCGCCGATGAAGAAGCAGGTTCTTTATTCGGGTCACGATGGATGGTTGCTAAGCATCCTGAAGTTTTCAAAGGATGCTCAGAAGCTATCTCTGAAGTGGGTGGATTTTCGGTAACTGTCGCCGGAGATAAACGTTTGTATTTCATTGAAGCTGCCCAAAAGGGAATTCACTGGATGCGGTTAAGTGCATCGGGTCGTGCAGGTCATGGATCGATGATGAATCCTGAAAATGCACTAACCAGATTAAGTGAAGCCGTTTCAAAAGTTGGAAATTATGAATGGCCGCAACGTTATACAAAGACTGTGAAAGTTTTGTTTAATAAAATAGCTGAAGTTACTGGCAAGAAATATGATGAAAAAGATCTTCGCCCGTTACTTGAAGAAATAGGACCCATGGCTCGGATGATCGGAGCAACTCTTCAAAATACCGCAAATCCCACAATGCTTGAGGCTGGATATAAAGCGAACGTAATTCCTCAATCTGCCAGTGCTGTAATTGACGGCCGGTTTTTGCCAGGTTTGGAAAACGAACTCAACCAGACGATCAGAGAAATTATTGGTCCAGATATAACAGTAGAAACAATCACTCACGATATTGCTTTGGAAGTAGATTTCAAAGGTGATTTAGTTGAATCTATGAATCGTTCGATTTTGGCTTTTGATCCAGAGGGTATTCCTGTACCTTACCTAATGAGCGGCGGTACAGATAATAAAGCGCTAAGTGAGTTAGGCATTATTGGTTATGGTTTTTCCCCGCTTCAATTGCCATCAGACTTGGATTTCATGGCCTTATTCCATGGAGTAGATGAACGTGTACCAGTTGATGGAATCAAATTTGGCGTAAACGTTCTTGAGGAATTTTTAAGAAATTCTTGAAATTTCGTTAAGAGCAGTTCGAACAACTTCTGGCAGAGTTACTTCTTCACTTGATAACGCACCACGAAGTTGAGCACCTGTTCGCGCTCCCAAAATAACGCTCGTAACATGCTCGGCATCCCTAACCCAAGCAAGTGAAACTTCAAGCGGGGAGTATCCAAGACCTTCCGCAGCAACGCATACAGCTTCTACTATCTGCGTTTGTTTGTCTGAAAGATAAGGTTCGACAAATGACGCGAAATGAGGAGTAGCAGCTCGAGAATCGCTCGGGATACCTTTTCGATATTTACCCGTTAGAACTCCACGTCCAAGAGGAGACCACGCGAGGAAACCTACGTTTAAGTTTTGAACTGCATCAAGAATATCTTCTTCAACCTTGCGATTTAAGAGTGAATATTCATTTTGAATTGTTGTTATAGGTGCTTTATTCGCAATCACTTCTTGTCGAGTAATTGCATGTGCACTTTGCCATCCTGAGAAATTAGAAACTCCAACATAGCGCGCTTTTCCACTGGAATAGGCGTAGTCCAATGCTGACAAGGTGTCATCAAATGGTGTAAGAGCATCCCATGTGTGGATTTGCCATAGATCCAAATAATCCGTATTCAAACGCTGTAAGGAAGCATCTAATTGTGCGATTAGTGCAGATCGTGAGTTATCAACTTTTCTTTTTCCTTCCGGAAAACTCAAGCCTGCCTTTGACGCGATTACAACTTCATTTCTTTCAAATAGTGTTCCGATTAAACCGCCGATGACACGTTCGCTGTCACCATCTCCATATACAGCGGCTGTGTCTATGAAATTACCTCCTGCATCCAAGAATGCGCGGCATTGATCTGCGGCTTCATGTTCGTCTGTATCTCGTCCCCAGGTCATTGTCCCTAGACCGATACGGGAGAGCATTAGTCCGCTCTTACCTGCGCGCCTCATTTGCATGGCACGACCTTAGCAAGTGTGCATTCCCAAATCCCGATAACCTTGCTGTGTGACCACAGTGATTTTGCTCAGACATGCCCATTCGATAGCCAATGAAAAGGGCGTGTTAGCGGGTCGTGCATCTGGCATCTCTTTGAGTAAAAAAGGAGAAGCTCAGGCACAAGAATTAAAAGTACGTTTAGGATCCTTGAATATCAAAGAAATTCGAATCAGTCCGCTAGAAAGATGTTTATTCACTCTTCAACCATGGTTGAACGAAAGAGGTATTTCGGAGAGAAAGATTGTTTTCGATAAGGGTTTTTCGGAGGTTGATTATGGAGCTTGGACTGGAAAGAAACTCTCTTTACTCTCATTAAAGAAAGAATGGCGAGTTGTTCAGAAGAGTCCGAGCAAAATGGTTTTTCCAGATGGTGAATCCTTATTGGATGTTCAAAAGAGAGCCATGAAATCCCTCATGAAAAGTGTTGAAATGGCTGAAGGTGGAGTTGCGCTAGTCGTGAGCCATGGCGACGTAATCAAATCAATTATTGCGGAATGCCTTGGTTTAGAACTAGATAAGTTTCAAAAAATTGTTATTGATCCGGCATCTATTTCTGTCCTTGATTACAACAGAAAGAATTTCCGGCTGCTACATCTCAATGATTCCTCAACGAATTTCGATTATCTATCTAAAAAGTCTCGCTCAGTAAAAACTCTTGTTGGCGGGGGATCGGGACGAGCATGAGCCCAATCGTGTACGAATTCAATCCAGTTGAGCGTTTTGTAGCGGGTACGGTTGGAGCCCCCGGTGAGAGAACCTTCTTCATTCAGGCGCGCACAGGTTCCAGAGTTGTTTCTGTAGTGGTTGATAAATCTCAAGTGATAGCCCTAGGTGAACGTACAAAAATAATGCTCAGGGAGATCAAGAAAACTGACGCAACTATTTATATTAAAGCCCTGGAACTAGATGATGCTCCCTTAGAACAACCTATCTTCGAAGAGTTTAGGGCAGGCGTTATTGCTATGGCATGGGATGCCGAAAATTCAATGATTGTTTACGAATTAAGAGAAATGACTTCCTCAGATGATAAAGAAGAAGATGAATTAGTTTTTGATGAAAATGATCTAATCTCCGATCTTTTGCGAGTTCATGTTTCTCCATCTCAAGCAGCAGCTTTTGCTAAAAGGTGCCTCTCGCTGGCAAATGCTGGTCGCACGCCTTGTCCATTTTGTGGAATACCGATTGATCCAACGGGGCATTTGTGTCCTCGCTCTAATGGTTATCGCAGATGAGTGAAATCTTAGAAGTTTTAACAAAAGGCACTTTGATTGTTACTGGACGGCTTATCGATGCGTCTAATGCCACCTTGTTGGCTGAATGCTCTTATGAAGATATAAAAGTGAAGTGCATTTATAAGCCAATCGCAGGAGAACGTCCTCTATGGGATTTTCCGGACGGGAATTTAGCTAGTAGAGAGTTTGCTGCATTTCTTATAAGTAAACACGCAGGATTTAACGTTGTACCACTTACTATTTTGCGTGAAGGGCCTTTTGGTTTTGGGATGGTTCAAGAATGGATAAATATAGACACCTCAGTTGATCTTGCGTCATTTTTTAGTAGTGATGATGCACGTTTGCGTAAAATGGCGCTTTTTGACGCAGTTATTAACAACACTGATAGAAAAATTGGTCATTTGTTACCACATGTCGATGGCATTGTTTATGGCTGCGATCATGGAGTTACTTTTCATCAAGAAAACAAGTTGAGAACTGTTTTATGGCAATGGGCCGGAAGCGCTATTTCGGAGAATGAAGAAGAAACATTGCTTTCGTTGCTATCTGAGATTAAATCTAATCGGATAGATAATCTCAGTGAGCTAATAACCGAATCTGAAATGAGAGCGTTAATCCTTAGGATTGAAGATTTGTTGACTACAAAATCATTTCCTCTTCCAAGCCAGGAATGGCCCGCAATACCTTGGCCAGCGTTTTAGATCATTCTTTATTCAATGTGTAATAGTATTCGCGTATGAAGTCGTGGCCAGAGGTTTATATACCGTCCATTGATTCAAAGTTTGATACCCCGAACCTTCAGCTCTTCAATTCACATTCTCAGACAATCGAGAAATTGCCATCAAAGAAAACATTTCGGATGTACGTTTGCGGTATCACTCCTTATGACTCAACTCATCTAGGTCATGCGGCAACATATTTGTCTTTTGATTTAATCAATCGCTATCTCAGGGCCATGAAATCCGAAGTTTTATTCGTTGAAAACATTACCGATATCGACGATCCATTGCTTGTTAGAGCTGCTCGCGATGGGATCAATTGGCATGATTTAGCGGATTCACAAATAGAACTTTTCCGCAGCGACATGACTTCCCTAAGGGTTTTACCTCCGAAGTTTTATATAGGAGCAGTTGAAGCTATCGGTTTGGTAACAACCAAAATAGAAGAACTAAAAAGCGCCGGAGCGATTTACTCAGTAGAAAAAGACCTTTATTTTCGCGTTCATAGCGATCCGGATTTTGGTTCGAGGTCACACCTTTCGGTCGATGATTCTTTGAAGATATTTGCCGAACGAGGGGGAGACCCGGACCGGGTTGGGAAAGAAAATCCTCTGGATTCATTAGTGTGGCTTAGTAAGAGAGAAAATGAACCAGGATGGCCGAGTATCCATGGCGAAGGTAGGCCGGGTTGGCACATTGAATGTTGTGCAATAGCTCTTGGTTATCTACAACCAGACGCTCAAGATGATTTCTTAATTGATATTCAGGGTGGGGGAAATGATTTGATTTTTCCACACCATGAAATGAGTGCTGCTCAAGCTCGAGTTTCCACCGGAAAAGATTTCGCGCGTATGTATGTTCACACCGGAATGATCGGTCTCAACGGTGAAAAAATGAGTAAAAGTTTGGGAAATTTGGTCTTCGTCTCCTCATTAATGAAATCTGGCGTTCACCCGATGGTTATTCGTTGCGCACTGCTCATGCAGAATTACGCGAAAGATCGCATGTGGAGTGATGATCTTCTTGCTCAAGCACAAAAATTCATTGCTGACATCACTCTGCAACTTTCAAAGAGTGAGTGCGCACCCACTCATGATGTTATTCAGAATATTCTCAATGCTTTATCGAATAATTTGGATACTGAAACTGTTTTTGCAATTCTCCAGCATTGGATTAAAGATTGCCAAAACGGGGATATTGGTGGTAAACCAGGTGAGCTATCTCGTGCGTTAGATGCTCTTCTTGGACTGGCAATCTGAGAATGAAAGATTTCTATAGCGCTGTATTTTTCGACATGGATGGTTTGTTTGTTGACTCAGAACCACAGTGGTTGATTGCAGAAACAGAGTTGATGGCTGAATACGGTTACAAATGGACTTCTAATGATCAGAATTATTGTTTAGGTGGCCCTTTAACACGTGTTGGTCAATATATGTATGAAAAATCTGGGTGGGTGAAATCTTCTGAATTCTTCACTTCATCAGTGATTGAAAGAATGTCCGTAAAGTTAAGCGCAGGAGCTCCAGTTTTACCCGGAGCGTTGGAATTACTCTCTGATTTTAAGAAAAACAACATCCCAACCGCTCTTGTTTCAGCTAGTCCAAGGGTTCTTGTTGATTCCGTTCTAAAAAGAATTCCTGAACACTCTTTTAGTTTTTCACTATCTGCCGATGATGTTACAAACCCAAAACCGGATCCAGAAGCTTATTTACTGGCAGCGGATAAATTCAACGTAGATATTAGAAACTGTTTAATTCTGGAAGATTCGCTCACGGGCGTTCAAGCCGCCACTTCTAGCGGCGCATACACAATTGCGGTTCCTCATTTTGTCAAAGTTGAACCCAGAGATCGACTTAGAGTGATTTCTTCCCTGCAAGAATTAAGTTATGAGCAGCTTTTCGCTAGTTATGAGCTGGACAAATAGATTTAAATGAACACCAGTCACATAGTTTGGATTTGCGGGGAATCCATGTGTCAGTTTCAATCGCTTTTCTTATTGAATCCGCAATCTTCATTAAACTGTTTTCGGTTGCGACTAGCTCTTGCTCGGTAGGAGTGCTCTTTAGGACGCTGGAGTCTCCTAAATAGATCAGTTGCAGCAATTTAGGAATTACGTTCTTTTCTTTCCAATACAAGAGTGCATAAACCCTCAGTTGAAATAAAGCTTTTTCTTCCCATCCTGGTTTTGGTGACTTTCCTGTTTTGTAATCAATAATGCGTACTTCTCCAGTTGGCGCCACGTCAAGGCGGTCTACATAACCATGTAAATAGATATCGTCGGCTAAATCTTGCTCGAGATGTAGTTCTCGATGTGTTGGTTCGAAAATAGTTGGGTTTTCTAAATCAAAGTAAGTTTTGAGAAGCGATGTGGCCCGGTCAAGCCATTCTTTTTCGCTTGTGATCATTGAGGCCAATTCAGGTTTAGTTTCCAGTTGTTGTTGCCATCTAGAAGGAAGTAGCTCCGTAGCTGTTTGTACGGTTCGAAGTGCGGCTGGAGATTCGAAGAGGTCATGAAGAACTGTATGAACAAGTGTGCCTCGTTCAGCATCCAGACTAGGAGATTCAGGTAATTGATCAATAATGCGGTATTTGTAGAGGAGCGGGCAATTGGCAAAATCATTTACCCTGCTGGGGGATAGTCGCAATTGGCTCATTACCGTGAAGATACTCTGAATTTTTCGTAACCGCACGCATAAGATAGCCCCATGTCTAATGATGGGTATTTCTCCGAAGGTGATCGAATTCAATTAACAGATCCCAAAGGAAAGATGTACACATTTACAATTACAGCAGGTAAGGAATGGCACACGCATAAAGGTTGGATCGTTCATAACGATTTAATTGGGCTACCTGAAGGAAGCGTAGTGAGTACTAGTGCTGGGTTGAAGTTCACAGCTTTTAAACCTTTGCTGGGAGATTTCGTACTCTCCATGCCACGTGGTGCGACGATTGTTTATCCAAAAGATGCTGCCATGATTATCGGAGTAGCTGATGTATTTCCTGGTGCTAAGGTTATTGAAGCGGGTGTAGGTAGCGGAGCTTTATCAATATCTTTGCTCAGAGCAATAGGTAAAGATGGCAAATTATGTAGCTTTGAAAGACGTGAGGATTTTGCAGAAATAGCACGAGAAAATGTCAAAACTTATTTCGGAAGCATTCCTTCTCAATGGCAACTAGAAGTGGGATCTGTCCAGGAGTCTTCAGTGGACGAAAAATATGATCGCGTTATTTTAGACATGCTCGCTCCATGGGAATGTGTTGCGTTCGCAGCCGATGTTCTTCGACCAGGTGGTGTTTTCTTAGCGTATGTAGCGACAACAACTCAACTATCTGCAACTGCGGAAGCATTAAAAGATGATGGTCGATTTACCGAGCCTCTTAGCTCGGAAACTATTGTGCGAGATTGGCATCATGAAGGCTTGGCTGTTAGACCGATGCAAAGAATGATTGGTCATACAGGATTTCTCATTGTAAGCAGACGAATGGCCCCAGGCGTTGAAGTTTTAGCGCGCAGGCGTCGTCCTTCAAAAGGTGCATACGGTGTCGCGGAAGAGTGAACGTTTAGTTAATTTGGTCATTGCACTTCTTGCTACAAGGAGAAGTTTGACCAAAAGTGAAATTTTTCGAACCATAGATGGTTATGACGGTAGTGAAGAATCTATGGAACGTATGTTTGAAAGAGATAAAGATGAGCTCCGTTCGTTGGGAATAGAAATAGAAGTTTCGGGCCTAGATCCACTCTTTGAGGATGAATTAGGTTACAGAATTAGACCTGAGAACTTTGCTATGGATGCCAAAGGATATTCAGCAATTGAGATTGCTTATATGTCTCTAGGAGCTCAATTATGGAAAGACGCTTCATTGAACGAACCATCACAGCGAGCTTTGAGAAAGCTATCTAGTTTTAGTTCATCAATTAACATTGCTGATATTCCCGCCGTTGCGCCTTTAACATCTAGCGCGCCTAGTTTTTTGGATGAAGTTATAACTGCTATCTCTGAGAAAAAAACTATTGCATTTTCCTATGTAGATACTGAGATGTCCATCAAAGAACGTAGAGTAAACGTATATTCCTATTTTTCGAATCAGGGTTTTTGGTATTTCAATGGCTTAGACATTGATAAAAATGAGAACCGAACATTTAGATGCGATCGTATAGTGGGGGATATATCGATAGCCAGGAAATCACAAAATTATGAGATTCCTTCGGATTGGCGGGAGCAGATAATTTTCATGGATACGCCTTCGAATCATTTAGTGACCTTGCGGATACGAACTGGCCGCGGCGCACAACTTAGGAATATTGCCCGACTGATCAAATCTGAAGAAGAGCATGATGTTTTGGAGATCAATTATCAATCTGAAAGTGAGATGCTTGCCCTTATTTTGTGGCACCTAGATGATGTGGAAGTTATTTCACCAGAGCCCCTGAAATTGAAAATAATTGAATCACTGAAATCTTTGGCGGCGCTTCATGGTTAAGAAATTTACTCAAAATCAAGTAGAACGACTATTAGATCTAGTGCCTTATCTTTCAACGAACCAAGGTGTGTCTTTAGAAAAAATTGCTTCTGATTTTCAAACTGATAAATCTACGGTTATAGATGATTTAAATACTTTATGGATGTGTGGCCTGCCTGGATACACCCCATTGGAACTCATCGACTTATCCTTCGATACCGGTTTCGTCTCAATCAGAAACGCGGAAGTACTTAGCAAGCCTCGAAAACTATCGAGTTTGGAACTTGCAACGGTGATCGTAGGATTGAGCATTTTGTTGGAATCAATCCCATCAACCAGCCCGCATTTTGAGGCGATTACTGATTTATTGTCACGCCTAGCAACCTCTTCAAATGTGCCTGTTCCAATCTCTATTAGTTCAAATGTTAACTCCGAAGTACGTTCAATTCTCGAGCAAGGTTTGAAGACCAAACATAATATTTCCATTTTGTATCACTCATATGCAAAAGATATCGAATCAACCAGGGAAATCCAACCGATCGGATTTCAGTTTATTGATGGTCATGAGTACCTAGATTCTTTCTGCTATTCATCAAAGGATTTTCGCCTATTCCGTTTGGATCGAATCAAAGAAGCGACAGTGACTGGTTTGTCAAAGAATGTTTCTCACCTAACTGAGAAAAACGAAATTCTGCGTCAATTCTTTTTCACCGTAACTTCTAACTCTCGCAAGGTGTCGGAGATTTTTCATGTGAAAATACCACCAGATAATTCTGATTCCAAAGAATTTGAATCAACAGCATTTAATGATGAGTGGATAATCCGCACTTTTTGCAGCTTAAATTCTGCAGCCACGTTAACTCAGCCCGCTGATCTTCGAAGCGAGGTAGCGATGCGGGCAAATCGAGCCTTAGCTCTCTACCTTTAACCCGTTAAGGTAGGCATTCAAGGACGATTTGAGATAAAGTTTGCAGTAGAGTTTCCTGTGTAGAAAGAGAGAAATCATGTTTTTGCGCGAACCTAGCCACATTCTTATCCTCTTGCTCGTTGTTTTAGTTCTTTTCGGCGCAAAGCGTTTACCTGATTCTGCTCGTTCGCTAGGCAAGAGTATGCGTATTTTCAAGAGTGAATTAAAAGAGATGAAGCAGGACGACAAGAAGCCAGATAACGACGAGTCCACTGAGAAGTAGTTCAGTGTCGACCTCTTCAGGTGGTCGCATGCCTTTGCTTGACCATCTACGCGAGTTGCGCAAAAGGATTATGCGCTCCGCAATTGCAATCCTTATCTTCTCTACTGTCGGCTGGATTTTCTACAACGACATAATTATTCAGTTATCTAGCCCTGTTTGTGATTTACGAGCAGCTCAGGTATCCGGAAATGAATACTGCGGGGCTCTGTATATCAGTGGAGTACTTGGACCACTTAATTTACAAATCAAGGTTGCTCTTCTCACTGGAGTTATAGTTGCTGCACCAGCATGGCTTTATCAACTGTGGGCCTTTATCGCACCTGGTTTGCATAAAAAGGAAAAACGTAACTCCATTTTCTTTATAGTCGCTGCAACACCTTTCTTCTCGGCTGGTGCATTCCTCGGGTATTCAATATTGCCGGCTGCGGTCAAGATTCTTTTTGGTTTCACTCCAGAAGCACTCAATAATCTTGTTAAGTTCGATGATTATTTGGATTTTGTTCTTCGTATAATTCTTCTTTTTGGTTTGGCCTTTGAACTGCCAGTTTTCTTGATTAGTTTGAATCTAATCGGCTTTTTACGAGGCCAAACAATTTTGAAGCCGTGGCGAATTTGGGTATTTTCCATTGTTTTGTTTGTTGCCGCGTTTACACCTACAGCGGATCCATTAACAATGGGATTCCTGGCAGTTCCCCTCATAGCTTTGTATTTTACTTCCGGTGTTTTCGCTCTACTCAATGATAAACGTAGAGATAAAAAGAACCTCGATCGTGTCTAATTCCTTGTGGGCCATAGTTATAAATCCAACTTCCGGACGAGGCAGGGGAGCTGAGGTTGGCAAATTGGTTACTGGATATTTCTCAAGAAATGATCTTAAGTATCAAATAATCACGGGTATTTCTGCTGAAGGCGTGAGCCGTGATTTACAGAACTTCTTGAAAGCTCATCCTGATTGCACAGGTGTGATTTCTGTAGGCGGAGATGGTTTAGCTCACCTGGTATTGCAATTAGTTGTTCCGTTAAAAATTGCTTTCGCTGTGATTCCAGCTGGGACAGGAAATGATTTCGTTCGGGCACTGAACTGGCCATTAGATAAATTGGAGTATCAATTAAACCGGATTACCACAGAACCACCAATGCACATAGATCTGGGTATGGTCGATGGTGAATGGTTCGGAGCAATACTCTCATCTGGATTTGACGCTGTTGTTAATGAGAAAGCCAATACATTGAAGTGGCCCACTGGACCCGCAAAATACAATCTTGCAATCGCCCTTGAGTTGCCCTTATTTAATCCATCTCATTTTGAAATTGAATTGGACGATCGAAAGATAAGTACCGAGGCAATGTTAATTGCAGTGGGTAATGGTTCGAGTTATGGGGGAGGGATGCGAGTTTGTCCTGATGCGTCACTAACCGACGGCCTCTTCGATGTCATGATTTTAAAACCGGTATCGAAATTGGAATTCATTAAGGTATTTCCCAAGGTTTATTCAGGAAAACATGTTCTTCATCCAGAGGTGAATATTTTTAGAACTAAGAAGATTCGAATTAATTCGAGTGCTATCGCTTATGCTGATGGTGAAAGAATTGGCGCTCTTCCCATAAGCGCAGAGTGTGTAGCAAATGCTGGGTTAACATGGAGAAACTAATTAGTCCTGCAGACAAGTTCACTGCAGCAAAGAAGCGCTCCGATCACCCTATTACTCAGAAATTTGTTGAATCCTTCGATTTTGCCTTCGATGATTTTCAAGTTGCTGCGTGCAACAGTGTGGAAGATGGCCATGGTGTTCTTGTGGCAGCACCTACAGGGGCGGGAAAAACAGTTGTAGGTGAATTTGCTGCATATCTCTCGCTTGAACAA
>BJFT01000018.1 GCA_014190015.1 Actinomycetes bacterium
TAGCTTAGGAAAACGCTCTGCAAGTGCTTGAGTAATAAAGCCACCCATTGATGCACCCCATGCGATTACACCCTTTGTGTCAGGAATTTCTGACTTAAGGATTCCGATGAGCTCAACGTTTGTCTTTACAGCAGAACCGACTGTCCAGCCTTGAGTTGCAAAGCTTGAACCAGCTACTGCATAACCTGCTGCAAGAAGTGATTCGATAACTTCTGGTGCGGGTCCAACTTCAGCGCTCATGTCGATGATGTAAGGAGTTGCACTTACAACACCAGCAGGAAGGTTTACCGCATAACGGTATCCGTGTGACCAGAGGTACACAGTTCCATTGAAGTTTTCAGTGTTTGTGCGATATTCATAATTCGCACCATCTGAAGTTTTGCCTGAGCAGACTTCAACAATGAGACTTCCTGATTGTTTTGCTTCACATGATGACGAAGCGTGTGCAGCAGGAGCAATTGCAACTACTGACATTGTTACGAGGGATGCTGCTACAGCTATTGCTGCGAAGCGTGATTTCTTCATAGTTATGTTCCTCATGAGTTTGTTGGCAATCCGTTAGTAGGAAGTGGTGCACGTGAAATCGTTGCAGAGACAACTGCTCCTGAACCGGAGTCAGTTGTGTAAAGAACTCTCTTGCCATCGATTGGTTGTAGTGAACCTGTTGCTGAGTACTTACCAATCCAGTAGCCGGAGTAACCGACGTGTGAATTAGCTGAGTACCTAAGCGGTGTGAATCCAGCGCTTGCAAACTTTGCACCCTTAGTTTCGATTGCCTTAATAAGGCCAGCGCGTGTTGGGTTCTTGCCTGCTGCACGGAGTGCTTGAACTGTCAGCATTGCTGAGTTCATACCCTGAAGTACTGTGAGATCAAATGTTGATCCTGGTACGTACTTCGCATAGATGCTCTTGAAGAATGTTACGTATTCATCAGATGCATCAGATGGGTCTGGTGCAAAGCTTGTTCCAATCGCACCATTGAGAATTGCTAGTGGAACTCCACCAGCGCGAAGAGTATTTGAATCTCCACCAACTGAACCGAGCATCCAGCCAACTGTTGGACGGTATTGCAGACCTGCTGCTGCACCGAGAACTGCCGCTGATGTTGTGGTTGTTGCAAAGATGATTGCGATATCAACATTTGCTGGCTTTAGCTTTCCTGTAATCCAGCCCTGTGCAGCTGCCAATGTGTCAGCACCTGTTGGGAACTTGATTGTTACTTCTGGCTTTAGACCTGCAGTTGCAAAACCTGCAACAGCATCTAGACCGAAGTCATCATCTTGAACAATAAGTGCAACTTTTTTGCCCTTGTAATTGTCATCGATGTACTTAGCCATGATTTTTGCTTCCATTACATATGAAGGAAGCACAGCAAATGTTGTCTTGTACTTAGCTTTGTCAGCGAATCCGCTAAATCCTGTGTTCACAAATAAATCTGGAACGCCACGACCGCTGAGGTTGGCAGAACGAAGTGCTGCAAGGTGATTCGCAGTACCAAGTGCTCCAACGATCGCGAAAACTTTATCCTTCATGATCAGATCGTTTGTCGCCTTGACTGCCAATGTTGGAACGTAAGCATCATCTTTTGAAATCAGATTGATCTTGCGTCCGTAAACTCCACCATTGTCATTGACGTGTGAGAAGTACGCTTTCATCGCGCCAGGAATTTTGCCGTAAACAGCTGCAACTTTTCCTGAGAGTGGCGATGTAATTCCAAGCTTAATTTCTGTGCTTGTGATTCCTGGTTGGCTCGCAGCTTGTGCTGGCATTGTTGATAACGCCATTGCTCCTGCTGCGATCACCGCAGAAGCAAACAGTGCTCGCTTCTTAGGAGTGTTTCTGATCATGTAAGTCCTTCCATCTAAGGAGTGTGAGGGTTTGTTTAGCCAGAGTGTGCTTTGCGCTTGTGACGCAGATGATGCAACTTTTCTCCCGGTCCATTCGGTGTGAATAGAACCGCAAGAATAAGTAGTGCACTCACCAACAACCCTGGCAAGGTCGAAGTGATTTTCAATGAGTCACCAAAACGGCTCGCAACCGAATCGGCAATCTCAGGGATAACCACCAAGATCACTGCCCCTAGCATCACACCTTTTAGGTCATAAATGCCAGAGACAACGGCGCCTGTCACCAGCGCAAATGAGAGAGATAGGGGGAAAGCCGAGGGCGAAACGGTGCTTATGGTCAAAACAAGCAGGGCTCCGGCCAATCCAGCCAGCCCAGAGCTCAAGGAGAAGGCCAAGACCTTCTGGCGGCCGGTATGAACTCCACAGAGCTGGGCGGCGACATCGTTGCTGCGAAGAGCGCGCCATGTGCGTCCATATTTAGAGTGCAAAATGTTTGCTAACCAAAACATCGTAATTAATGCAGCAAGAGTTGTAATCCAGAAGAACCATTTGTACTGAGAAAAACTCTCTCCCAAACTTGCAGGTGGCAAACCTGGATCTAAATAAATTCCTTGTTCACCGCCCAATATTGAAAATTGATTTGCAAGTGATGGCAGTCCTACTGCTAGCGCAAGTGTTGTTCCCGCAAGATACGGACCCGATAAACGTGCTGCTGCAAAACCAAGTACGCCTCCGAAGATTCCTGTAACAAGTGCTGCCATTACAAATGCAAACCACAATGGCAAGGACGCATTTGCTACGCAGAGCGCGGCAACATATCCACCAAATGCCATGAGCGCGCCGTGTCCAAGAGAAATTTGTCCTGAGTATCCAGTGAGCAAAATTATTGATCCAATTGCAATGACATAAACCGCAATTGATGCACCTTGGTAAACACGTAATTCATCGACGCGATCACCGATTAATAAGAGCACCCAACCGAGTGCAATGAATAGGAGTAAACGTTTACGCACGGCGACTCCTCTTTCCAGAAACGATTCCTGATGGGCGCACGAGCAAAATGATGATGAGGAAGACGAATGCTGTTGGGAAAATCAGAGAGGTACTGACGTAATTTGAAACAAATGTAACTCCAAGACCTAACACCAATCCACCAACAACAGCGCCGACCATGCTTTCTAATCCACCAATAACTGCCGCCGCAAATCCAAAGACAAGAAGAATGTCTAGAGAGTTTGGAGATAAATAAGATGTTGGTGTTGCCAAAATTCCTGCTATAGCGCCTGCAGCTCCTGCAATAGCCCAACCAAGTGTTCTAATCTCATTTACTCGCACTCCTGAGAGGCGCGCAATTTCGGGTGAATACGCAGATGCACGTAATGACAAACCAAGATTGGTTTTTTGGAATAACAATGAAAGCACAATTAAAACGATTGCAACTATGACAATAACAAGCGCGTTATATGGCGCAAATGGCAAGACTTCGGATCCGAGGCTGTAACCATCTAGAGATACTGGCGCCGCGATTGGCTTGAGTTCGACTCCCCAAATAAATCCAACGACTGCACGTAAAACTCCGAGCAAACCAAGTGTTGCAACAACCGGGGCGATTGCAACAATCGGACCTGATGCGACTCGTCTGAAGAGAGGACGCATGAAGTAACGATCAACGATTGCTCCAAGCAAAGCACCGGCAAGAATTGCGACAACAAAAGCTAGCCAGAACGAACCTGTGCGATTTACTACTTCGTAAGCAATGTAAGTTGAAACAATTGCTTGACCAGCTTGCGCAAAGTTAACAACACGTGTGGATCGCCATACCAATACGAGCGAAATAGACATCAAGCTGTAGATCGCACCGAGTGATAACCCAATGAGCAATGAGCTAATAAATTTATACATAATTAATACCCCAAATAAGCCGCGCGCACGGCTGGGTCATTGAGTAGAGATTGAGCGCTTCCTTGAACTACAACTTTTCCTAAATTTAGTGCAATTCCGGTATCGGCAATCTCAAGTGCACCTAAAGCATTCTGCTCAACTAATACAACTGTAAGCGCCATCTGATCACGTAGTGATTTAATCGTCTGAAAAATTTGCTCAACAACTAGTGGTGCTAATCCAAGGGATGGCTCGTCAAGTAACAAGAGTTGTGGCTTTGACATCAGTGCTCGACCAATTGCCAACATCTGTCGCTCACCACCAGAGAGTGTGTCTGCGCGTTGCTTGATACGTTCACCAAGAATTGGGAAGAGTTCTATGACATCTAGTTGCGTAGATTTCATCTCTTTTTTATCTTTGCGCCAAATAGCACCGAGATGAAGGTTCTCTTCAACACTTAATTCTGCAATTACTGACTTGCCTTCACCAACGTGGGCAATGCCGTGGCGAACATTAAATTCAGGTTTAACAGAGAATAAATCGTGTTCATTCCATTGAGCACTTCCGTGAGATGCGCTCTTTAGCCCTGAAAGAGTGCGCAGTAACGTAGTTTTACCTGCGCCATTTGAACCGATAACGGCTGCAATTTTTCCACTTTCAACTGTAAATGAGACACCTGAGATTGCTCGGATTGCACCGTGATCTACGCTGAGATTGGTCACAACAAGACTCATGAGTTCACCTTCGATGCGCCCAAATAAGCAGCGATAACTGCAGGATCTCGTCTAACAACATCTGCTGTGCCACTTGAAATTACTTGACCGAAGTTAAGTACATAGAGACGATCGCAGACAGACATCACGACATCCATATGGTGTTCAACGATTAAAACTGACATCTGTGCAGTGAGATTTCTGATCAGCGAATTCATCCACTCAATATCTTGCTGGCCAAGACCGCCGGCTGGTTCGTCGAGCATTAGAATTTTTGGTTCGCTCACAAGTGCACGTGCAATCGCAACTCGTTTTGTATCAGGATATGAAAGTGTGTCAGCTCGTCGATCAGCAATTCCAGTTGCATAAACCCGCTCTAGTGCGGTTTGGGCACGTTCGCGTAAGACTTTTTCATCTTTACTGGTGCGACCTAATGCTGCAGAAATTAATCCAGAATTACTAAATTTTTGAGCACCGATCATGACATTTTCTAAGACAGTGAGTTCACCAAACAAGCCAACACCTTGAAGAGTTCTGGCAATTCCAAGTTCTGTTAAGTGATCAGTTTGTGGCCATGAATGTTTGTGGCCATCCAAGAACAATTCACCAGAATCAGGTTTAACAAGTCCACATATGGCGTTAAATGCCGTTGTCTTTCCCGCGCCATTTGGTCCAATGAGTCCAACTACTTCGCCAGGCTTTACTTCCAAAGCGACATCGCTGAGCGCGCGCAAGCCACCAAATGAAACGGTGAGACCGCTAATCGCCAGGAGTGAGTTATTAGTAGACATGAGGTTCGTAGATTCTAGGCACACGTGGGCCGATTCGCGTAACTATCTCGTAATTTATGCTCGAACTTGCGAGCCCCCAATCATCTGCGGTGTATTCGCCATGCGAACCATCGCCAAAAACAATTACCCAATCCCCTGAATGTGCCTTGTTGTTCGAACCCAAATCAACAACGAATTGATCCATAGAAACCCGACCGATGATGGGCGCTTTTTTTCCATTAACGAAGACACCTGCTCCTTGGGCGATACGAGGTATTCCATCGGCATATCCCATTGCAACAACACCCAATGTTGTGTCAGTTGAAGTGAATGCACTAGCGCCGTATCCAACAGGTGAACCTTTGGAAACTTCTTTGACTAAATGTAATTTGGCTCTGAGCTGGCCTACTGGACGCAAACCTAAATCTTTACTTGTACCCATGTGTGTTACATCTGGAGTCAATCCATACATGGCGATTCCAACTCGTACCATCGTGAAATATGAATCCTTATCCCTAAAAGTAGCTGCAGAATTCGCTAAGTGTTTAATTGGTGGTTTGACCCCAACATTTTCAAGCTCTTGAACCATCACTTTAAATCTTTGAAGTTGATCAAGGTTTTGCTTTTCACCAGGTTCATCTGCCCGAGCAAAATGCGAGAAGATTCCAACAACTTCAACGTTGGCAAAATCTTCTTTCAACAACTCACTCCACTCATTTAGAAATCCACCGCGACTCATTCCCGTATCGATTTCTAAATGAACACGAGCCTGCTTGCCAAACTTTGCAGCGGCTGCACTAATTTCATTCAGCCCCTTAATACTTGAAACACCTAAATCGATATTACGAGAAATTGCCTGCTCAAAATCAGAGCCAGGTGAAACTAACCACGCCAGAATCGGCGCATCAATTCCGTTTTCTCGAAGTGTGATTGCTTCTTCAAGTAGTGCGACACCTAGCCACGATGCACCGGCTTTGAGTGCAGTGCTAGCCACTCGAATTAATCCATGTCCATATGCATCAGCTTTTACAACAGCCAAGATCTCAACTGCACACTCTTTTTTAATTTTTGAAACATTGCTAGAAAGTGCACTTAAATCTATGAGGAACTCAGCGCGATCGCTCATGGTTTTTCCTCAATGACAACGATGGCCGAAGCAATGCCGCCATCATGAGACAAAGAAAGGTGAACTCGAGACCCGCTAATAAGTTTCGCAATTTCTCCACGAAATAAGAACTCTGGCTTTCCATTCTCGAGATTAATGACTTCTGCTTCGTGCCACTGCAATCCATGGTCTGCACTGAGTGCTTTTGCTAAAGCTTCTTTTGCTGCAAAGCGCGCAGCCAGTGATTGTAAATTCTTGGTTCGCTCTGATTCAGTGAAGAGTTTTTCACTCAATCCCGGAGTTCTTTCAAGTGATTCTTTAAATCGATCAATGTTTACAACATCGATTCCTACGCCCTCAATCATCTGGCAATAGTAATAACAACTATGAGAGTTGGCTATTAGATGGAACAAATCGATCTACTGCGATGACCATAACTAGTAAGGCTGCACCGATGAATAAACCACCCACTAAATCTGATAACCAGTGCGTGTTTCTAAAGAGCGAAACAACACAAACGCTCAGCGAAATAAGGGCAACACCAGTACTTGCCAGTCGACCTCTATAACGATCCACATGTGCATATCTGTAGATTAAATAAGCTAGAACTCCCCATGAAAGAAGCGCATTCGATGCGTGGCCACTGGGGTATGAAAGACCTCCTGCATAGATTAAATCTACGTTGAGTTGTGGTTTGGTTCTACCGATTAATAACTTCGCTAGCCCGACAATTAAGTTAAGGGCTAAAAGTGAAAGGATTGCTAAATTAACTGGTCGCCAGGTTTTAAACCTTCTTGCAATATATATAGCAGCAATCATTAATGCGGTGGCTGTAAGTCCACGCAAACCTAAATCATCGATTCGCATTAAGAGGAAATCTATCCATGATGGAAAATCAGTTCTGCCGGCATTGGCTATTTTTGCGTCTAACGCAATGAGTTGACCATTAGTAATAACCTGCTGAGTAACAACGATAAATCCTATGAAAAATAGAGATGACCACTTAATTGCACGAACCATCTGTTTTCTACGAAGTGAGGGCACTTATTCCACCGTTACAGATTTAGCCAAATTTCGAGGCTGATCTACATCACTTCCACGAGCCACTGCAATTTCATAGGCAAAAACTTGCAGTGGAACAGTTGCAAGAATTGGCTGAAAGAGTGGCTGTGTCACGGGAATGCGAATTACATATTCGGCGCCAACAACTTCTACGCCTTCTTCTGCAATTACGATTACACGAGCACCACGTGCTTTAACTTCTTGGATATTGCTAGCCATTTTTTCATCTAAACCATGTTCATGACCAGCTGGCAAAATTGCGATTACAGGGGTTGCAGATTCGGCATCGATTAACGCTATTGGTCCGTGTTTGAGTTCTCCGCCAGCAAAACCTTCAGCATGGATGTAAGCCAGCTCCTTTAACTTGAGTGCGCCTTCGAGAGCGACCGGATAACCGATGTTTCTACCTAAGAATAAAATTGTGTTTGCATCTGCAAATTTACGTGTGAGAGCACGTAGTGGTTCGACGGTTTCAAGAATCTGCTCAATTTTTCCTGGCAACTCGAGCATTTCGTTATAGAGATCTGCAACTTCCTTATCAGTGAGTTCTGAACGTACTTGCGCTAAATGAAGTCCAATTAGATAGACAGCCACAATCTGTGTCAGTAGTGCCTTTGTCGAAGCTACAGCGATCTCGGGACCAGCGTGCGTATAAATCACAGCATCTGACTCACGTGGAATTGTCGAACTATTTGTATTGCATATCGCCAATACTCGCGCACCTGCAGCTTTTGCATGGCGTAGGGCCATCAACGTATCCATGGTTTCACCAGATTGGGAAATAGCAATTACCAATGTGTTCTTAGTAATTATCGGATCTCTGTAACGATATTCGCTGGCAATTTCTACTTCGACTGATATTTTCGCCCATTTTTCAATTGCATATTTGGCAATCATTCCTGCGTGATAGGCGGTTCCACAAGCAATAACAACAATTTTTTCAAGTGACTTTATCTCTGCGGGTGTGAGATGAATTTCATCTAACAAAATCTGCTTGTTATCACTCAAGCGAGCCATCAATGTATCTGCAACCGCTTTTGGTTGTTCGAAAATTTCTTTAAGCATGAAGTGTGCAAAGCCACCCTTTTGCGCAGCGCTTGCATCCCAAGTGATTTCATACTCTTTAGGCGTTATTGCTTTGCCCTCTAAATCCGTGATTGAAATAGTTGTAGGCGTCAAAGTTACAACTTGATCTTGTCCTAGCTCGATAGCTCGTTTTGTGTAATCAATGAATGCGGCAACATCAGATGCCATAAAGTTTTCATTCTTTCCAATGCCCACCACAAGAGGTGAATTCCGGCGAACGCCAACAATTACATCGGGAGTGTCGGCATGGATAGCTACGAGGGTAAAGGAGCCACGTAAAGATTTAACTGCCTCACGCATTGCAGCGGAGAGGTCGCCATTATGTTTTTTTCTTAAGTCACTGAGTAAATGTGCGACAGATTCAGTGTCGGTATCTGAAGAAAATTTGTGTCCTTTGCTCTCCAACTCTGCTTTTAATTCCGCATAGTTTTCAATAATTCCATTATGGATAACAGCTAACTTTCCATCATTATCAACGTGTGGGTGTGCGTTGCTATCAGTAGGTCCACCATGTGTTGCCCAGCGAGTGTGACCGATTCCAGAGTGCGCAGTTGGAATGGAAGAGAGTTCTTGTTCTAGGTTTGAAAGTTTTCCTGCTCGTTTTTCTATAAATAATTTATTGGGTGTGCCGAGTGCGATTCCGGCTGAGTCATATCCGCGATACTCAAGACGACGCAAACCTTCGATTAGGGGCGTGATTGCAGTTTGTGGCCCTGTGTAACCCACAATTCCGCACACGTGCCTACCTCAATTCTTCTTCAACAACTTTGGCAAGTTTTTCTGCAATTTCTTTGGCGATGCTATCACTTTGAGCTTCAACCATGACTCTGACGAGGGGTTCTGTACCTGATGCGCGCAAAAGAATTCGTCCGGCGTCACCAAGTTCTAATTCATATTTCGCAACTGCTGTACTGATTGCAGTTGATGATTCGAGTTTGTCTTTCGCTACGCCAGATACATTTATTAACACCTGTGGGAAGCGCTGCATGATTGATGATAATTCTTTGAGAGATTTCTTTGACCGTGTCATTTCGCATAGAAGTTGAAGTGCGGTCAGTAAGCCATCGCCTGTACCAGAAAACTCGCGCATAATAATGTGACCAGATTGTTCGCCACCTAGTGTGTAATTATTTTCAAGCATATTTTCTAGTACGTAGCGATCTCCAACAGCGGTTTTTGCAACGTTGATTCCCGCATCTTTCATGGCAATCAGAAAACCGAGGTTGCTCATGACAGTGGCAACAACTGTGGCATCACTTAACTTTCCGCGAGATTTAAACCCTTGTGCCAAAATTGCCAAAATGTAATCACCGTCGATGGTGTTGCCTTCAGCATCAATTGCAAGGCAACGATCAGCATCACCATCATGAGCAATTCCAATATCAGCCTTGTTTTTGATAACAGCATCTCGCAGAAAATCTAAGTGCGTAGATCCAACGCCATCATTGATATTTAAGCCTGTTGGAGTATTGGCAATCGCGACAACAGTTGCACCTGCTTTTTCCAGTGCAGTTGGTGCCACGAATGAGGCGGCTCCATTTGCGCAGTCAACAACTACTTTTATTCCAGTTAAAGAAGTATCAACGGTTTTCAAAAGGTGTGCAATGTACTTATCGCGAGCGCCCTTATCTTCGATTACTCGACCTACATCTTTTCCAGTGGGGCGTTGCCATGGCTCGCCCATGCGAGCTTCAATCGCTGCTTCTAGTGAATCAGCTAATTTTTCTCCACCGCGTGCAAACAATTTAATTCCGTTATCTGGTGCAGGATTGTGAGAGGCCGAAATCATTACGCCTAAATCAGCGCCAGTTTCTGCCACTAAAAATGCAATTGCAGGAGTTGGCAGTACACCGACTCGATACACATCAACACCGGCACTTGTTAAACCAGCAACAACTGCTGCTTCTAGAAATTCACCGGATGCGCGAGAGTCTTGCCCAACAATTGCGTGTGGACGTTTACTTGTATTGCCAAGGGATTCAACCAAAATGTGCGCAGCAGCAACTGCAACATCGAGTGCTAATTCAGCTGTGAGATCAACATTTGCTAAGCCACGAATTCCATCAGTGCCGAAAAGGGCCACGGAGATTGCCTCCAAATACGATAGAAATTAGCGCTTGCTGTATTGAGAACGCTTACGTGCCTTCTTAAGACCGTACTTCTTACGTTCGATCACACGTGCATCGCGTGAAAGGAATCCAGCTTTCTTAAGTGCTGGACGGTGTGCTTCTGCATCAATTTCATTGAGTGAACGTGCAACGCCAAGACGTAGTGCACCAGCTTGACCTGAAACTCCACCACCATTGATACGAGCAAAAACATCGTATGTACCTTCAGCACCTACTGTGCGAAATGGTTCGGAGACTGATTGTTGGTGAACCTTATTTGGGAAGTAATTCTCAAGAGTCTTTCCGTTAACAACCCAGCGACCTGTTCCTGGAACGAGTCGAACGCGAGCAACTGCCTCTTTACGACGACCTACTCCGGCGCCTGGTCCCTTAAGTGCTGGACGGTTAGTTGCTGCAGCTGGTGTTGCTGATGTGTACGAAGTTGGAATTTCGTTCTCATCTAGTTCGTCAACGAATGTGTTTTCAGACATGAATTATGTATCCCTTTTTTCTTCTTCGATTACTTGACGATTTGTGAGACTTGGTTGAATACGTATGGTTTTGGAGCTTGTGCAGCGTGTGGATGTTCTGGACCCGCGTACACCTTGAGCTTTGCAGACATTGCACGGCCAAGACGATTCTTTGGCAACATTCCCTTGATCGCTTTTTCAACTGCGCGAGTTGGATGCTTTTCCATCAATTCGCCGTACACAGTTGAAGTTAAACCACCTGGGAAACCAGAGTGCATGTGTGAAAACTTTTGCTTAGCTTTTTGTCCAGAGAGTGCGACTTTGTCAGCATTGATAACAACGACGAAGTCGCCCATGTCCATGTGTGGTGCGAATGTTGCTTTGTGCTTTCCGCGAAGAAGAACTGCAGCGTGACTTGCAAGACGTCCTAAAACGACATCTTGTGCGTCGATGATGTGCCAATTACGCACTGCATCGCCAGCCTTTGGACTATATGTACGCATGCTCTTCACTTCTCTCTTTTGAATTACTGTGAATCTGGTGTGCTGCGCCTTGGTTTTGGCGCAAGAGGTAAAGGGTACCTGCGCGCTCGCGTAGGGTCAAAATGGCCTTTTGCCCCATATTTAATGCTCAAAAACCGGCTCTGGGCTCTCATAAACAGCGCCATTGGCTCCAAATACCAGGAATCGCGTGAAGCCCCGAGTGAACCAACGATCATGCGTTACAGAAATAACTGTTCCTTCATACTCTTCTAGCGCTTTCTCCAAGCTTTCCGCGCTCGCTAAATCTAAGTTATCTGTTGGCTCATCAAGTAATAAAAGTGTTGAGCCAGATAGCTCCAGCAATAAGACTTGAAAGCGCGCTTGTTGCCCACCGGATAGCGAAGAGAATTTCTGTTCCGCTTGATTGTGAATTTCATACTTTCGCAAGACGCTCTTAGCTGGCCCTAATTGTAGTGAGTACATTTCCCATAAAATCTCAAGAAGAGTTTTGCTTTCAAACTCTGGATGGGCATGTGTTTGTGCGAAATAACCGATTTCAACTCGTGCGCCAACTTTGAAATTACCGCTGAATTTAACGCTTTGATCACCTGAAATTAAACGCAAGAAGTGTGATTTACCGGTTCCATTTTTTCCAAGAACAGCAATGCGATCTCCGAAAAAGACTTCGAAATTAAATGGTTCAGTGAGATTTTCAATCGCAAGATTTTCAAATGTAAGCGCACGTAATCCTGTGCGGCCACCACGTAATCCAACGCGTACATCTTGCTCAATCGGTGGAGCCTCTGGTGGTCCAACTTCTTCGAATTTGCGTAAACGAGTTTGCATAGCGCGATACTTAGAAGCCATATCTGGACTGCTTGCGGCTTGCACTTGAAGAGTTCGAACTAAGTCTTTTAAGCGTTGATGTTCTTCTTCCCACCGCAACAGAATTTCAGCAAAACGTGCGTTGCGCGCCTTACGTGCGTCGTGCCATGTTGAGAACTTTCCACCATGCACCCACGTTGTATTGCCACTAATTCCTTGCTCAAGAGTCACAATGCGATTGGCTGTGTGCTCTAGCAATTGTCGATCATGGCTTACAAATAGAACAGTTTTCTTAGTTGAAGTAATAACTTCTTCTAGCCACCTTTTGGAGGGAACATCCAAATAGTTATCTGGTTCGTCAAGTAACAAAACCTCTTCAGGTCCTTCTAGAAGTGCGCGCAAAACTAATTTCTTTTGCTCTCCGCCTGAAAGTGTATTTACTAATCGCTCCGACACTGAATCAAAGGATTTTCCGATTGCTTCGGTGCAACACAAATCCCAAATGACTTCGAAGTCATATCCCCCGGCATCGCCCCAATCAACAATTGCTTGGGCGTAATTCATCTGATCTTTTTCTGTGTTGCGTGAATTCATTAGCTCTTCGGTTGATTTAACTAACGCCGCTGCATCTCTAATGCGAGGTGGTGCTACAGAAATTAATAAATCGCGCACAGTAGATTCATCTCGAACAGAACCAATGAATTGTCGCATCACACCGAGTCCGCCAGTGATGGCAACGCTTCCTTCATCTGGAGCAAGATCCCCAGAAATCATTTTGAGCAGCGTTGTTTTTCCCGATCCATTTGCACCAATTAATGCAACCTTTGCGCCGTCTCCTACCCGGAAAGAAACATCATTGAGAAGAACTCTTCCATCGGATAATGAGAAGCCAACACCACTGACATCGATGTGTCCCATTAATTGTTCTCTTCATTTCGTCTGGCAATTGTGATCTTGGCTCGTTCAAGTAATTCATTATCACTTGGATAATCAACCTGATAAAGGGTTAAACCACGTGCTGGAAAAACAAGAGAGTCTGACACTCGCTCTTTATTGTTTAAAACACCGACAATCCACTCAGGATTAAAACGTCCATCGGCCACGCATACAACTGCGCCGACAAGATTTCTCACCATTGAATAACAAAATGCGTCCGCAACTATGTCTGCAACCAAGAAACCCTCGGCGCTACGCTTCCATTCGTACTTTTCTAATGTGCGAGTTGTGGTTGCTCCTTCACGAAACTTGCAAAAAGCTGCAAAATCATGTTCGCCCAAGAGCAGGGCACTAGTTTTATTCATGACATCGAGATCGAGTGGTCGATACCAGGTCTCAACATCTAAACGGGCTAGCGGATCTAAAACTTTGTTATCGTCCAAAATTTTGTATCTGTAGCGCCGACGAAGGGCTGAAAAGCGGGCGTGAAATGCTTCCGGGGCAATTGAAATATTGTGGATCCGAACATCTTCATCCAGCATTCGATTGAGCTTATAAACCAAATCATCTAGTACAACGCTCTCTGGGAGATCTACGTGAATTACTTGTCCAGTTGCATGTACACCAGCATCAGTGCGACCAGCAACTATTGTTTCTGGGGTAATTCGTGAAATCTTCGCGAGCGCTTCTTCTATGCACTCTTGAACTGTACGGCGATCAGGTTGTTTGGCCCATCCTGCAAAGTTGCTGCCGTCGTAGGCTAAATCGATTCGTAAACGACGAAACCCACTCTCGGGATAGAGAGTGGGTTCGGTCATAAGAGTAAAGAAAGCTAGTGCTTAGTTATCTTTCTCAGTTAAAACTTCGATAACCGCCATAGGTGCGTTGTCGCCCTTACGTGGTCCGATCTTTGTAATACGTGTGTATCCACCATTGCGTGAAACAAAGCGTGGACCAATTTCAGTAAACAAAGTATGTACAACGCCCTTGTTTGCAATTGTTGCCATTACTTGGCGACGAGCTGCAAGGTCACCCTTTTTTGCAAAGGTAATCAACTTTTCAGCAAGTGGACGAAGACGCTTCGCCTTTGCTTCTGTAGTTGTGATCTTTCCGTGCTCGAACAATTGCTCTGCAAGTGTTCCTAGGATTAGACGCTCGTGTGATGGGCCACTGCCCAGACGAGGACCTTTAGTTGGTTTTGGCATGAGTTATTTCTCCTAGGCCTGATCTGCATCGACGAAATCATCATCGACTGATGCGTTGTAGTTTTGGTGCTTCGTTGGATCAAATCCAGCTGGGCTGTCCTTCAGTGACATTCCCATTGAGACAAGCTTTGCCTTGACCTCATCGATGGACTTTGAACCAAAGTTGCGGATATCTAGAAGGTCAGCTTCTGAACGGTTAACGAGTTCACCGACAGTGTGGATACCTTCACGCTTTAAGCAGTTATAAGAACGAACTGTGAGATCAAGATCTTCAATTGGAAGAGCAAGGTCGGCAGCTAGAGCTGCATCCATAACGGATGGCCCCATTTCAATTCCTTCTGCATCAACATTAAGTTCGCGAGCAAGACCAAAGAGTTCTACAAGAGTCTTACCAGCTGATGCAACAGCATCGCGTGGCTTCATTGATGGCTTTGTTTCTACATCAACAACAAGACGATCGAAGTCTGTGCGCTGTTCAACGCGAGTAGCTTCAACCTTGTAAGTGACCTTTAGTACTGGTGAATAAATTGAGTCAACAGGAATGCGACCAATTTCAGCTCCTGCTTGCTTGTTTTGAACAGCAGTCACGTAACCACGACCGCGCTCAACAGTGAGTTCGATTTCGAGGTTAGCTTTTCCATTAAGAGTTGCAAGGTGTAGTTCTGGATTGTGAACTGCAACGCCTGTTGGCACTGCAATATCTGCTCCAGTCACTGATCCAGCGCCAGATTTGCGAATATAGAGAACGCTTGGTTCATCGTTATCTGATGAAAGAACAAGGTTCTTGATATTCAAAACAATATCTGTGAGATCTTCTTTTACGCCTTCAAGAGTTGTGAACTCATGGAGTGCTCCAGCAACACGGATGCTTGTCACTGCTGCACCTGGAATAGATGAAAGCAATGTACGACGCATGCTGTTGCCAAGGGTGTAACCGAAACCTGGTTCTAGCGGTTCAATAATGAATCGTGAACGGTTTTCGGATACTACTTCTTCACTGAGGGTGGGACGTTGTGCAATTAGCACTGTTGCTCCTCTTTCTTCTCTCGGAGAACCTCTATTTGATCTCCTGTTTGGTACTGCTGTCGTGCGGATGTTTAACGACCAGGGGGGTCATTAAACTTTTAAAAATTACTTGGAATAAAGTTCTACGATCAACTGCTCTTGAATTTGAGTGTCGATAACTGCGCGTGCAGGAACTGAGTGAATGATGATGCGCATTTGCGAACCAACAACCTCCATCCACGCTGGAACAGCTTTCTCACCAAGTTCAGCACTTGCCACGATAAATGGTGTGAGATCGAGTGACTTAGGAAGAACATCAATGATGTCCATCGCTGAGACGCGATATGAAGGAATGTTTACCTTCTTGCCATTAACAATGAAGTGTCCGTGACGAACTAGTTGACGTGCCATGTCGCGGCTCTTTGCAAAGCCTGCGCGGAAGACGACGTTATCTAGACGTGTTTCAAGAAGTACAAGAAGGTTTTCACCAGTCTTGCCTTGCTTACGGTTTGCTTCTTCGTAATATCCACGGAATTGCTTTTCAAGAACACCGTAAATACGTGCGCACTTTTGCTTTTCGCGCATCTGTAATAGGTACTCAGATTCCTTGGCACGGCCACGACCATGTTGTCCTGGTGGATATGGACGAGATTCGATTGGACACTTTGGTCCATCGCACTTAGATCCCTTAAGGAATAGTTTTACTTTTTCGCGACGGCAACGCTTGCAGTCTGCTCCGGTATAACGAGCCATTTTCTATTCCTCCTTAAACTCGACGTGGTTTGGTTGGGCGGCAGCCATTGTGTGGAGCAGGTGTTACATCAGAGATGGCACCAACTTCCAAACCAGCTGCTTGCAATGAACGGATAGCTGTTTCGCGCCCTGAACCAGGACCCTTAACAAACACATCTACTTTCTTTAGTCCGTGCTCTTGCGCGCGACGAGCTGCTGCTTCTGCTGCAAGCTGCGCGGCGAATGGAGTGGACTTACGGGAACCTTTGAAACCAACTTGGCCAGATGAAGCCCAAGAGATAACAGCACCTGTTGTGTCAGTAATAGAGATGATCGTGTTATTGAAAGTGCTCTTAATGTAAGCATTTCCAACAGCAACATTCTTCTTTTCTTTCTTACGCATTTTGACTTTGCCCTTTACTGGAGCAGCAGTCTTTGCTTTAGGAGCGGCCATTACTTAGTCACCTTCTTCTTACCTGCAATTGCTTTACGTGGACCCTTACGAGTACGTGCATTTGTATGTGTGCGCTGACCACGAACAGGAAGTCCCTTGCGGTGACGAATGCCTTGGTAGCTTTGAATTTCAACTTTGCGACGGATGTCACCGGAGATTTCACGGCGAAGATCGCCTTCAATCTTGAAGTTTGCCTCAATGTATTCGCGAAGCTTTGCAAGCTCAGGTTCTTGAAGATCCTTTACGCGAGTATCAGGACTGATACCAGTTGCGGCTAATGTTTTTTGAGAACGGGTTAAACCCATTCCGAAGATATAGGTAAGTGCAACCTCTACGCGCTTTTCGCGCGGAAGATCGACACCAACAAGACGTGCCATGTGTTTGCCATTTCTTTAATCCGGAAGGTCCTCCGCCATGCTGTTCTCTGGCCTACCGGTCCAAAGGTCTTGAGTTAATTAACTTTTAACTAATTAACTAAAGTCGCATAGCGCGTTTGTTCGCTTGAGGGATTTATCCCTGACGTTGTTTGTGTCGCAAGTTTTCGCAGATAACCATGACACGACCTTTGCGTCGAATGACTTTGCACTTATCGCAAATCTTCTTAACGCTTGGTTGTACCTTCATTATTACTGCTCCTAATTACTTGTGACGGAAAACAATGCGACCTCGGGTGAGGTCATATGGACTTAATTCAACGATGACACGATCACCAGGCAAAATACGAATGTAGTTCTTTCGCATTTTTCCGCTGATGTGCCCAAGAATTTTGTGCCCATTCGTAAGCTCCACGCGAAACATCGCGTTAGGTAGCGCTTCAGCAACAGTGCCTTCGATTTCGATTGCACCATCTTTACTAGCCAAGCGCGTACCTACTTCTCTATTTGTGCATGGAGTGCGAAGGTGCAGTCTAAAGGCAGTCCCCCTACAAAAGGAAATCGGGGTTATACCCCTACTTTGGGCAGATTTCTCGCTATCCACACGCAGATTTTTCGAGATTTTTGGGGCAAAACAGCCTTAGCTCCGCTTAAGAGAGAAGGTCAGTGACTTCGACACCAAGGCTGGCCAGCTTGGCCCGGCCGCCATCGATGGCCGTTAGAACAAAGGGTTTTCCATCGGGTGCGATCGCATATGAGTTTTCAAAGTGTGCACCGCGAGAGTTATCTTGAGAAACAACAGTCCACTCATCTGCAAGTACATGAGTCTTTGCAGTGCCGCGAGTAATCATTGGTTCGATCGCAAGTGCAAATCCTGGAACTATTTCTGGACCATTTCCAGCCTTACCAAAGTTAAGCACGTGTGGCTCTTGGTGCATTTCTGTACCAATTCCATGTCCACCGTACTCCTGCAAAATTCCATAACGTCCCTGTGAATTAATGTATTGCTCAATTGCATAACCTATGTCGCTCAGGCGTGCGCCAGATTTTCCAGCAGCGATTCCTCGCCACATAGATTCTTCGCAAACATCTAACATCTTTTGATCTTCTGGATCTGCTTGACCAACAATTACAGAAAATGCTGCGTCTCCATGCCATCCATCAATAATCGCTCCGCAATCTATTGAGACAACATCTCCATCTTCAATTATGCGATCTCCTGGAATTCCGTGAACAATCTCATCATTAAGTGAGATACAAATTGTTGCTGGATACCCGTGATAACCCTTGAAGTTAGATGTTGCGCCACCGCGCTTTATGTTGGCCGCAGCTATGGCATCTAGTGCGTCAGTGCGCATTCCAACTTTGATGGATTCGCGCATTAAATCTAGCGTTTGTCCGACCAGCAATCCGGCACGTCGCATAGTTTTTAACTCATCTAGAGTTTTAATTTGAATTGCCATGTGAGTGCTACTTATTTGTTGCCAAGAGCTGCAATTGCACGCTTTGTGATTTCATCGACTGCGCCAGTTGCACTAATTGTGATGAGTGATCCTTCGGTGCGGTAATAATCAACAATCGGTGCAGTCTGTTCGTGATAAACCTTGAGGCGATGAACAATTACTTCTTCGGCGTCATCTGCGCGTGATTCAACGCTTCTGCGATTATTTAAACGAGAGATGATTTCTGAATCATCAATTTGGAGTTCTAGAACAGCATCAAGTGGCGTCTTCTTCTCTGCTAAAACAGATGAAAGAACTTTTGCCTGGGCAACATTTCGCGGAAATCCATCTAGTAAAAAGCCATTGGCTGTATCTGAATGCGTGAGGCGATCTTTAACCATTTCATTTGTAACTGAGTCTGGAACTAATTCACCAGCATCCATAAATTTTTGAGCCTCAACACCAAGGGGTGTTCCAGCTTTTAAATTTGCGCGAAAAATATCACCAGTTGAAATATGTGGAATTGAGTAGTGCTCGGAGAGGAATTGTGCCTGCGTACCTTTGCCCGCACCTGGTGGTCCAACCAGGACTAAACGCATTAGCGCAAGAACCCCTCGTACGAACGTTGTTGCAATTGGCTTTCAATCTGCTTGGCAGTATCAAGACCAACACCGACAACGATCAAGATCGCTGTTCCACCAAATGGGAAGTTTTGTGTAGCACCAAAGAGAATCAGTGCGCCGATTGGAATGATTGCAACCAAAGAGAGGTAGATTGAACCTGGCGCCGTAATACGTGAGAGAACATACTGAAGATATTCAGACGTTGGACGTCCCGCGCGAATACCAGGAACGAAACCACCGTACTTCTTCATGTTATCTGCAACCTCATCTGGATTAAATGTGATTGCTACATAGAAGTAAGTGAAGAAAATGATCAGTGCTGCATAAGTTGCAACATAAATTGGGTGATCGCCAGTAACGAAGTTACGGCTAATCCATACAGCCCATCCAGCTTGGCTATTCGTAAAGTTAACAATCAAAGATGGAATGTATAGGAGTGATGAAGCGAAGATAACGGGAATAACGCCAGCTTGGTTGACCTTGATTGGAATATATGTACTTGTGCCACCGTAGCTCTGACGTCCAACCATTCGCTTTGCGTATTGAACAGGAATACGACGTTGTGCTTGCTCAACGAATACAACTGCAGCAACAACCAAGATTCCAACTGCGATTACGAAGATAAATGCAAAGAGACCCTTTTGCAATCTGATGCTCCACAAATTACTTGGGAATCCAGCTGCAATAGATGTGAAAATTAGGATTGACATACCGTTACCGACACCACGGTCAGTAATTAACTCGCCCAGCCACATGATTACAGAAGTTCCAGCAGTCATTACGAAGATCATTGTGATGATGCGTTGCCATGATGTGTCAGGGATGATTGCTAAGTCGCAACCAGAAATCAGACGACCAGGTGTACGAGCAACTGCAATCAAACCTGTTGATTGCAAAACTGCTAAACCAATTGTTAAATAACGTGTGTATTGAGTCAGTTTTGCTGTTCCTGATTGTCCTTCAGCCTTAAGAGCTTCGAAGCGAGGAATAACAACTGTTAAGAGTTGAATAATAATCGAGCTAGTGATGTAAGGCATGATGCCGAGTGCAAATACAGAGAGCTGCAAAAGCGCTCCACCGCTAAATAAGTTAATGAGACCGAAGAGTCCCCCTGATTGAACCTGTGTTAAACACTGTTGAACGTTTGTGTATGAAACACCTGGTGTTGGGACTACTGATCCAAAACGAAATAAAGCCATGATTGAAAGAGTGAAGAAAATCTTCTTTCGTAGTTCAGGGGTCTTAAAGGCCATACCGAATGCTGAAAGCATCAGATTTTCTCCCTCTTCCTAATCAATCTTTATTTGAGTTGTGAATTAAAGAGTCTTAGTAGATCCACCAGCTGCAGCGATTTTTTCAATTGCTGAACCAGAGAATCCATGTGCGGTCACATTTACCTTGACTGAAATTTCGCCATTGCCTAGAACCTTTACAGGAAGGCTGTCGCGAACTGCACCCTTTGCAATGAGATCAGCAACTGTTACATCTCCACCCTTTGGATAGAGAGCATTAATTGTTGAAACATTCACTGCTTGGTATTCAACGCGTGCTGGGTTCTTGAATCCGCGCAACTTAGGTAAGCGCATTACCAAAGGTAGTTGTCCACCTTCGAAACCTGCACGAACCTGGTTACGGGCGCGAGTTCCCTTGCCACCACGACCAGCAGTCTTACCCTTTGATGCTTCACCGCGACCCTTACGAGTCTTAGCTTTCTTAGCACCAGGGGCTGGACGGAGATGATGAAGTTTTAGCGTCATCTTTATTCAACCTCCTCAACCTTGATCATGTGGCGAACGGCCTTAACCATGCCACGAATTTCTGGACGATCCTCTTTTACAACAACATCGTTAATTCTCTTGAGACCAAGAGAGCGAAGTGTTTCGCGAAGTTCTGGCTTATTGCCAACCTTTGAGCGAATTTGAGTAACTTTTAAACGTCCCATTACGCACCTACTGTCATCTGTGAAGCACGAATGATTGCACCTGGTGCAACATCTTCTAGTGGACGACCGCGACGTGCCGCGATTGCTGCTGGTGACTCAAGCATCTTTAACGCTGCAACGGTTGCGTGAACCATGTTGATTGCGTTATTTGATCCGAGTGACTTTGTTAGAACATCAGTAATTCCTGCGCACTCAAGTACTGCACGAACTGGACCACCGGCAATAACTCCGGTACCTGGGCTAGCAGGGCGAAGTAGTACGACGCCTGCTGCAGTTTCACCTTGAACTGGGTGAGGAACTGTTCCTTGAACACGTGGGACTACGAAGAAGGATTTCTTTGCTTCTTCTACAGCCTTTGCAATAGCTTGTGGAACTTCCTTAGATTTTCCATAACCA
>BJFT01000019.1 GCA_014190015.1 Actinomycetes bacterium
CGTGAATTGGAAGTCCTGCACCAATTGCTGCTGCCATTGGATCTTCAATGATGTAAACCTTGCGAGCACCTGCTGCGTATCCGGCATCTTTAACGGCGCGCTGTTCTACGCCAGTAATACCTGATGGAACACAAACAACAATACGAGGCTTCGCCAAATAACGACGACGGTGAACTTTCTGAATGAAGTAACGCAACATGCGCTCTGTTGTATCAAAGTCTGCAATCACACCATCTTTAAGTGGACGAATTGCAACGATGTTGCCAGGAGTACGACCAATCATCTTCTTTGCTTCAAGACCAACAGCCAAAATTCCACCGGTGTCTTGGTTAACAGCAACAACGCTTGGTTCGTTGAGAACAATGCCACGACCGCGCACATAAACCAAAGTGTTAGCAGTTCCTAGATCCACAGCCATATCGCGGCCGATGAATGACATTTTGTTACTCATTTATTTCCCTTCAAAGAAAATAGCTATTTCACGAGCTGCTGATTCAGGTGAATCAGATCCGTGAACAATGTTCTGTACAACTTTGGTTCCTTGATCTCGCGCAAGATCTCCGCGAATTGTTCCTGGTGCTGCAACAGTTGGATCCGTTGCGCCGGCAAGTGAACGAAATCCCTCGATGACGCGATTTCCTTCGGCGATCATTGCAACAATCGGACCTGAACTCATGAACTCAAGAAGTGGTTCGTAAAAAGGTTTGCCGTTGTGCTCTGCATAATGTTTTTCAAGTATTGAACGATCTGCTTGCAACATGCGTAGAGCAGTGACTGAATATCCTTTTTTTTCTATTCTAGAAATAACTTCGCCTACAAGACCACGGCGAACGCCATCGGGCTTGATCAGGATTAAGGTTTTCTCGGAACTCACATGCGCAGTCTATTAGGCATTTGGAGGACCTGCTGCCAGCAGGGCTGCGCGGGCTGCTTCGCCCTTTTTGCCCACGAGAATAGCGGCAATCCATAACCCCAAGAAAATAGCCCCCACCAGAAACATTGATGTGACTGCAAAGCCATAGGCAATCATCGCTGCTTGCAGAATCCACCCAAGGGCCCAACCAAATTTCGTCTTGAGAAAACCTGGCGCAAGTAAACATGCGATTGCAATTACGCCACCAACAATGAGAACAGAAGATGAGTGATCTTTCATTGCGAGCAATAATGCAAAACCCATTACAAAAGATTCCATTACAAGAACGGAAGAAGCCAACATGCGCATGGTTAAATCTTAATCTTCTTTTGAAAATAGTCTACGTAGAATTGAACGTGCTTCTCCGACTGTAACGACTGATCCAGTTACAACTATTCCGACACTGTCATCGCTCAATGGGCGCTTGGCATCATCGATAGCTCGCTTAAGGGCGCCTTCTAGATTCTCATTGCTGAACACCCTGTCTGCACCAAAGATTTTGGTGGCAAGGGATTCGAGCTCTTTCACGGGCATCGCTCGAGGAGAAGAACTTGAGGTAATAATTATTGAGTTAAGAATTGGTTCGAGAGATTCGAGAATTCCTTGTGCGTCTTTGTCACCGAAAATTCCTACAACGCCGATTGTGTCATCAAAGGTAAATTCAGAAGCAAGAGTTTGTGCAAGTGCCTGCGCACCATGCGGATTATGCGCTGCATCTAAAATCACGGTTGGATCACGATGTACAACTTCACATCGTCCTGGAGATTTTACGTTGGCAAATCCTGCACGTACCGCCTCTGGATCTAGCCCTTGTTCACCGAAGAACGCTTCAACAGCCACAAGAGCGGATGCAGCATTCGTTGCTTGATGGCGACCATGAAGTGGCAAGAAAATTTCATCGAACTTTTGATTTACGCCATTGATGGAAATCATCTGCCCACCAACAGCGATTGCACGAGAGTCCAGTGAATATTCGATTCCTTCACGAGCAATGTCTGCTTCAACTTCTGCTGCTCTACGCAATAACTCCTTTGCCGCTTCAGGCTTTTGCTCTGCCATCACAATAAACCCACCGGCTTTAATTATTCCGGCTTTTGTTTGAGCAATCTCGCCCAGCGTATTTCCAAGATATTCCATGTGATCTAAACCAATTGGCATGATCACTGATACATCTGCGTCGACAACATTTGTTGCATCCCATTCTCCGCCCATGCCTACTTCAATGACTCCAATATCAATGGGATGTTCGGCAAATGCTACGAAAGCCATGGCGGTGATTGCTTCAAAGAAAGAAATTGGATTTTCAAACTTTGTATCCATTAAATCCAAATATGGCGAGAGATCGTTGTAGGCAAATATCGCAGCTTTAGGATCAATAGGTTCGCCATTAATCGAAATTCTCTCTAAATAACTTTCAAGATGTGGACTAGTAAATCGTCCGGTTCGTAATCCCATCTCAAATAGAAGCGAATCAATCATTCGAGATGTCGTTGTTTTTCCATTTGTTCCGCCCACATGAATTGTTGGATATGTGAGTTGAGGCGAACCAAGAATGTCTGTCAGCGCGGCAATGCGATCAAGTGTTGGAGAAATTCGTGTTTCCGGCCAACGTGCAAGCAGCGCCTGCTCGATTGCATCTACACGTGCGTTATCGTCTGCGCTCATTAATTACTGCGCCGGCAAAGAGTTGAGTTGTGAAGTGATTCGTTCAATATCAGCACTTGTCTTGGCAAGACGTTCTTTAATTTCAACAACTACTTCAGCAGGTGCCTTTGCCATGAAGCCTTGATTATTGAGTTTCACATTTGCAGTTTCTAGATCTTTCTTAGCAGTAGCCAGATCTTTTGTGAGGCGTGCGCGCTCAGCTGCGACGTCAATGGTTCCTGTGAGATCGAATTCAGCTTTAACGGAACCAATTTGTAAGTTGGCACTTGGCGTGAAATCGGAAGCTTCAAGCTTTAAGACGAAACGCATTGCACTCTCGTAAGGAGCAAATTCAGCTGGCGCAATGAATCGACCAGGAATTTTTGCTGATGTCTTAATCCCTTGATCGTTTCTGAATCTACGGACTTCGGTAATTACTTCTTGAATACTTGTAACAATTTTTTCGCTGCTCTTATCAACATGACCCGCATTAGCTTGTGGCCATTGCGCAATAACTAGCGACTCTCCCCCGGTCAAAGTTGTCCAGAGTTGTTCAGTCAGAAATGGCATAACTGGATGCATAAGTCGCAAGAGTTGATCTAGCACGTGACCCAATACACGTTGGGAGTTTTTAGCATCTCCAGAAGCGAAACTCTCCTTTGAAAGTTCGAGATACCAGTCGCAGAGATCGTCCCAAGCAAAGTGATAAATACGATCGCATGCACGAGCAAATTCGTATAACTCAAGGAGAGAATCAACTTCGGAGATAGTCTCTGAGAGTCTTGAAAGAATCCACTTATCAATTCCATTAAGTGATGCTGTTGCTGGAAGTTCGCCCTCAATGGTTGCGCCATTGATCATTGCAAAACGGGTTGCATTCCATAGCTTGGTGGCAAAGTTTCTGGAACCACCTACCCAATCTTCGGCGAGTGCTTGGTCTTTTCCTGGGTTAGCACCGCGAGCTAATGTGAAGCGAAGAGCATCCGCGCCGTACTTATCCATAAATTCAATTGGATCAATTGTGTTTCCACGACTCTTTGACATCTTCTTTCCGAATTGATCACGTACTAAACCGTGTAGAGCAATCGTGTGGAAAGGTTGCTTGCCATCCATTGCAAACAAACCAAAGAGCATCATGCGTGCTACCCAGAAAAAGAGAATGTCATAACCAGTTACAAGAACACTTGTTGGATAGAACTTTTTAAGATCATCGCTATTTGCCGGCCATCCAAGAGTAGAAAATGGCCAGAGTGCAGAAGAGAACCAAGTATCTAAAACATCAGGATCTTGCGTGTATCCATCCGGCGCTTTTTCATCTGCGCCAACAACTAATACTTCTCCATTTGGTCCATACCAAACAGGAATTCTGTGACCCCACCACAATTGTCTGGAGATACACCAATCGTGCATGTTATCTACCCATTCAAAATAACGTGGTTCCATCTCTTTTGGTTCTATCTTCACGCGGCCATCGCGAACTGCATCCGCTGCAGCTTTCGCAAGTGGTGCAACTTTTACGAACCATTGCAAAGATAAACGTGGTTCAACAATTGTTGCGCAACGTTGGCAATGTCCAACTGAGTGTGAATAAGGACGCTTTTCCCAACCAATTCGACCATCCTTACGCAACTGTTCAACAACTGCTTTGCGCGCTTCGAAACGGTCCATGCCATCAAATTGTGTATTTGTTCCAGACATCACGCCGTGCTCGTTCATGATGACAACCATTGGAACGTTATGGCGCATCGCCATTTCAAAGTCATTTGGATCGTGAGCGGCAGTTACTTTTACAGCACCTGTTCCAAACTCTGGATCGACAAGTTCGTCAGCAATGATTGGAATCATTCTGTTTACGTAAGGAAGCTTTACTTGCTTGCCAACCAAATCTTTGTAACGCGGGTCATCTGGGTTAACGGCAACCGCGCCATCTCCCAGCATTGTTTCGGGACGAGTTGTGGCAATGCTGATTTGAACTTCGCCAGGATCTCCGTAAGTGATTTGAACAAACTCGCCATCGATATCTTGGTGCTCAACTTCGATATCTGAAAGAGCGGTTAAACAACGGGGACACCAGTTGATGATTCGTTCAGCGCGATAAATCAGATCCGCGTCATATAGTTTCTTAAAAATAGTTAGAACAGCTTTGGATAAGTTTTCATCCATTGTGAAAGCTTCGCGGCTCCAGTCAACGCTGTCGCCCAGACGCTTCATCTGTCCAAGAATTGCTCCACCAGATTCTGCTTTCCACTGCCAAACTTTCTTTACGAATTCTTCGCGACCAAGATCGTGACGAGATTTTCCTTGGGCGGCTAATTGTTTTTCGACAACATTTTGTGTGGCAATGCCCGCGTGATCCATTCCTGGTAACCACAACGCTTCAAAACCTTTCATGCGCTTCATGCGAATGAGTACGTCTTGCAATGTGTGATCGAGTGCGTGACCAATGTGAAGTACGCCAGTTACGTTAGGTGGCGGAATAACAATTGTGTACGGAGGTTTTTCAGATTTTGCATCGGCGGTGAAATAGCCAGCCTTCATCCACTTTTCATATAGTGGCGCTTCGATATCGGCCGGTACAAAGGTCGATGCGAGTTCGCGGTCTGACTGACTCATGTGGAGCAGTCTAGATTATGCGCTCTTCTCTTCTTGACCTTTATCGCGACGTGCACCCCGTTTAGGAATGTCACCTGTGCGAGGAATCAAAGTTGGAGCACCGCCATCGCTAATGCATTCGTGAGTCAAAATCACCTTTGCAATATCTGCGCGACTTGGTACGTCATACATCACACCAAGTAGAACACTTTCAAGAATTGCGCGAAGTCCACGAGCGCCTGTTCCGCGCTTAAGAGCGAGTTCTGCGATTGCATCGAGAGCTTCTGGCGTAATTTCTAATTCGACATCATCAATATCAAATAGACGTTGGTACTGCTTGACCAGCGCATTCTTTGGTTCTGTAAGAATTTGCATCAAAGCCGGCTTGTCTAAGTTTTCGACGCTCGTAATAACTGGAAGACGGCCAATGAATTCCGGAATCATTCCGAATTTCAATAAATCTTCTGGCATTACATCGGCGAAGATATCGCGACGGTTTTTCTCTGCTTCACTCTGAAGTGTTGCATTAAATCCAACACCAGCAGATCCGCTGCGGCTTTCAATAATTTTTTCAAGGCCAGCAAATGCTCCACCAACAATAAAGAGAACGTTGGTTGTATCAATTTGAATAAACTCTTGATGTGGGTGCTTGCGTCCACCTTGTGGCGGAACAGATGCAACAGTGCCTTCTAGGATTTTTAGAAGTGCTTGCTGAACACCTTCGCCGGAAACATCTCGAGTAATCGATGGGTTTTCAGATTTGCGTGCGACCTTATCGATTTCATCGATATAAATAATTCCAGTTTCAGCCTTTTTCACATCGTAATCTGCAGCTTGCAAAAGCTTAAGCAAAATGTTTTCTACATCTTCGCCGACATAGCCTGCCTCTGTAAGAGCAGTTGCATCTGCAATTGCAAATGGAACGTTGAGCATGCGAGCAAGAGTTTGTGCCATAAGTGTTTTGCCGCAGCCCGTTGGGCCAAGAAGCAAAATATTGCTCTTTGCTAATTCAATTGAGTCTTCGCGCTTTGTATCCCCTGATTGAACGCGCTTGTAATGGTTATAGACGGCGACTGAAAGTGACTTCTTTGCACGGTCTTGTCCGATTACATATTGATCTAAGAATTCAAAAATTTCAGCAGGTTTTGGAAGTTCGGTAAGTCCGAGTGTTCCTGCTTCTGCAAGCTCTTCAATAATGATTTCGTTACAGAGTTCGATGCACTCGTCACAGATGTAAACACCAGGACCGGCAATTAATTTCTTGACTTGTTTCTGAGTTTTACCGCAGAATGAACATTTCAGCAGATCGCTAGTCTCGCCGATGCGTGTCATCTCACTCCTTTGTTCCCATTGGGGGAAATTTCTGGGAACGTCTAGTAGATAAGAATAGATTGAAGGCGCGCAAATACGCGGGATAAAGAAGGTTTGCTCTGTTCGCCGAGAGAATAATTCAGCGAAAAGTTTGTGTTAAGCCTTTGCTTTACGGCTGGCTAGAACTTGATCGATTAATCCGTACTCGACTGCTTCTGCCGAAGTAAGAATCTTGTCGCGCTCGATGTCAGCTGCGATTTCTGCAGGAGAACGAGTTGAGTGACGAGAAATTAACTCTTCGAGAAGTGTGCGCATGCGCAGAATTTCGCGAGCTTGAATCTCAATATCAGATGCCTGTCCGCCACCTTCAGATGAAGGTTGGTGAATCATGATTCGTGAATTCTCTAGTGCGTAACGCTTGCCCTTTGCTCCACCCGCAAGAAGCACGGCTGCTGCAGATGCTGCTTGTCCAAGACAGATTGTCATCACATCTGGACGAACAAATTGCATCGTGTCATAAATCGCAGTGAGCGCAGTAAATGATCCACCAGGTGAGTTGATATAAATCATGATGTCGCGATCTGGATCCATTGATTCAAGTGTCAATAACTGAGCCATAACATCGTTTGCAACAGTGTCATCAATAGGCTGACCAAGGAAAATAATGCGCTCTTCAAATAGTTTTGTATAAGGATCTAAGCGCTTGAATCCATAAGCAGTCTTTTCTTCAATGGTTGGAAGAACGTAGCGGTTTGTAATTTCTGGAATGTTATTCATCATTTCGCTTTTCCTCCATTGCCTGAAACCTGACCCTCTGATTGTGCAATCTGATCTACGAAGCCGTATTCCTTTGCTTCATCTGCTGTAAACCAGCGATCACGATCTGAATCTGCAGTAATTTTCTCAACGCTTTGACCAGTGTGGTGTGCGATGAGCTCTGCCATCTTCTTCTTAATTGCAGCCATGTTCTCGGCTTGAATTCGAATATCTGTTGCTGTTCCACCGATACCACCGAGTGGTTGGTGCATCAAGATGCGTGCATTTGGAAGTGCGTAACGTTTTCCTGGTGCGCCAGCTGTAAGCAAGAACTGACCCATGGATGCAGCCATTCCCATTGCAACTGTTGCAACATCATTTTTTACGTATTGCATCGTGTCATAAATCGCCATACCTGCAGTGATAGATCCACCAGGTGAGTTGATGTAAAGGTAAATATCTTTCTCTGAATCTTCGGCAGCAAGTAAAAGAATCTGCGCACATATTGCATTAGCCATGTTGTCTTCAACTTGGCCTGCTAGAAAAATAATTCGCTCACGGAGCAAGCGGCTATAGACCTGCTCGTCTAGTCCACCCATTGATGCCGGTGATGCTTGCGCAACTACTGGCAATGATTGCGGGTTCATCTGCTCCACGTGAAGTCCTCCTGATATTTATATCTCCTGTAGTGACCTTAACAATGTCAGCACAGAAATGCTTCCCAATTTGTTCGATTAAGAGCGTGAAAGCGCCCATGTTCGCTCAGAGCGCAGAGATTATTCCGCTACTGGAGTTGCTGCTGGCTTTGGAGCAAGGGCTTCGAGATCGACTGCAGCACCCGATGCATCCTTAATGGAAATACGTGAGAGAACACCAGCTAGTGCTTTAGCGCGTGCCACTTCAGCAACGAGTTGTTGAATCTGTCCAGCCTTTTGTAACTCTTGAGCGAATTGCTCTGGAGCCATTCCATAGCGCTGTGAAGTACGCACTAAGTATTCGGTGAGTTCAACCTCTGTTACTTGAACTTCCTCGGCCTTAACAATTGCATCGAGTAAGAAATCTGACTTAAGTGATGAACGAACTTGTCCATCTACTTCTGCGCGGTGTTCTGCATCTTCGAGGCGACCTTCACCAGAGAGATGATCATTAACTTCTTCATCTACTAAAAGATCAGGAACAGGAATCTCTGTTTCGGCCAACAATTTCTCGACGAGCAAATCACGTGCCTGTGCGCCTTGTTCCATCTTCTTCACGCGCTCTAAACGTGTAGCAAAATCTGCCTTTAATTCATCCAATGTGTCGAACTCAGATGCAAGCTTTGCAAACGCATCATCCATTTGAGGCAATTCGCGTTCCTTAACAACTTTAACAACAACTTCTACAACGCCTTTTTCACCTTCGGCTTGTCCAACGAGTTGTGTCTCAAAATCTTTCTTATCCCCCGCACTCATTCCAATGAGTGCGTCATCTAAACCATCAATCATGCGGTTAGAGCCAACTTCGTATGAAATATCAGATGCTGCGCCGCCATCAACTTCTTCACCATTAATGCGAGCAGTCAAATCTAGTGTTGGAAAGTCACCGCTCTTGATTGCGCGTTCAACAGTATTGAGCGTTCCAAAGCGGGCGCGGAGTTCGTCAATCTGCTCAGTGATATCAGTATCTGTTACGACAACGTCATCGACCTTGATTTCAATCTTTGAAAAATCAGGCAACTTAACTTCTGGACGCACGTCTACTTCAACAGTAAAGACCAATTTCTCGTTATCAACGAACTCTTTAACATCAACAGTTGGACGGCCAATAACTAGAACTGTGTGCTCACGAGCTGCCTTGCTGTAAAACTCAGGCAGAGCTGAATTGATTGCCTCATCCAAAACAGTTCCGCGACCCACGCGTTGATCAATCATGGCTGCTGGAATTTTTCCCTTACGGAATCCAGGAATGTTTACTTGTGCGGCTACTTTCTTGTACGCATCAGAAACATGTTGCGTGAGCTCTGAATAAGGAACTTCGATATCTAAACGAACACGGGTTGGAGAAAGTGTTTCTACCGTGCTCTTCACGAAGTACTCCTTTTATATAAGTTATATAAGTAAGTTAAAAAGTATGGTCGGGGCGGGGAGATTCGAACTCCCGATCTCCTGCTCCCAAAGCAGGCGCGCTAGCCACTACGCTACGCCCCGAGGCGCAAGTGGTGAGTCTAGACGAGATTTTCACCCTCGCTAACCGAGGCGATAGCGTTAGCCCCGATTCGGTAACCGTACTGCGGCAGAGGTAACCTAAGCCCAGCACAAAAACTGCATCAAACATGCGGGTGTAGCTCAATGGTAGAGCCCCAGCCTTCCAAGCTGGCCATGCCGGTTCGATCCCGGTCACCCGCTCCAAAGTTTTATTAAGTAATGGAACCAACTTCGGTTAACCAAGCTGTTCCAGTAAAACTGATTGGATCATTTAAAGATCTTCCAGTGACATCAAGAACGGTTAGCTTTATTGAATCAACATCAACGCCAATTGAGATTGTTCCATGAAACATAATCTCGGTAGTTTGCGTAGTTGCCCCAACGTTTTTTGTATAAAAACTAGTCATCATTGAGCTTTTGAGGCCAGTTAAACCTGAAGCCAACACCACGGATGCACGTATTTCTCCAGGGTATCCATTACGAACAGCTGAAATCATTATTGTGAACATGTATTTTTTATTTGGCTGCAGAAGTGGAAAGACTGCAAAAAAAGTTCCTGTTCCCGCGCTTGCAGTGGAAATTGTCCAAGGAGCTAAGTCAGAAACAACAACACCCAGGGAACCGGAAGCTCCTGCTGCGCCCGTAGCACCTGTTGCACCAGTACTGCCTGCTGGTCCGGGAGGTCCCGCTGGACCAGCACTTCCAGATGCACCCGTTGCACCGGTTTCACCAGCTGTTCCATTTGATCCTGCAGCTCCGGTTAATCCTGTTGCACCGGTACTTCCAGTTGCTCCTGCTGTGCCTGCAACTGTTGATGTATTTGTAATTGTCTTACCGTCTGATCCTGCAACACCTGGTGTGCCTGATTTGCCATCTGTGCCTGCTGTGCCACGCAATGAAATTGGAAGTGGCCATGCATTGTTTTTCTTTGGGCCATAGATGTTTAAGTTCTTTGTATCAATATAGAAATCGCCATTAATACCGATTGATTTAGTTGGTGCATTTGTTCCGTTAAGAATGGTGTTTGGAATTGAATTCGCTGTTCTGCCTGCAGACTTTAATTTGGTGACGGATTTCGTGGCTGCAAAACCTGGCTGAACAGCGAAAAGTGAGAGTGCGCAAAAGATCGAAATTAAACGAGTTAACGAGCGTTGGTTTTTCATAGGGAAGCTCCTTTTTAGTTGTCTTCAGTCTGAGCTCTGAAGAGACTCACAGGAATAGGGCTAGACCTACACAGCGCAGGTGAATAGGTTCTCAAGGAGCGTGAAAAACTCACATGGACCCCACAGGATTCTCGCCTTTCTTTTTGAATGTGTGGGGGTTTATTACGACTAGTTAATGGCGTGGGGCCATTAATGAAAGTTCTTACGGGACGAAGGGACAGTCAATGTCAAAGAGAACAATTGCAACTGTTGTACTAACAACTGTTGCACTTACCGCTGGTGGTTTTGGAACAGCAAATGCTGCTACAAAATCAACGCGAACAGTTGTAACTAAATCTGTAACAAAAGTTTCGCAACCAGGTGTGAATGCACGCAGTCTGGGCGGGCCAGCTGCTGCACTAGATGGCATCCTGTCTGGTTTAGTAACCAAGGGAACAATTACTCAGGTTCAAGCCGATGCAATTAAGGCAGCAGTGTTGAGTGCTGCAGAAACCGCAAAAGCTAATCGTCCTGCGAAGGTCGGTGGACCAGATCGCGCAGCAATGGATGCATTAATTTCTTCAACACTAGGGATTGATTCGGCAACAATTAAGTCACGTTTGAAAGCAGGAGAAACTCTTGCAGCAATCGCTGGCTCAAAGAAAGATGCATTAATTGCAGCTCTCGTTGCTGAACATTCAAAGAGAATCGATGCAAAAGTTGCTGAAGGAAAAATCACTGCTGCTCAAGCAACTACTTTGAAAGCTAATCTTCTTTCTCACGTAACTGAAGACGTTAATGAAGTAAAGGGCAAAGGCAAGCATGGTCATGGTGGACCTATGGGAGCGCCAGCTCCGCTAGGTGCACCATCTAACTAGATATTCGTATCTCCTCCTTACGGGTAAGAAAGACCCGCTACTAAGAAATTAGTGGCGGGTCTTTCGTTTTGTTGCAGTGCTCGTGAGAGTATTTCGCCATGCGCGTACATATCGGTAGTGATCATGCAGGGCTTGAATTAAAGAATGCACTCGTTGAGCACCTAAAGAGTTCTGGTCACGATGTAGTTGATCATGGACCACATGTATATGACGCTTTAGATGATTACCCGGTCTTTTGTATTCCAGCTGCGCAGGGTGTTGCTAATGAAAAAGGTTCTTTTGGAATCGTTCTTGGCGGTTCAGGAAATGGTGAGCAAATGGCTGCCAATAAAGTTAAGGGAATCCGCGCAGCACTTGTGTGGAGCGTTGAGACTGCAAAATTGGCTCGTGAACATAATGATGCCAATGTAATTGCAATTGGCGGGCGTATGCACCCGATTGAAGTCTGCAAAGAACTTATTGATGTTTTTCTAGCAACACCATTTAGTAATGATGAACGACATATACGTCGTATCGGGCAGGTTTCTAACTTTGAAACTAAGGGTTCTATTTAGCCTTTTGCAACGTAGTGAAAATCGCTGACGCGGTGATCTTTAGCTAAACCTTTGCCTTCAAACTTTGTGTACGGCCGCCAATCGGGGCGGGCTACTTCTCCCCCAGTGAAATCAACGGATGCGGAGAAAGCATCACTGATCCATTCAGCGTATGGAACCCAATCAGTTGCGATGTTTATGTATCCACCTGATTTTAGTTTTTGGTGAACCAGCGCAAGGAACTCGGCGTTAACAATTCTGCGCTTGTTGTGCTTTAACTTTGGCCACGGATCTGGGAAGAATAAGTGGAAGCCATTGATGCAGTGATCGGCAAACATTGTCTGCAGAATCTCGATGGCATCGCCTTCGATAATATAAACATTAGTTAACTCGTGCTCCTCAATAAGTGAGAGAAGCTTTCCAATTCCGGGTGGATGTACTTCAATAGCGATGTAGCCATTTTCTGGATGAGCTTTTGCAATTTCTGCCGTGGCATCACCCATTCCAAATCCGATTTCAACAATCACTTCTTTTGCATCTGGAAACAAATTATCGATATCTATCGAGGTTCCCAATTCAATTCCAAAGCGGTCCCATGAACGGATAAGGGCAGCGTTTTGTGCCCGAGTCATCCGCTTCCCGCGTAAGCGAAAGCTCTTGATTCCCGACTCTTGAGTTTCGTGGCGTTCCATTGGGTAACTCTTACATGCTTAGATATCAACCTGAAATCACACACGTTAAACATTCTGAGGAGTTCTTGTGCCAGGAGTAAATCTGACCCGCGACGAAGCTGCTACACGCTCTAATCTGGTCAAAACCCACAGCTATCGCATTGATCTTGATTTAACGACAAGTGCGGAAACATTTATTGCTAAAACAACTGTGAAGTTCTCGGGGTTAAAGCCGGGAGAGAGCACATTCATCGATGCCGTTGGAAAACGCGTTATCGCAGCTTCACTCAATGGCGTTGCCTTTGATGTTAAGGATTACGACGGGCAAACAATTCATCTGCCAGCACTTGCAGCTGAAAACGAACTAACTTTAGAAATCGAAGGTATTTACTCCAACACCGGTGAAGGTTTGCATCGATTCGTAGATCCTGCCGATAACGAGGTCTATCTCTATACGCAATTTGAAACAGGCGATGCTCGTCAGATGTATGCCTGCTTTGATCAACCAGATCAAAAGGCAACCTTCACAATTAGTGCAATAACTCCAAAGCACTGGGAAGTAATCTCAAATTACGACATTGATTCAGTCACAGAAGTCGGATCTGATTCGAAGAAAGTGCAATTCAAAGAGTCTCAAACCATTTCAACATACGTCACAGCAATCGTGGCTGGGCCATACCAACATGTTCACGACGAATACGTTGGCGAGAAAACTATTCCTCTCGGAATCTATGCCCGTAAATCTTTCTTTAAATATGTAGATGCTGACAATATTTTTAAGGTAACCAAAGAAGGTTTTGCGTACTTCGAAAAGACTTTCGGTTTGGCTTATCCATTTGGTAAATACGATCAACTCGCTGTTGCTGAATACAACTGGGGCGCAATGGAAAACGTTGGTTGCGTAACATTTCACGAAGATGTTTTGATTTTCAGAAGTAAGGTGACCGAAAGCAAGCACTTGGGTCGCGCCAGCACAATCCTTCACGAAATGGCACACATGTGGTTTGGCGATCTTGTCACCATGAAATGGTGGGAAGACTTGTGGCTTAACGAATCTTTCGCTGAATGGGCTTCATACATGGCAACAAGTGAAGCTACTCAATACACAACTGCGTGGACAGAATTCAATGCGCTTCGAAAGAACTGGGCATATCGCCAAGATCAGCTATCAACTACTCATCCAATTGCTACAGAGATGAAAGATCTCGAAGATGTAAAGACAAACTTCGATGGAATTTCATATGCAAAGGGAGCCTCCGTGCTTCAGCAATTAGTCGAGCACGTGGGACGCGAAAACTTTATTAAGGGTCTTCGCATTTACTTCACTAAGCACGCATTTAAGAACACAACCCTTAATGACCTCATGGTCGAATTAGAGGCTACTAGTGGGCGCGATCTAAAACCTTGGGCTGCAACATGGTTGCAAACAGCAGGTGTGAACACTCTTCGCCCAGAAATCGTAATTGAATCTGGTGTCTACAAGAAGCTTGCTATCAAACAAGAAGCCCCAACAATGCCGGTTGGTTCAAAGGAGTTGCGTCCACATCGTTTGCGCGTTGCACTCTTTGATATCGCTGGTGATTCACTCGTAAAGCGAAAGAGCGTTGCACTAGATATTGCAGGTGCTCTCACCGATGTAACAGAGCTTCAGGGCGAAAAAGAAGCAGACTTAGTTTTGATCAATGATGGCGATCTAACGTATGCGAAGCTGCGCTTTGATGAGCGTTCAATCGCAACACTTAAGTCTCATCTCGGTGGGCTTAACGAACCTCTAGCTCGCGCACTTATTTGGGCATCTCTATGGGACTCAGTTCGAGATGGCGAACTAAGCGCTTCTGATTACATTGCTATTGCTTTGAATGCTCTAGGAACAGAGTCAGATATTTCTATCGTTTCTGCAACGAATACCAATATTGAAACAGCCATCTGGCACTACGCAACACCAGCACATCGTGCCGATTTGCGTGCAAAGGTTTCTGATGCGCTCAATAAATTCCTCAAGGCATCTGCTGCAGGAAGCGATCATCAACTTGCATTTGCACGTGGGTTTGCAGAATCTGCAGCAACTCCAGAACAGAGCAAAGAAATTGTTGAAATCCTCGGCGGATCAATTAAGGGACTAACAATTGATGCCGAACTCCGTTGGCACTTAGTTATCTGCGCCGTTAAGCGCGGGCTACTGGGTGCATCAGATATCGATGCAGAGCTAGCTAAAGACAACACAGCACACGGAAAGCAATACGGAGCACTTGCTCACGCTGCTATTCCAACAGCTCAAGCAAAAGAGAATGCATTTACATCAGTTACGACAGAGAATCTCAGCAACACAATTCACGCCTACACATGTCGCGGATTTAACGTTGCTCTGCAATCTGAATTACTGACTCCATTTATCGATCGCTACTTTGCAATTCTGATCGACCTCTGGAACACCAAGGGTTACGAAATCGCTGAAACAACAGCGACGATGCTATTTCCTGCATTCATTGTTACTGACGATACATTAGCGAAGGCTCAAAAGTGGCTCGATGTCACTGGCAAAGATGCGCCAAATGCTCTTCGTCGAGTTATCACTGAGGGTCGGGATGCGCTTGCACGATCACTGCGTGCACAAAAGAAAGATGCTTAATTACTCGATATGAGTAATTACTGACTTTGAACTCTTCTTGCGCGTCGCTGTTGCTACATAAGTAAGCAGTGAGATCACCAAAAACATTACGGTTGGAATTACAACGAATGTAATTATGGTCTCGAGTGCGCTCAGCGCTGGTCCAGGAATAAACCCATCTTCTTGATTAATCATGTTCATAAGATTGATTAGTTTACGCAGTAGCTGCTGCCACGCCAAATGGCTCTAAATACGGCAGCCACGTTTTATCTGTACGACCTGTACCAAGAATTCTCCATGCAGCCCCAACTGGTTCGCGTGGCAAAGTACGCAGTCGCCAACCTAAATCTTTCAGTGGCTTATCCGCCTTCGTGTGATTACAACGATGACACGCAGAGACAACATTTTCCCAATTATGTGCACCACCACGACTGCGTGGAATTACGTGATCAATTGACGTTGCAGGTGCTGCGCAATAAACGCATCGACCACCATCTCGAGCAAAAATTGCACGACGAGATAGTGGCACTGAATGACGATATGGAATACGAACAAATTTATTTAATCTAATAACTGAAGGAAGCGCAATTTCACCAGATGAATAACGCAAAACACTTCCAGAGTCTTCAACCATTGTTGCCCGTGAATTCAGGACAAGAATCAGAGCACGGCGATCTGAAATAACACCTAGAGGTTCGTAGGTGGCATTTAGGACCAGCGTCCGCAACATATGCACTCCGATTCACAGCACGTGGCTCGCACCGATTGGTTTATCTTGCCTCAAAAGGAGCCCACTAGGGGGTATTTCAAGGCAAATTTTTCATGTCAATTTGGTTAGAGTGTGATTTATGAGCGAGAACGTGCAACAGATCTGGCAGTGGTTTAGCGGCTCCCCTTTACGCATTTTGTTAGTGATTGCCGGCGCACTATTCACTCAATACTTTGGCGGCCGCGCTATTGATCGTGCCATGACTCGTCTGGCATCAGCTGACTTAATTCCTGGTCCAACAAATACAGTTGCTCGACAGAAAGAACGCGCACGAACAACTGGCATGGTCTTATCAAGCACACTGAATGCAATTATCTGGGTGCTTGCAATTGCAATGATACTTGGCGAATTTGGATTCAATCTTGGTCCAATTATTGCATCCGCCGGTGTTATCGGTGTTGCACTCGGTCTTGGCGCACAGACACTAGTGCGCGACATTCTCTCCGGTATTTTTATGCTTATTGAGGATCAATATGGTGTTGGCGACAAAGTAGATGTTTTAGATGTTAAAGGAACCGTTGAAAAAGTTGGCTTAAGAATTACAACGGTGCGCGATGAAAGTGGAACTCTTTGGTATCTGAGAAATGGCGAAATTTTAAAAGTTGGAAATCTTTCTCAATCTGGTTGATTGACCATGGCATTAGCTGCCATTTCAAGGTACTCCCACAACTGACTCTTTAGATCTTCGCGAATCTTTAAATCAGCTACAGCTTCTCTCATGCACGATAACCACTCATCACGTGCTTGCGTATCGATATGAAACTCTGCATGACGCATGCGAAGACGCGGATGTCCACGCTCCTCTGTATAGGTTGTTGGACCGCCCCAATACTGCTCAAGAAACATTTTCAGGCGAAGCGCAGCGCCATGTAGATCATCCTTTGGATACATGGGTGCTATTACAGGGTTTATGGAGACAAGTGCGTAAAAATGTGAAACTAATTGTTCAAATGCTTCGCTTCCAATTTCATCATAGATTGTTCTCATGAGGTGATTGCCTCGCGCGACTGACCTTTGGCAATCTGCAGCACAAAGTATGAAGTCACTAGGCACATCGCTGCACTTAGATAAAACGCAATCGCATAATCACCAAATTGAACGCGCAAAACGGCTGCACCGAATGCGGCAATTGCTCCACCGATTTGATGTGCAACGAATACCCATCCATATACAACCGTAGCTCTCTCTGGACCCAGAATTGTGCGACAGAGCATGATTGTTGGCGGAACTGTTGCAACCCAATCGAGTCCGTAGAAAATAACAAAAACCAGTGTTGAAGGGTGAACAGTTGCAAAGAGAATCGATGGCAGAAGAAGAAGTGATAATCCTCTTAAACCGTAGTAGAAAAAGAGCAACTTGCGTGGGTCATATTTATCTGTGAGCCAGCCTGATGCAATTGTTCCGACTAAATCAAAGACGCCTACTAGCGCCAATAATGACGCCGCTGTTGTCATGCCCATTCCGTGATCATGCGCTGCAGGAATGAAGTGAGTGCCAATTAATCCATTCGTTGATAGTCCGCAAACAAAGAACGAACCAAACAAATACCAAAAATCTTTTTTCTTACTTGCTTGTTTGAGCGTATCAATTGCTAACGCGCCCGCACCCATTGAGCTCTTGGTTGGAGCAACCCAATCTGCTGGAGCGCCATAAGGAAGAACCCCTGCATCTTGTGGACGTTCTTTAAGAAACAACCAGACAAATGGAATCAGAGCGAGTGCAACAAAGGTGATGGATAAAGAAACACTCTTCCAACCATTCATCTCTGCAAGATGCGACAGTCCTGGCAAGAAAATTAGTTGTCCCGTTGCAGAGCTTGCAGTCAGAGCACCAATAACAATTCCGCGTTTTTGTACAAACCAACGATTAGCAACAGTTGCCGCAAAGACCAAAGCAAGCGAGCCAGTACTTGCTCCAACTACAAATCCCCAGAGTGCCATCAATTGCCATGGAGCATTCATAAAAATAGTTAGGCCAGCGCCAACGCTGACAGAAAAGAGCGCAAACATTACGACTCTGCGAATTCCAAAACGCTCCATGAGCGCTGCAGCGAAGGGTGCAACTAATCCGTAGACAAGGACGTTGATGGCAACTGCTAATGAAACTTGTTCACGGCCCCAGCCAAAGGCATCTTCAAGAGGAATGATCAGAACGGATGAAGCACTTCTAAACCCTGCTGTAATGGCTAAGGTTATAAATGTGACACCGACTGCAAACCACGCAGGGTGTAACAACTTCTTCCTAGACAATTACTTTGGTTCCTCGAGGTATTCGGCCAAAAATTCGCGTTCTTCATCACTCAGTGGACGCGAGCGCTTTGTTTCAACAGAGACCGCTACTTGAGTGGTTTTTACTCGGGCACGAATAACACCCTTGTGAATAATTTCGTACTCCATTTCAAAAGAGGCGTTACCGATTCGTGTAATCCAAATCTGGCAATCAACATCCATGCCGCCGTCATAAATAGGTTCGATGTAATCAACTTCTGCGCGAGCAACAACCATGTCGAATAGCAAAGGAGTCTTGCCGGCTGCTTGACGCGCAAACCATGTGAAATCTGCACGTGCCTCTTGGACGTATGTTAGATATTTTGCGTTATTGATATGACCAAAAGCGTCGAGGTCATCCCAGCGCACATGAACTTTGGCAGTGTGGCGCATTATCGTGTGAGCTTTCTATAAGTAACACGGTGAGGACGAGCTGCATCAACTCCGAGTAGCTCAATTTTATTCTTTTCATAAGTTTCGATGTTTCCTTCAA
>BJFT01000020.1 GCA_014190015.1 Actinomycetes bacterium
AATGGACCATTATTCCACGCACCGTAAATTTCTAAAGTTTTACCTTGCAAACTCTTAAGATCTAGCTTGTCAATAATTGTCGTGCGCACTAAATCTTTTAGCGCACTAGCTGCGTCTTGATATTGAGTTTGATCGTAGAAGTCTCCGAAAGTAATTTTGCCCGTTACGTCTCGCAGTGGATTTCCGGATAGCGCTAAGCCAATTGGAATATTAAATGTATCTTGGGCTGAGCTACCAGGAACATCAAGAACAATAAAGTTTTCATCTACAGATTTAACTTTTGCTGTTGTTTTCACGGCGAACACGAATGATTTGTTTCCTAGATCGCGGCCGTATTGTGCTCCAGCGGCGACAATGTCTTTATTTGCAGCTTCAGCAACAAGTGCAATATCTATTGCTTTTTCTTGGATTTCGGCTGCAATAAGAGGAAGATTTGTTTCAGCAAAATCAGTAAGGCTAAATTCTTTGGGAGCGTCTGCCGCAACTTCAGCATCGCTCAAGAAAGTGGTATTAACAAAGACAAATAGCAGAACGATTAGCGCTGTCCCGCTGCCCAAAACTAATTTACGTTTGCGGGCACTTAGTCTTTTGAAGAAATTCATTTTTGATTCCTTTTATCCATACTAGGTGGTGCTACGCAGCAAGTATCCGCCTGGTCAAGAGCGCGACTGGTAACGTTTTAATAACGAATCAGTAACCCAAAAGTACCGTCTCATACTTTAAGACGCTCGCTTTCCTTCGGCCCCCAGCCTAGACTTCCCCGCATGGATCAAAAAGAGGTTGTGAAAGCCGCGCGAGATAACACTCCTTCACCTGCTTATGCCGACTTTATGTCCAAAGGTTGGGTTCCATCAGATTTAGATGATGTCGTTGCTGGTCCCGCTGTTACATCCGCGTTTATTCGCCGAGCGGCTCTGTCTGCGCAATATCCAGGTGTTCGCTTAGTTTTACCAGCTGGTGGTTTCAAAGTTCGCAGTAACGATACTGATTACAGATTTCGACCACACTCTGCTTTTGCTTATTACTCCGGTGTGCAAGGTGTTGAAGCTAGCGCCGATGCAGTTTTAGTTCTTGAACCAAGTGCAGATGGTCACGAAACATATTTATATATTCATCCGCGTTCTACTCGCGATACTCACGCTTTTTATACCGATCGTCGATTTGGCGAATTGTGGGTTGGTCGTCGCTTCACACTAAAGGAAGCACAAGATCGTTATCAGATTCAAACTCGTCGTGTCGATGATCTTGAAGCACTACTAAAAGATGGCGCTGCAACACTGACAATTCGTGGCGAAGATCCAATGGTTGATAAAAACGTCGCGGTGCACCCACAAGAAAAAGAGTTTGTAACTTTCACATCCGCTGCTCGATTAATTAAAGATGAGTACGAAATCTCTGAATTAAGGCGTGCGTGCGACGAAACAGCAAAAGGATTTGCAGATGTTGTTCGTGCTTTTCCTGCAGCGATTAGCACTCCTCGCGGTGAACGAGTTGTTGAGGCAGCGTTCTTTGGTCGTGCGCGAATTGCTGGAAATGATTTGGGTTACGAAACTATTGCGGCTTCTGGTTCGCATGCGTGTGTTTTGCACTGGATCCAAAACGATGGTGAAGTTCGCCCAGGTGAATTAATTCTCATCGATGCTGGAATCGAAATGGATTCGTATTACACAGCAGATATCACTCGCACATTGCCAATCTCTGGAAAGTTCTCTCCTGCGCAACGTGCGTTATATATGTTGGTTTATGAAGCACAACTTGCTGGTTTTGCTGCGGTAAAACCTGGTGCAACATTTAAATCAATTAACGCTGCATGCCAAGCGGTATTGGCAAAAGGTTTGTCGGATATGGGCGTTCTGCCTATGTCACCCGAAGAGTCTTTATTGCCAGAAAACGGATTACATCGCCGATGGACTCTGCACGGAGTCAGCCACATGCTCGGTATGGATGTGCATGATTGCGATAAAGCTCGCGATGAAGATTATTTACTTGGAACGCTCAAAGAAGGCATGGTTTTAACTGTAGAACCAGGGCTCTATATCCAGCCTGATGATGAGATGTTCGCGCCGGAATACCGCGGAATCGGAATTCGTATTGAAGATGATGTTGTTGTTACTGCTGATGGTTGCCGTAATTTAAGCGAAGATTTGCCGCGTCATCCTGATCACATTGAAAAGTGGATGGCCTCTTTAAGAGACTAGATTCATTGCAAGAGCTGCAGCAAGTAATCCCAGCATCAAAGATCCAATGTAATTAATGATTGCTACTTTAATTTTCTTGAGTTCTATGGCTAAGTAAATATCTAACATAAAGGTTGACCACGTTGTAAATGCGCCAGCAAATCCAATTGCAACCAGCGCTGTGGTGTTATCTGTTGCACCCCATGTCAGACCGATAACAAAAGAGCCAAGTACGTTTACGGTAAATGTTCCCCATGGAGCGTTTGAGAATTTACGTAAGGTTTGATCAATAACAAAACGTGCAGGAGCGCCGATTGCTGCTCCGAGAATTACGAAGGCAACTCTCATGAGCGCACCGGAATTACTCTGCGAACAATCGGCATAAGAATTGCGATGATCGCCAAGCTAGCGATAACAGTGGCACTTAAATACATCGTACCGCCTTCACTTGGTTCGAGTGTCAGCACCGCTACTGCAGAAAATGTTGTTAAACCTGAACAAAAACCTGGTAACCAAAAGTGTCTTTGATTTGTGGTGCCGCGGCGTTCCATAAAAACAATCAGGAATGTTGCAACTGCGACACCTAATAGGTTTGCGATTAACGTTGCTGTGCGCGAATTATCGAAGAGTTCGCTGATTGTGAAGCGAAGGAGTGAACCGAGTATTCCGCCAAGTGAGACCAAAGAGATTGATCGCACGTTGACGCTCTGACTCATGTATTAAACGATACCTTCGCGCTTCCGTATTTTTGTGCCCAACCAGCGAAGTGGATCGTATTTAACATCTACTACGCGCTCTTTCATCGGAATGATTGCGTTATCTGTAATGCGAATGTGCTCTGGGCACACTTCGGTACAGCATTTTGTGATGTTACACATTCCAAGACCGTGCTCTTCTTGAGCCTTTTGCTTACGGTTTTTAAGAGTATCTAGTGGGTGCATATCTAGTTCAGCGATGCGGATAAAGAAGCGTGGTCCAGCAAAGGACTTCTTATTCTCTTCGTGATCGCGAATAACGTGACACGTGTCTTGGCACAAGAAGCATTCGATGCACTTGCGGAACTCTTGGCTGCGCTCAACATCTACTTGTTCCATACGAGCTTCACCTGGCTTTAAGTTTGCAGGTGGTTCATACGATGGAATTTCCATTGCTTTTCTGTAATTAAATGAGACATCAGTTACGAGATCTTTAATAACTGGGAACGCACGAAGTGGTGTGACAGTAATTGTTTCTTCATCACCATATGAAGCAACCTGTGTCATACAAGCAAGACGTGGCTTTCCGTTAATTTCCATTGAGCAAGAACCGCACTTGCCAGCCTTACAGTTCCAGCGAACAGCGAGATCGCCCATCTGTGTTGCTTGCACGCGGTGAATTACATCGAGTACTACTTCGCCTTCATTTGCTTCGACTGTTACGTCTTGCAAGCCACCGTTATCAGCATCCCCGCGCCAAATGCGCATCTTTAGTTTGCGTGCCATTAGCGCGCACCGCCTTTCGCGATTTCTTCCGGTGTCATGTACTTCTCTAATTCGTGAACGTCAAATAGGTCAAAGAGTTCTTTTGGAAGTGCTGGCAACTCTTGCTTGCGCACTGAAACTACATTGCCATCAAAGGATGCGATGTGATTTATCTGGCGCCACTTGTTATCGAGTTGTGGGAAGTCATCACGTGTATGTCCACCGCGAGACTCTTCGCGAGAGATTGCAGACTTTGCTGTACTTTCCGCAACGAGCAACATGTTGTCTAAATCAAATGCAAGGTGGAAACCAGGGTTAAATTTGCGGCCGCCTGCAACAGAAACATTTGCACTGCGCTTTCTAATTTCTGCAATCTTTTCAATTGCTTCTTTTAGTTCAGAACCTGTGCGAATAATTCCAACGAGATTATGTGTGATTTCTTGAAGTTCTGCGTGGAGTGAGTATGAGTTTTCGCCACCACTACGTGTAAATGGTGCTTCGATGCGATCTGCTGCCGCTTTAATAGAAGCTTCGCTGACTGCAACTGCTTTTGCGCCCTTTACATATTCAGCAGCGCCCATTCCTGCGCGACGACCAAATACAAGTAGATCTGAGAGTGAATTACCACCAAGACGATTTGATCCGTGCATTCCGCCAGCAACTTCACCGGCAGCAAATAATCCAGGAACACCAACTGCTGCTGCAGTATCTGGTTCTACTTCAACGCCACCCATTACGTAGTGACATGTTGGACCAACTTCCATTGGCTCTTTTGTAATGTCAACGCCAGCTAATTCATAGAACTGGTGCCACATAGATGGCAAGCGCTTTTTAATTACTTCAGCGGTTAAGCGCTTTGAAACATCGAGGAATACTCCGCCATGTTCCGTTCCGCGCCCTGCTTTAACTTCTGTGTTAATTGCACGAGCAACTTCATCGCGTGGCAATAATTCTGGAGGGCGGCGATTGTTATCTTGATCTGTGTACCAACGATCCGCTTCTTCTTCATTGTCTGCGTATTTATCTTTAAATACATCCGGAATGTACTTGAACATAAAACGTTCACCATTTGTATTGGTTAGAACTCCGCCTTCACCGCGCACAGACTCTGTTACAAGAATTCCGCGAACAGATGGCGGCCAGACCATTCCGGTTGGGTGAAATTGCAAGAACTCCATGTCAACAAGATTTGCACCAGCTTTAAGTGCAAGTGCGTGACCATCTCCTGTGCCTTCCCAAGAGTTTGATGTAATTTTAAATGTCTTACCAACGCCACCAGTTGCAATGATTACTGCTGGTGCTTCAAATAAAACTTCTGCGCCAGTTTCGCGCCAGTATCCGTAAACACCAGCAACTTTTCCATCTTCTTTAATAATCTCAGTAACAGTTAACTCTGGAAATACCTTGAGATGACTCTCCATGGATGCATATGTCTTGCCATCTTTTTGCTGCAGAGCAACGATGCGCTGTTGCATGGTGCGAATAAGTTCGAGACCTGTGCGATCGCCAACGTGTGCAAGACGTGGGTATTCATGTCCACCAAAGTTACGTTGGCTAATTTTTCCTTCTGCAGTGCGATCAAATAAGGCGCCCCATTGCTCGAGTTCCCAGATGCGATCTGGTGACTCTTTAGCGTGAAGTTCGGCCATTCTGTAGTGGTTTAAGAACTTTCCGCCGCGCATTGTGTCGCGGAAGTGAACCTGCCAATTGTCATTGTCATTCACGTTTCCCATAGAAGCTGCAGCGCCACCTTCGGCCATAACGGTGTGTGCTTTTCCAAAGAGTGATTTACAGATAATTGCAACGCGCAAACCCGCTTCACGTGCTTCTACTGCAGCACGTAATCCAGCGCCGCCCGCGCCAATGACAACTACGTCATATGAGTGGCGTTCGAGGTTTGTCATTTAATTAACTGCTTTCACTTAGAAGAAATAGAAGTTTGTCCAGGCGCCAGAAGCGACGTTGCGTACATAAATATCTGCAAAAGCAACTCCGAATAAAGAGATCCATGCAAATGTTGGGTGCTTGTGGTTTAGAACAGAAACCCATGACCACAACTTGTAACGAACAGGATGCTTAGAGAAGTGCTTCAAGCGTCCACCAAGTGTGTGACGACATGTGTGACATGACAATGAGTACAACCAAAGAAGGGTTGCGTTTAGTAATAACACGAGCGTGCCAACGCTCATGTGACCCCAATGTCCTTCTTCATCTCTAAAAGCAATAATTGCGTCGTAAGTAAGCAGTACGTTAAAAATTAATCCGAAGTAGAAGAACCAACGGTGTCCATTTTGCAAAATAAGTGGTGCGCGTGTTTCACCTGTGTATTTGGTGTGTGGTTCTGCAACTGCACAAGCAGGTGGTGACATCCAGAACGCGCGGTAGTAAGCCTTGCGATAGTAATAACAAGTCATACGGAATCCGAGTGGGAAGATCAAGATTAGGAGCGCTGGTGAAATTCCGATTCCGAAGTACTCATTATTAAATGGTTGACCTAGAGGCGATGAGCCCTCGATACAACTTGTAGATAAGCAAGGTGAATAAAAAGGTGAAACGAGTGGTTCTGAAAAATAATATTTATTTTCGAATGCGCGAAATGTTGCATAAATTACGAAGCTAATTAATACGCCGAAAGTAATTGCAGGTTGGAGCCACCATTTATCAGTGCGCAGTGTGCGCTCTTTGATCTTTGCTCGCGTTGGCGAGAAAACTCCTGACATGTACTGCCCCTTTGGTGTTAATAATTAAGCACAGTTATAGGGGTAAGTGTGCTCCGCCCGTTGTTAAGTTGCTAGGTGGAAGCATGCGTAAATGGCTATGAAGTCAGCCACAAGTTCGTGGAATAAATAAGAGCGGAGGGCGTGGGATTTGAACCCACGAGGCTTTCACCTGCCGGTTTTCAAGACCGGTGCACTCGGCCGCTATGCGAGCCCTCCGTCGCGTAATCTACCCGAAGAAGGCCAGCACGAAAAATTGAGCAAGGACTAGCGCGGAGGAAGTTTCAATAACTCCTCAATAATCATTGCTACTCCATCATTTGTGTGTGGTTCTGCAATTGATTTCGCAGCTTTGTGGGCATCTGGATGTCCATCAGCCATTGCATAAGAACGACCACACCATTCAAGCATTGAAATGTCATTTGGATTATCGCCAAATGAAACGCAATCTTCTGACGTAATTCCTAAACGCTCTGCCATCTTTGAAAGTGTTGCGCCTTTTGAAACTCCTATTGCAGATATTTCTAGAAGTGAATCATGTGGATTTGAGTGTGTAACTGTTACAAGTCCTGCTAATTCTTTTGTAGCAATCGCAAGCATCTCATCCGAAGTTAGTTCTTGATCAGAACAACGTGCCAATAATTTAAGCGATGGAGATGTCATTATTTCTAGGATGTCATCGACTCCGATGTTATCTAAGCCAACGTCCCAGCGAGGTACATATTTCTTTTCGCGGTGAAAGTAGTTGTGTGCTTCAGATGCAAATGAAATCTGCGGGATTACTTTACGTAATCGCTTTACGGTTTCGATTTGTGCATCGACTGGAATTAGCCACTCTTCAATAACTTTTTGATTCTGTAAATCAAATAGCTGTGCGCCATTTCCGCAGATTGCTTTGCCGATTCCGAATGCTTCTTTAATCTCTGGCATCCATCGTGGTGGGCGACCAGTTACGAAAAATATCTCGATGCCCATATCGTGGGCTGTGCGAAAAGCGTTGATGGTGCGCTCAGTTATTTCACCGTAGTGCGCAACGATTGTTCCATCTAAGTCGGAGGCAATTAATTTGGGGCGAAAACTCACACAAGCTCAAATCGTGAAGTACCTAAGAATGGTTGCAGTGCTTTAGGAACATTGACGCTTCCATCTGCATTTTGATGGTTCTCTAAAATTGCGACAATCATGCGAGGAATAGCCACCAGGGTTCCGTTTAGCGTTGCGATTGCTTTTGTTCCATCGCTATCTTTGTAACGAATATTCAATCTGCGCGCTTGGAACTCGGTGCAGTTAGAGGTACTTGTCACTTCGCGATATGTCCCTTGTGTAGGGATCCACGCTTCAATATCAAATTTACGATTAGCACTTGAGCCAAGGTCTCCTGATGCAACATCGATTACGCGATAAGGAATCTCCATTGCATTAAGGAAGTCCTTCTCCCACTGCAATATCCGTTTGTGTTCTTCTTTGGCTTCTTCTGGTTTACAGAATGAGAACATTTCAACTTTATCGAATTGGTGAACGCGAATAATTCCGCGCGTATCTTTTCCGTATGTTCCTGCTTCACGGCGGAAACATGTTGAATATCCTGCATAACGAAGTGGAAGTTTTTCTGCTGGCAAGATTTCATCCATATGCATTGCAGCAAGTGGTACTTCACTTGTTCCAACTAAATACACATCGTCGCGTTCTAGATGGTAAACATTTTCAGCAGCTTGACCTAAAAATCCTGTTCCTTCCATTGCTGCAGGATTTACAAGCACTGGTGGAATGACAGGGGTGAAGCCTGATTTTGTTGCAGATGAAATTGCGTAATTAACGAGTGCGAATTCGAGAAGCGCCCCCACGCCGGTTAAATAATATGAACGAGAACCAGCAACTTTAGCTCCGCGCTCTGTATCAATTGCTCCTAGTAATTTTCCGAGTTCGACGTGATCTTTTGGTTCAAAACCATCTTTAGTGAAATCACGTGGTGTGCCAACGTGTTCGATAACGACAAAGTCTGCTTCCCCGCCGATTGGTGCATCAGGGTCTAGAACATTTGAAAGCTGCATTGCCATTGCATTTATTTGCGCTTCGATTCCAGCGCGCTTGGTATCCGCGGCTTTTACTTTATCTGCCAAATCTTTTGCGTTTGCAAGAAGTGCTGTTTTCTCATCACCTTTAGCTGCGCCGACTGATTTAGATAGCGTGTTTTGTTCTGCACGCAGGGTTTCAAACTCTGTAATTGCAGTGCGACGAGTTTCATCGAGTTTAAGCAATTGATCAACGATTGATGTGTCTTCGCCGCGACCCTTTTGAGATGCACGAACTGCATCTGGGTTTTCGCGAATAAACTTTATGTCAATCATTATTTGCTGCTTTCTCGTGGGTAAGAACCAAGGAATCTAATCTCGTCACAAATTTCACGTAAACCTTCGAGTGCTTGTGACACTGATGGATCATTAACGTGGCCTTCAGCATCAATAATAAAGTGGTAATCGCCCAATACACGTCCAGTTGGACGACTTTGAATGAAAGTTAGGTTGACATCACGCTTAGCAAATTCGGTCAGAATTTCTAAGAGCGCACCTGCGTGATCGATATCGATGTAGAGCGCTAGGGATGTGCGGTCGTGACCTGTTGGCGCAGAAAGTGCACCGGGCTTTGAGACCAAAACAAATCGAGTGACGGCTCCATTGTTATCGCCAATATTTTTTGAAATTACTTCAAGTCCATAATGCGCCGCTGCAACTTCTGCAGCAATTGCTGCGTCGAACTCACCGCGAGAAATTGCTTCCGCTGCTGCCGCAGTTGACGCGGTCGGAATGATTTCTGCGTTTGGATAATTCTTGGCAATGAAAGCGCGGCACTGTGATTCAGCGTGTGGGTGCGTGGCAATGCGCTTGATGTTTTGCGTACCTGGCTTTGTCATTAAAGAAAATGAAACAGGCAGTGTTACTTCGCCAGCGATAACTAGCGGCTCACCCATAGCCAACTCATCAAGTGTTCTGGCAACAACGCCTTCGACTGAATTTTCAATTGGGACGAGTGCAAAATCTGCCTTGCCTTCGCGAACAGCCATGAGTGCTGCTGTGACATTTGAATATGGAATCAACGCATCGGATGCGGATGTTATTTTCTTGAGTGCAGCCTCGGTGAAGGTGCCTACTGGACCAAGGTATGCATATGTACTCACTGGCTAAGAATAGCCGAGCACAGAGCGTGCATGCGCCGGGCGATTAGTCATCACGATATCTACGCCAACGCTTGCGCAATACTGCAGATCCTCCGTTGAATCTACGGTCCATACATATAACTCTTTTCCTGAATTCTTAATTTCGCTGATTAATTCAGGTGATTTTCTAATCATCTCCACACTTGGCCCAATTACTTGAGCTGATGTAAATCGTCGAGTGATTTTATTTGTGATGTCTCCAAGCAGCATTACGGTTTTAATCGTTGGGTCCATCTTTTTAATTTTCTCAATTGCAAACCAGGAGAATGACATGATCGCAACGTCAATACCTGATTTCTTAATTGCATCTTTTCGTTTGTGTAATTCTGCAACCACCAACTCTTCAACGCGATTGCCAGTAGGAACAGGGTGTTTTGTTTCTAGCGCTAATGATTTTTTGTTCTCGATTGCAAGATCTAACAATTCGTTAAGAGTCATTACTGCTGGATAAATCTGCTTAATTTCTGCGTACGTGCGATTGGCGATGATTGCAGCGCTCTTGGCTTCTTTCTTCATGTTTGCGTCATGCCATAAAATTAGGACTTCATCTTTTGTAACTCGAATGTCGCATTCGAAACCGAGTGCGCCTTGTTCTATTGCCCCGCGATAGGCAGCCATTGTGTGTTCGGGAAAATCCGCCGATGCACCTCTGTGGGCGTAGAACTTCATCTTCTTATTATTACGCAATCCAGCCATTAGGCTAGGTGGCATGAGTAAGAGTTACTTTGCTGTTTCTGCGCGTACCGCAATTGGTTTGGCGCGCAGTGGCAATGAAGATTCCGCGCTCACTAGCTCTTCCTTGTTAGCAGTTGCCGATGGAATGGGCGGGCACGCTGGTGGCGAAGTTGCTTCACAAATTGCAATTAAAACTCTTGCATCGATGGTGCCTGTATTAACAGCGCCAGATATTGATACAGATTCAATTGAAGACTTGCTACTTAATTCTCTGCACACAATTGATGGAGAAATATCTCGTGTAGCAAGTGATGAAATCGAATTGCGTGGAATGGGAACGACATTAACGGCGCTTTTAATTAGAGGAAATCGCGTTGCACTTTTACACGTCGGAGATTCACGTTGTTATCGCCTTCGCGGAAATGCATTTGAACAACTAACCCACGATCACACTGTTCTGCAGGAGTTATTGGATTCAGGCACGATTTCGATGTCAGAAGCTGCAGATCATCCTCAGAGATCTATGCTCACTCAAGTTTTGATGGGAGAAGGTTCTGTTGCACCAGTTCTCATGGTTTACGAAGTAAATTCTAAGGATCGTTTCTTACTCTGTAGTGATGGATTGTCTAGTGTTTTAACGGAGAAAGAGATTAAATCTTTGTTGAAAAAATCTAATCGCGATGAAGCAGCAATTGCTCTCGTGGAAGCTACTTATGTCAATGGAGCACCTGATAACGTCACCGTAGTTGTTGCTGATGTTATTGACGCCGAAGAACACGCAATTGAATTGATTGGAGCCGCGCAATGACACTTCTTGGCGGTCGCTATGCAGTTGGCGAAATGATTGGTACCGGCGGAATGGCCGATGTTTATGTTGCACAGGACGAAAGACTTGCTAGAAAAGTTGCTGTAAAGATTTTGCGGAGTGATCTTGCAAAGGATCCTTCCTTTGTTGCGCGCTTTAGAAAAGAAGCATTTGCTGCCGCTGGTTTAAATCACCCAGGAATTGTTGCTGTTTATGACTCTGGTGAAGATCCTGCTCCATACATTGTTATGGAGTTGATTTCTGGTCACACTCTGCGTGAATTAATTCATCGCGGAGAGAGAATTCCTTTAGATCGCGCACTTGAAATTGGTGAGGGCATTTTGGCTGCTCTTGAGTATTCACATGAACGTGGAATTGTTCACCGCGATATCAAACCTGCAAACATCATGATCACTGACATGGGCGATGTAAAGGTGATGGACTTCGGCATCGCTCGTGCAATGGATGATTTCGGCGCAACACTTACTAGTACATGGAACATTGTCGGTACAGCGCAGTATTTATCACCAGAACAAGCAATGGGTGATACTGCCGATGCGCGTAGCGATATTTACTCAACTGGTTGTCTGTTATTTGAAGTGTTAACTGGCCGCCCACCATTTACTGGTGACACACCTGTGTCTATTGCCTATCAACATGTTTCTGGTGAATTACCAAAGCCGTCATCGATTCAGCCAACACTTCCTGGAGATATTGATGTGTTGCTCTCTGTTGCGTTAGCCAAAAAACCACATGATCGCTATCAATCTGCTGGCTTAATGCTTGATGATTTACATCGCGTGCGCACCGGGCAAGCAGTAACAACAAAGATTGCACGTACCAAAGTTTCTCGCCGTACTGTTTTAACATCCGTTGTCGCACTTGTTACAGCACTTGCTGTGGCTGCTGGCGGCGCTTTTCTCTCGCGCTCTGATTCCACTGTGGGCACTGATGGAATTCCGAATGTAGTCGGGCTTACACAAATCGCCGCACAAGCGCTTTTAACTGATTACACAATCACAATTCAGCGTGCGCATGATTCACGGATTCCTAAAGACCGCGTTGCAAGCCAGTTTCCGCTTGCAACAACTCGCGCTGCTAAAGGTTCTGGCGTAATCATCACGATTTCAGATGGTCCGGGAGATGCCATAGTTCCAACAGATTTAGTTGGCTTATCTCTTATTGATGCGCGAAGTTCTCTGGCTGCAGTTGGTTTAGTTATCGCATCAACACAAGCGGTTCCATCAGATCGTCCGCAAGGAACTGTTTTAAAAGTTTCTCCAGAACCTGGTTCAACAATTTCTGCAGGTAGCGGTGTGGTTTTACAAATTGCTAGCGGAGAAGTTGAAGTTCCATCTCTTATTGGAATTGATGCAATTCAAGCAAAAACTTTATTGGTTCAAGCGGGATTCTTGGTTCGCGAAGTTGAAGCTTTCGATTCAAGCCAACCACCTGGAGTCGTAATCAGACAAGCACCTGATGGTGGAACTACACAAACTATTGGTCAACCAGTCACAATTACAATTAATAAAGCGCCGTAATTAGCGGCCAATAACTGGAGAGAGTCCAACCGCTTTGCTCTGTGCGTTTTTATCTCCGCACTGTGTTAGCCAATTAGCTAATAATTTATGACCGTGTTCTGTTAATACAGACTCTGGATGAAACTGCACACCCTCGATCGGTAATGTTTTATGACGCATTGACATCACAACGCCTGATTCTGTGCGACCAGTAACTACTAGTTGCTCACCAATTGTTGCTGGTTCAACTGCGAGTGAGTGATAGCGAGTTGCAGTAAATGGTGAGGGCAAGTTATTTAATACTCCGCCGCCTTCGTGAATTACTTGCGAAGTTTTTCCGTGCAGTAACTCTGGTGCGCGCGAAACTGTTGCGCCGAATGCAACACCAATTGCTTGGTGGCCAAGACAGACGCCAAAGAGTGGGATTTCTTTTTCGGCGCAGTAATTAATCATGTCGATACTGATGCCGGCTTTTTCCGGAGTGCCTGGTCCTGGAGAAATAAGTACACCGTCATATTTACTGGCTTCATCGGCGGTGACTTCGTCGTTGCGCACAACGGTGCACTCGGCCCCAAGTTGGCCCAGGTATTGCACCAAGTTAAAGACGAAGGAGTCGTAGTTATCTACAACGAGGATCTTGGTAGCCATGTGCCAATTATGAAGGTTTCGGTGTAACCTCGCCTCATGCCAAAATCAAAGCTCCGTAAGAAGGTTCAAAAGGCGCACGCACACGAGCAAGACGTGGTTGATCACGCAGTTGCTCCCGCTGAGAGCCCACGTTGGTTAGCGCCAGTAATGGTTACTGCTTTTCTAGTAGGTCTGTTCTGGATCGTGGTCTTTTATGTAACTCAGACCAGCTACCCAGTTCCTGGCATTGGTGCATGGAACATGGTTATTGGATTTAGCTTCATTGGATTTGGATTTACTCTCGCCACTAAATGGCGTTAATTACACGCGTGTAATTCGCTCCACAGAGTGGATAACTTCTGTGGATAACTTTTTAGCGTTTTGGAAGCATCGCAGCGGCTGCAATTGAGCCGCCTATAAGTCCACCTAAATGTGCGCGCCAATCGACGCCGCCGATTACGAATCCCATTGCAAAGTTGATTATGACAATTGCTGCGATGCTTTTAATTTCAAGACCATAGCGCTTGCTGACAACTGCGAATGCTCCGAATAATCCGAAGACCGCGCCTGATACACCAACTGAGTATTGATACGGCGTTGCAAGATAAGTTGAAAGCAGTGATCCGCTAATCAGGGAAACAAAGAAAATAACAAAGAAGCGGGATTTTCCAAATGCTGATTCAACTGGATTGCCTAGAGCAAATAACGCATACAGATTAAAAGCTAAGTGAAATATTCCACCGTGTACAAGTGCCACGGTAACGAGTCGATACCACTCACCCGTTGAAGTTAAGTAATCAATGTTGGGAAGTGCAAAACGGTTTTCTAATCCACCGAATACAAGGTTGTATAAATAGGCAGCCGCAATGATTGTGACGATTAGTGTTGTTGCAGAGCGCTTCAGTGAAGCCATAAATTATTTAACTGTGACGCTATTAATTGTTATTGGTGTAACTGGCTTATCTTGAGCACCAGTCTTTGCCTTTGCAATTGCATCAACAACGCCTTGGCTAGCTGCATCTTTTACTTCACCAAAAATTGAGTGCTTGCGGTTTAGCCATGTTGTTGGCGCTACAGTAATAAAGAATTGTGAACCATTTGTTCCTGGTCCTGAGTTTGCCATCGCAAGAATGTATGGGCGATCAAAAGTTAGTTCGCCATGGAATTCATCTGCAAAGCGATAACCAGGTCCGCCAGTTCCTTGACCAAGTGGATCTCCACCTTGAATCATGAAGCCATCGATGACGCGGTGAAAAATAGTTCCGTCGTACAGGTTGGCAGTTGATTTTGCACCAGTACGTGGATCAGTCCATTCGCGTGCACCGGTTGCGAGTTCAACAAAGTTTGCAACAGTTTTTGGTGCGTGGTTTGGGAACAACTCGATGACGATGTCACCGAGTGATGTATGAAGAGTTGCTGAATTTGTCATGTGGAGACCAGGGGAATCGAACCCCTAACCCCCGCCTTGCAAAGGCGGTGCTCTACCAATTGAGCTAGGTCCCCGTATTAGAGCGGGGTGGGCCTAGATGGACTTGAACCATCGACCTCTTCCTTATCAGGGAAGCGCTCTAACCAGGCTGAGCTATAGGCCCGTAAAAAGTGTTTCCACTAATTACAGAAGCGCAAGGTTACCCCGAACTTCCTTAGAGCCCAAACTCGGGTGAACTCTACACACTCTTTACAGGTATTTCATCCTCGCTGTTCTTGGTCACTGAGAGGAGAAGTGCGCCCTCATCAAGGTTGACCAGGCGTACACCCATTGAATCGCGCCCTGTTTGGCGTACTTGCGCAGCAGGTGTTCGCATCACTGTTCCAGCAGAAGTGATTGCAAGAACTTCATCTTCATTTTGCAATACAAGTGCGCTGACTAGTGAACCGCGTGAATCTTCATCGATCTTCGCAGCTTTAATGCCAATTCCGCCGCGACCTTGTAAACGATATTCCTCGATCGGAGTTTTCTTTCCGTAACCACCATCAGTTGCAGTAAATACAAATGAGTTTCCTTCGAGTTGTGAATTAACTCGCGCCATTGCAAGCAACTCATCTCCTGTACGGAATTTCATTCCGATAACACCACTTGTTGACCGACCCATTGGTCGTAGCGAATCATCGTCAGCCGTAAATCGCAGTGACATTCCTTTTCTGGAAACCAGAAGAAGTTCGTCATCTTTATTTACAAGAGATGCGCTAACAACTTCATCGCTACCTTTAAGTGAAATTGCAATAAGTCCACCGGTGCGCGGTGAGTCGTATTCAATGAGTGGAGTTTTCTTGACAAGGCCGCTCTTTGTTGCAAGTACCAAATATGGCGCTGCTGCATAATCCTTAAGGGATAAGACTTGTGCAATTTGCTCGTCGGGTTTAAATGCCATCAAGTTTGCAACGTGTTGTCCGCGAGCGTCGCGGCCAGCATCTGGTAATTCATGAACCTTTGCGCGATACACACGGCCTTGGTTTGTAAAGAAGAGCAACCAATCGTGAGTTGATGCAACAAAGAAGTGGTCGACAACGTCATCTTGTTTAAGT
>BJFT01000021.1 GCA_014190015.1 Actinomycetes bacterium
GCATCAATTATTGGTCGAACTTTGGCTGCAGGGGCAGCCAATGCGTACAACATGTTCATGGAGAGCGATATTGATAAGTTGATGGCGCGAGCATCAATGCGTCCTTTGGTTACTGGAGTTTTAAACAAATTGCAGGCAACTGTCTTTGCAACGATTGTCGCAATTCTTTCGCTAGTTATTTTCTGGGTATTTACAACACCACTTGCAACTTTATTGACTCTTGTTGCAATTGTTTTTTATGTTGTTGTTTACACAATGGGATTAAAGCGACGTACTGCGCAAAATATTGTGTGGGGCGGAGCAGCAGGGTGTATGCCTGTATTTATTGGGTGGGCTGCAGTTACTAATTCTCTTTCATGGACAGCGGTTGCTTTCTTTATGGTTATCTTCTTCTGGACACCGCCGCACTTCTGGGCGTTAGCAATTAAGTACAAAGATGATTACGCGGCAGCAAATGTTCCGATGTTGCCTGTGGTTGCAACACGTGGACGTGTGCACCAAGAGATGTGGCTACATACAGTTGCGATGATTGTTTCTTCCATTGCTTTGATTCGCTTTGCAGATCTTCAGTTGTGGGCGTTGATTTTAACTATTGGTTTGGGGCTTGTATTTGCTGGTCAGTTAATTCAACTGCGTGAGAAGACTCCTGATTACACAAAGGTTGCAGGCAAGATTTTTCAGTGGTCAATTACGTATTTGAGTTTGTTATCTGTGTTGCTAGTTGTTGCTCAGCTATTAAAAGCTTGAGTTAAATCTTTAATTAAATCTGAGCTTGCTTCTAGGCCGACAGATAAACGCAATACAGATGGAGTAATTCCCATCTCTGCTTGAACCTCAGGACTTAAACGCTTGTGCGTAGTCGATGCTGGGTGAGTAATAAGAGTCTTGCTATCGCCGTGGTTATTTGAAATATCGATCAGAACTAGGCGATTAACGAAAGCGAAGGCATCTTTTTTGGAGCCATTTAATTCGATGCAAATATTTGTGCCACCGGCGCCGCCTGTCTGCTTTTGGACAAGGGCGTAATCAGGATGGGACTTAAGTCCGGGATAGCGAACAGATTTAACTTCCTTCCGAGTTTCCAGAAATTCTGCAATCGCTTGCGCACTTGCATTCATCTTTTCAACGCGCATCTGCATTGTTTCAAGGGATTTAAGAAGTATCCACGCATTAAACGCACTAATAGTTGGACCTGTGTGGCGGAAAAATGGCAAGAAGTGTTCTTGCATGTATGCAAATGAACCAAGGACCGCACCTGCAAGAACGCGACCTTGTCCATCAATATGTTTTGTTGCTGAGTACATAACAACATCAGCGCCGAGTTGTAGCGGCTTTTGATAGACGGGCGATGCCATAACGTTATCGACGATTACGGTTGCACCAACTTTATGGGCAAGATCGCTGACCATCTTGATATCTACGATGTCGAGCATTGGATTGCTAGGTGTTTCAATAAATACTGCTTTAGTTGGAGCGCTTAAAGCTTTAGCCCACGCTGCAGGATCATTGCCTTTAACTAATTCGATGCTTACGCCCCACTTAGGTAAAATTTCTGTAAGCACAACGTGACAAGAACTAAACATTGAAGCCGATGCAACAACACGATCTCCGGACTTAACAAGACAAGCAACGGATGCAAACATCGCTGACATTCCAGAACCAGTTGCTACACAGAACTCTGCGCCTTCAAGGGCTGCAAGTCTTTGTTCAAACATTGCAACTGTTGGGTTACCAAAACGTCCGTAAACAAAGTGATCTGTTTCATCGATGAATGCTTCTTCTGCTTCTTCAGCATTTGAATATGTAAAACCACTTGTGAGGTAGAGCGCTTCTGAAGTTTCACCAAAACCAGAACGCGCAAGACCTGCACGTACTGCTTGTGTTTGTGGATCAAGAGTCCAGTTTGGATCTGGACGCTCGGATCGAGGTTGGTAACCCCATGGGCGCTTTGACATGGAAGAAGTGTAATCGCCTGTGAGATAGTGGGGTTATGTCCAACTTGGCGATATCGGTACGCGATCTGAGCAAGAAATACGGCGAACGTATGGCTGTATCGCATATCAATTTCGATGTTCCACTCGGCACTGTCTGCGGATTCGTGGGGCCAAATGGTTCGGGCAAAACAACAACGATGCGAATGTTGCTCGGATTGATTTCACATACTGGTGGCAATGGGCAAGTACTAGATGCATCCATTGACGAACCTGCGAAATATCTCTCCCAAGTCGGCGCAATGATTGAAGGACCAGCTTTTTATCCAGCACTTACAGGTGCTGAAAACTTACGTGTACTCGCAACACTCGGCGGATTCCCACAAGAGCGTGTGCAAACGTTGCTTGATCAAGTTGGACTCGGTGATCGCGCAAAATCTAAGTACAAGACTTATTCACTTGGCATGAAGCAACGTTTAGGAATTGCCGCCGCGTTATTGCCAAATCCAAAGTTATTGATGCTGGATGAACCAACAAATGGTCTTGATCCAGAAGGTATTCAAGAAGTACGTGCGCTGTTGCGCTCGCTTGCAGATAACGGAACAACAGTCTTTGTTTCTTCCCACTTGCTATCTGAACTAGAAATCATCAGCGATTACTTAGTAATGCTTCGCAAAGGTGAAGTTGTATTTGCAGGAAAGATTGAAGAGTTATTACTTGCACAACAACATGTGATTATTGCTAAGGGACAAAATCCAGGGGACTTAGAGAAGATTCTTACTCTTGCAACTGGCATGGGTCATACGGCGTCCATTAGAAATAATGAAGTGCATATTCAAGCCAACGCGGATTGGGCAGCAACTCTTAACCGCGCAGCATTTGATGCAGGAATTACTCTGGCTCAACTCTCACCAGTGGTACCAAATCTTGAAGAGACATTCTTTGAAATGACGGGGGATAAATAATGTTCCGCGTCGTATTTGCAGAGTTAAGGAAACTTCGCCGCCCAACACTGGTGCTTGGCACATTGGGCGCTGCACTGTTTTTCTCCGCACTGATTACATCATTCCTGTTTTTATTAATTGATGATCCGAATGGCAATGGAGATCGTGGCCGACAAATTGGACGCGAAGTACTCGTTCTTTCATCAGGTTCTGTCACTGGTTTCTCATCGGTGGGCGGATTACTTGGCCTGATTGCACTCTGTGTTTTTGCAGCGCAAACAGCGCAGGAATATACATACGGAACACTGCGCAATTTATTAGTACGTCAATCAGGACGGCTTCGCATTCTCGGCGGAAAGTTAATCGCAAATACAATTTTTGCAATACTTATGGTTTTGTTTAGCGCAGTTGTCAGCATTGCAATTTCAGTTGCTTTAGCACCAGGTGCGAAAGTTTCAACAGATCTGTGGTTTACAAGCGATGGATGGTCATCGATTATTCACACCGTTATCAATGTCTTTATTGCAGTCTTTGGCTTTGGCGTATTCGGTATGGCACTTGGAATCTTGTTGCGCTCTCCAATTAGCTCGATATCTGTCGGCGTGCTCTGGATACTCATTATTGAAAATCTCTTGGGCGCTGTTAAAGAGAGCGCACTGCGATGGTTGCCTGGGTCACAGTTAAATACGATTGCAGAAGGCGGATCACAAACAATTTCATATACCCACGCAATGCAGGTTGGTGGGGCATATGTAATTGTGATTTCAGTAATTGCAGCGGTGCTTTTTTCTCGCCGCGATGTTGCAAACTAGACACAGAAAACTCACAGAGTTAAATACCCGCTTTGCGCGGATACCTTCTTTATCCTTAGTACATCTCTTCCCCCATGGAGGTTGTACTTAGTGAGCCGTAACCGCGCTTTAGTTCTTGCTGTGGTTCTTGGGCTAACAATCACCACAGCCCCTGCTTATGCAGCAACACCAAAGCCAACTCTTGCTCAAATTGAAGCTGCAAAAAAGGCAGAAGCAGCGAAGAAAAAAGCTGCTGACGCTGCTGCAAAGAAATTAGCATCGGCTGCGCAAACACTGCGTGGGTTAACAGCTAAAGCAAATGCGGCCCGCGCTCTTTATGTAAAGGCACAAAAAGAATTAGCGGTGGCAACTGCTGCAGCAAATGCCGCAACAGCGCACGCAGTAGAAACCGCAGCGCAGGTAAGTGCGGCACATCGAACAATTGGAAAACTTGCAGTTAACGCTTTCATCATGGGTGGAAGCCTTACTGACATCGAACCAATTCTTAGTTCAAATGGACCACAGGATTTAATTGATCAATTAACAACACTGGATTCACTGGGCGCACAAAATACAACGGCACTCAATAGATTTAAAGCTGCCGAAGTAATCGCAAAGGCTGCAAAGATTCAAGCAGATAACGCCAAGTTGGTTCAGCAGAAGGCAACTGAAAAAGTTGCTGCTGCAAAGAAGATGGCAGATGACGCTCAGAACGAACAAGAAAAAGAAGTTGCTCGTTTACAGAAGATTCAAGATGATTTGATGAAAGAGTTATTGAGTGCACGTAAGGTGCGCACAACTCTTGAACAACAACGCGCACTTGCATTGCTCGAAGAGAGCCAAGCAAATACTGCGACGTTTACACCTAATCAAGCAAAAGTTTGGCCAAACTTAGGATTTAAGGGTCGTTCAACTATTCGTACAACAGAGGCACAACGTGCTGCAGCTGTCGCTTTTGCTAAGAAGCAAGTGGAAGCACGCAAACCATATATTTGGGGATCAGAAGGGCCGAACTCTTTTGATTGTTCAGGTTTGGTTTATGCAGCATATAAATCAGCAGGACTCGGCTGGCCTAATTGGGATCGACTTAACTCAGCGCTGTATTCAGGTTATACAAAGCACGTTAGCTTGAATGAATTAGTACCTGGCGATTTACTTTTCTATTCTTATAAAGGAACCATCTCAACGATTCACCACATCACTATTTACGCGGGCGGCGGAATGATGTGGGAAGCGAATTCAAAAGGAAAAGGTTTGCTTTACTCCAATATCTACAGCGTTAAGGGGCTTATGCCATTTGGTGGTCGGGTCTAGTCTTAGGACATGTCTGCCAATACCGTTGCGATTCGCTCTGCTGTTCGTAACGCACTAAAAGATTGCACCGCTGGCGATTTAATTTTGGTGGCTGTCTCAGGCGGTGCGGATTCACTAGCACTTGCATATGCACTTAGTTTGGAAGCACCGAAACTGGCACTGCGGGTTGAAGGCGTCACAGTTGATCACCAATTGCAATCACAATCTTCTGTGCAAGCAGAAAAAGTTGTTGCAGCGCTAAAGAAAATGGGAATTGAAAAAACACACGTCATCAAAGTAGATGTTGATATTACTGATGGCCTCGAAGCATCTGCTCGTCGTGCTCGTTATGCAGCACTGGATAGTTGCGCGGAACAAAGTGGTGCAGTGAGTGTTTTCCTTGGACACACTCGTGATGATCAATCCGAAAGTGTTTTGCTGGGATTGGCACGTGGATCTGGAGCACGTTCTTTATCTGCAATGGCAATGCGAAACGGAAAATATGTGCGACCACTTCTTGCAATCACACGCGAAGAAACTTTAGGTGCGTGCGCCGAAGCACAATTAGATCCTTGGGATGATCCACACAATGCGGATAAAACTTTTACGCGAGTTCGTGTACGCCACGATGTGATTCCTAATTTAGAAAAAAACTTGGGGCCAGGAATTTCTTCAGCACTTGCGCGCACCGCATCGTTACTACGCGATGACGCTGATGCACTCGATCAATTAGCAGAGCAAGAATTTGCTGCACACGATGCACTCTCTCTAGATATTTCTCGTCTTGAGAAATTACCTAAGGCGATTCGCACTCGAGTTCTTCGGATGGCCGTTTATGCAGCGGGTGCTCCAGCAGGGTCCCTCAGCGCCGATCACATCGCCCCAATTGAGGCGTTAATCACCGAGTGGAGCGGGCAAGGCCCGTCTGACCTTCCCGGCGGTGTGAGAGTTAGCCGAATTTCGGGCAGACTTTCGCTCTCGCGGTAGGCCAACCACCGCCGGCCACTCAGAAGGAGCACATCTTGGATCTCAGCGCAGTTTCAAAAGATATTGAACGCGTCATCGTGAGCGAAGAAGATTTGCAAAAAAGAATTAAAGAATTAGCTGCGCAAGTTGATAAAGATTACGAAGGTAAAGATCTTTTATTACTTGGTGTTCTAAAGGGCGCAGTAATGGCTGTCGCTGATCTTTCACGTTCAATGCAACGCCATGTGGAAATGGATTGGATGGCTGTTTCTTCATACGGGTCCGGAACAAAATCAAGCGGTGTTGTTCGCATCCTTAAAGATTTAGATCGCGACATTACTGGTCGCAATGTTTTAATCATCGAAGACATTGTCGATACAGGTTTGACGTTGTCATGGCTCAAGGCAAACCTCGAATCACGAGGAGCCGCAAATGTTGAGATTCTCACAATCCTTCGCAAGCCAGAGGCTGCAAAAGTTGAAGTAAAAGTTAAGTACGTCGGCTTTGATATCCCAACTGATTTCGTAATCGGATACGGTTTAGATTTTAACGAAAAATATCGCAACCTTCCCTTCATTGGTGTGCTTGCTAAGCACATGTACTCCTAGGAGAGCACACAATGGCGCAAGCAAAGAAAACAAATCCAATCAAATTGCCTAAAAAGCAATCTAAACCTGGACCAAAGAAACAGTTGACTCGTTCACAGAGAATTCTTCGTGGACCACTGTTTTGGATTATTGCTGCCATAGTTGCCGTCACAGTTTTTGGTCAAGTAACAAATGCCGGAAATCAGTACACACAAATTAAAACTTCGCAGGCACTTGATGCGATCTCTAAATCAGATGTTGAATCAGCAGTTCTAATTGATAAAGATCAGAAACTTCGTCTCGAACTAAAATCTGGCAAAACTATTAATGGCTCAAGCAAAGTTGTTGCGTCATACGTTGTTCGCCAAGAGCCAACTGTTATTGATGCACTAACTGGAAATCCACCTCCAAAGGGTTGGACAGTTGAAGTTCCAAAGCAATCACTCTTTATGACTTTCCTCTTTTCATTCGCACCAATTTTATTAATTGGTCTGCTCTTCTTCTTCATGATGAGTCAGGCGCAAGGCGGCGGAAAAGTATTTTCATTTGGTCGCTCGCGAGCGAAGTTACAAGATCCAGATGTTCCACAAACTACTTTCGCCGATGTTGCAGGTGCGGACGAAGCAATTGCAGAACTTCGAGAGATAAAAGACTTCTTAGCCAACCCACCTAAGTACGCAGCAATTGGCGCGAAGATTCCAAAGGGCGTTTTGTTATATGGCCCTCCAGGAACAGGAAAGACCCTCCTTGCGCGCGCTGTTGCAGGAGAAGCAGGAGTTCCTTTCTACTCAATTTCCGGTTCTGACTTTGTTGAAATGTTTGTTGGTGTTGGCGCTGCTCGTGTGCGCGATTTGTTTACTCAAGCAAAACTTCATGCACCAGCAATTGTTTTCGTAGATGAAATAGACGCAGTTGGTCGCCAACGTGGTGCTGGTATGGGTGGCGGACATGATGAGCGCGAACAAACTCTTAATCAATTGCTAGTTGAGATGGATGGCTTTGAAGCAAATGGTTCAGTCATTCTTATTGCAGCAACAAACCGCCCAGATGTTTTAGATCCTGCGTTATTGCGTCCGGGTCGTTTTGATCGCCAGATTGCAGTTGATCGCCCAGATCTCAAAGGTCGCGAAGAAATTCTTAAGGTGCATGCGAAAGGCAAACCACTTGCTAAAGATGTAGAGCTGCTTTCATATGCACGTCGCACACCAGGATTTACTGGAGCAGACCTTGCAAATGTTCTTAACGAGGCAGCGCTCTTAACTGCACGCGAAGAGAAGAAAGTAATTTCACATAACGAATTAGATGAGGCAATTGATCGCGTGATGGCTGGTCCACAACGTAAATCTCGCATCATGTCTGATGATGAGCGCCGCGTTACTGCCTATCACGAAGCTGGTCACGCACTTGTTGCATATGCGTTGCCACATACAGATCCTGTTCACAAAATCACGATCATGCCTCGCGGTCGTGCACTCGGTTACACAATGGTCTTGCCAGATGATGACAAGTACTCAACAACACGTAATCAGTTGCTCGATCAATTGGCGTATTCACTCGGTGGTCGCGCTGCTGAAGAGTTGATCTTCCACGACCCATCAACTGGTGCTTCGAATGACATTGAAAAGGCGACAGCCCTTGCTCGCGCAATGGTTACTCAATACGGAATGACTGAAGCTATCGGCGCAATCAAGCTAGGTGCGGATTCATCACAACCATTTATGGGTCGCGACTTTGGACACCAACGTGATTACTCAGAAAACGTTGCTGCAGTTGTTGATGCTGAAATCCGTAAACTCATTGAGAATGCGCACCAAGAAGCTTATGAATTATTAGTTGAAAACCGGGTAACTCTTGATGCGATGGTCTTAGCTCTTCTCGAGAAAGAAACCCTTGATAAAGAAGAGATTACAAAGATATTTAAGAAGATAAAGAAGCGCCAAGGACGTCCTGCATGGACAGGTTCTTCAATGCGCATTCCTTCTCAAGTTCCACCAGTAGATGTTCCGGCACGTATTGAGAGTGCACCGGAAGAAGCTAAGAAGCGCACAACTCGTACAAAGAAAAGCGAAGAATGAGTGAAATAAGCCCGGCATCAATGGGCCCACATGATGGTCGTGCACTTCATGAATACGATCACGAACGTGCAGAGCGTGCAGTTAAAGAGTTGTTAATCGCTATTGGTGAAGATCCAGAGCGTGAAGGATTAAAAGATACGCCTGCACGGGTTGCACGTGCATTTAAAGAAAACTTTGCAGGTTTGTGGCAATCACCAAATGATGTTCTGACAACTACTTTTGATATCGGTCACGAAGAGCTTGTGATTATTCGGGACATCGAAGTGTTTTCACATTGCGAGCACCACTTAACTCCTTTCCATGGTGTTGCACACGTTGGATATATCCCAAGTGGAAAAATCACTGGGCTTTCCAAAGTTGCACGTCTTGTTGATTTATTTGCTCGTCGCCCACAAGTTCAAGAGCGCCTCACATCTCAGATAGCGGACGCGATGGTCGAAATATTGGATGCAGCCGGTGTGATCGTAATTATTGAATGCGAACACTTGTGCATGTCAATGCGTGGTGTTAGAAAATCAGAAGCACGCACTGTAACAAGTGCTGTGCGCGGAATTTTGCGTGATGCAGCAACTCGCGCCGAAGCAATTAGCTTAATTACAAATCGGTAAATCCCATGTTGGTCATGGGGATTTTAAATCTCACACCTGATTCATTCGCTGACGGCGGACGTCACAACTCATTTGATGCCGGCGTTGCACGCGGGCTTGAAATGGTTGCTGAAGGTGTTGACATCATTGATATCGGCGGAGAATCAACTAGACCAGGTGCGGATCGAGTCAGCGCAGAAGAAGAACAAGCACGCGTACTGCCAGTGATTACAGAGCTTGCAAAACATGGAGTAAGAATCAGCATCGACACAATGCGTGCAGATACGGCTGAAAAAGCAGTGCACGCAGGAGCGGCAATAATAAACGATGTAAGCGGTGGGCTTAGTGATCCTGCAATGTTTGCAACTGTAAAAAAGTTAGGTGTTCCATACATTCTTATGCATTGGCGCGGTGAATCAAAAGATATGAATTCACGTGCGATTTATACAGATGTTGTTAATGATGTTATTTCAGAGATTAATTCACAGGTAGATGCAGCCCTTGATGCCGGCATAAACAAATCACAGATAATCATTGATCCAGGTTTGGGCTTTGCAAAGGATGCCGAACATAATTGGGAGATTCTAAGAAATCTAAAGGCGTTTACTTCGATGGGCTATCCAGTATTAATCGGTGCTTCTCGTAAACGTTTCTTGGGTGGAGACAATCCTGACGAACGCGAAGCGGCAACCATTGAGTTAACTAAAACACTTGTGCCACAAGGTATCTGGGGCGTTAGAGTTCATAGCGTGAAACCACACGTTGATGTCATTGCAGGTGCTAAGTGAATGATCTGATCACAATCACCGGCATTAAAGCTTTTGGTTACCACGGTGTTTTCGAACACGAAGCAGTCAATGGACAAGATTTCTTTGTTGATGTCGAACTGCGAGTGAATTTAGATAAAGCCAGCGCAAGTGATGATCTAAAAGACACCGTCGATTACGGTGCAATAACGGACGCGGTTGTTGCAGAAATTACGGGCGAGCGAGTTCAATTAATCGAGCGTTTAGCTGGCCGAATTGCAGATCGTGTACTAACTGAAGATGCTCGGATTAAAAGCGTTGCAATTACTGTTCACAAACCAAACGCACCTGTGAGCGCTCCTGTTACGGATATAACGGTCAGGATTGATCGCACCCGATGAAAGCAGTTGTTGCACTGGGCGCAAACCTTGAAGAACCACGCAAAGCAATTGAATTAGCAATCGAATTACTTAAGCAATCAACTGATGTCACTGCTGTTTCTTCGTTATATGAAACTGCCCCTGTAGGTGGCCCAGAGCAAGATAATTACATCAACGCCGTTGTTACATTAGAGAGTGAATTACCTGCTGCAGATTTGTTGGCGTTATTGCACGGTATTGAAAAGTGCATGGGACGTGTTCGAGATGAACGTTGGGGTCCGCGAGTAATTGATCTTGATTTAATTCAATACGGCACCCTGTTATCGAAAAGTGAAGAGTTAACATTGCCGCACCCGCGTGCACATGAGCGTCGCTTTGTTCTTGAACCATGGCACGAAATTGATGCTGAAGCGATTTTGCTTACGCACGGGAGAATCGACCAACTTTTGGAGCAATTGCCACCATCGCTTTAGAATTAACCCATCATCGCCCGGTACCTGAAAGGACTGGAGCCACAAGATGAAGATCGCAGTAAACGCTAAAGAGTTAAAGGTCGATGGCGCCTGCGCATTTGTTCCAACGATGGGCGCGCTACACGCCGGTCATGCTTCCCTCATTAAGAAAGCTCGCGAATATAGCGACACAGTTGTTGTCAGTATTTTCATTAACCCACTGCAATTTGAGAATAAAGATGATTTAGCAAAGTACCCACGCACACCAGAATTTGATATCGAGCTCGCTTCACAAGCAGGGGCAACACATTTGTGGTTGCCAACACTTGATGAGATTTATCCAGGAGAAGTTCAAAAGATTTCTGCGGGTGTACTCGGTGATATTTACGAAGGCGTAAAGCGTCCCGGCCACTTTGATGGTGTGCTCACTGTTGTAAATAGATTATTTGAATTAGCAAAACCAAAGTGGGCAATCTTTGGCGAAAAAGACTTTCAACAAATGACACTAATTAAATCTATGAAATCAGATGTTGAAATTATTGGCGCACCGACTATTAGAGATACAGATGGTTTGGCTCTATCTTCTAGAAATGTTCGACTTTCAGATCCAAAGGCTGCATTAGTTATTTATCGTGCACTACTTGCTGCATCGAAAGAGAAGAGCATTGATTCTGCTCGAGAAGCTATGCGAGGCGCTCTAGCGAGTGAAGCAGCCTTCACTCTGGATTACGCCGAAATCATTAATGAATCTAACTTTGAAAAAGCGGTACAGAGTGATGAAAGTAAGCGTGCAATTATCGCCGGTTGGGTAAATGGCATCAGATTGATTGACAATATGCCAATGAACGGCGGCGCCCAATGAAGTTATTAGCTCCCAACCCAGGGTGGACTTCGCGCGCCGATGTAATCGTTGTTGGTTCTGGAATTGCAGGTTTAACAACTGCGCTTCAGGTGCGAACATTTGGTTTATCTGTTCTGCTCGTAACAAAAGCGCGCGTTGATGAAGGTTCAACAAAGTGGGCACAAGGTGGCATTGCAGCAGCACTTGGTCCTGGTGATTCACCTGACCAACATGAAAAAGACACACTCGATGCGGGCGCTGGTTTGTGTGATGTTGCTGCAGTCAAAGTTTTAGTAAGTGAAGGACCAGATGCCGTACGCAGATTAATCGAACGCGGTGCATCTTTTGATTTAGAAGAGAGTGGCGAAATTGCACTGACTCGCGAAGGCGGACACCACCGCAATCGCATTGTGCATGCAGGAGGCGATGCAACTGGCGCCGAAGTTTCACGTGCACTGCTGGCTGCAGTACATAACGATCCGCAGATTGAAGTTCTAGAACATGCATTGGTACTGGATGCGCTAAAGAATTCAGATGGCGTTGTATGCGGCGTAACTCTGCACGTTATTGGTGCAGGTTCCAGAGATGGTGTGGGACGCGCAATTGGTAGAGCAGTTGTTCTAGCAACTGGTGGACTTGGACAAGTATTTGCACAAACAACGAATCCATCTGTTTCAACTGGTGATGGAGTAGCCCTTGCGCTGCGTGCAGGTGCAAAAGTTTCTGACGTTGAATTTATTCAGTTTCACCCAACTGTTTTATGGCTTGGCGATAACACCGAAGGACAACAACCGCTGATTAGCGAAGCAGTGCGCGGTGAAGGTGCGTACTTGCTCAATGATGCTGGCGAAAGATTTATGCAGGGCCAACATGAAATGGCAGAGCTTGCACCACGCGATGTTGTCGCAATTGCAATCATGCGCGAGATGAATCGCACAGGCGCACATCATGTGTGGCTAGATGTTCGCCACCTAAGTGGATTTAAAGAGAGATTCCCAACTATTTATGCATCCTGCATTGCACATGGCATTGATCCAACGAGTGCGTTGATTCCAGTTGCGCCAGCTTCACATTACGCATCTGGTGGTGTGCGAGTTGATTTAGATGGTCGCACGAGTGTTAAAGGCTTATATGCATGCGGTGAAACTGCATGTTCTGGTGTTCATGGCGCCAACCGCCTTGCATCTAATTCACTCTTAGAAGGACTTGTCTTTAGTGCCCGTATTGCAGCCGATATCAGCAATCACTTGCCTGAGTTTTCAGAACCCGTTGCTAATGATTTAGCAGAGTTTTTACTTGATCCAAGTGTTCGCAAAACTCTGCAAGAGAGCATGAGTCGCGGTGCAGGTGTTTTGAGATCTGCGGATTCATTAATTGCTACATCTTCCGACCTATCTCGTCTGGAGAGTCGCACAAGCACTGCTGCGTGCGTTGAAGCGTGGGAGACTACAAATCTCTTTCAACTAGCAAACACAATTTTGCGTGCGGCTTTAATTCGTCAAGAAACTCGCGGATCGCACTGGCGTGAAGACTTTCCACACCAGAGCAATGATTGGCATAAGCGAATTGTTCAACAGATGGATCAGAGTGGACAATGGCGGACTGAATATCAGGAGGTGAACAACTCATGATCGATCGCGAATTAATTAAGCGCGCAATCTCTGAAGATTTAGATGGTGGAGTTGATATTACTTCCATGGCCACGCTTGCAGCGGACGCAAAAGTAAGCGCACAATTTGTTTCACGTAAAAATGGCGTTGTTGCAGGTATTGATATGGCAATCGCAACGCTTTCAGAAGTTGGCGTCACTGATGCGACTGCGTTAGTAAAAGATGGCGATCACGTTAAAGCTGGCACTGTGTTGATTAAAGTCTCTGGTAATGCTCGCGCTATTTTGCTCGCAGAGCGGACCGCACTTAACTTCTTAGGCCATCTCAGCGGCATTGCAACGCTGACATCACAGTGGGTTCAAGCAGTATCTGGAACAAAGACTCAGATTCGAGATACTCGTAAAACAACTCCAGGAATGCGCGTGTTAGAAAAATACGCAGTGCGCATGGGTGGCGGTACAAATCATCGAATGTCACTTAGTGATGCAGCTTTGATTAAAGATAATCACATCGCAGCAGCTGGTGGAGTTGTTGCAGCGTTTTCACTTGTTCGCGAGAAATATCCATCGACTGACATCGAGATCGAAGTAGATAACTTGCAGCAATTACGCGATGTTCTGCCACTTAATCCAGGGCTAGTTTTGCTAGATAACATGAGCCCAGCGCAGTGCGCAGAAGCAGTGGCACTAGTTGCAGGTGCTACGAAGTTAGAAGCATCAGGTGGAATCACAATTGAAAACGCACGTGCATACGCCGAAACTGGCGTTGATTACATTGCAGTCGGCGCGCTGACACATTCAGCACCTAATTTTGATATCGGACTAGATATGAGAGTGGAGTAAACAATGTTACTCACAGTAGATGTTGGCAATACCAACACAGTCCTTGGAATCTTTAAAGGCGAAGAGCTTGTTCGTTCCTGGCGCGTAAAGACAGATCCACGTAGCACTGCTGATGAGTTGTGGCTGCAGTACGGCGCACTTGTTCGTGATTACAAGGTTTCTGCCTTAGCAATTTGTTCTACGGTGCCAGCAACGCTGCGCGAATTACGAACAATGATCGCTGATTATTTTGCAGATATTCAAGTAACAATTGTTGAACCAGGAACAAAGACAGGCGTTCCACTTTTGGTTGATAATCCAAAAGAAATCGGTGCGGACAGAATTGTTAATACTCTTGCGGCCCACACTCTCTATGGCGGACCAGCAATTGTTGTGGACTTTGGAACGTCGACGAATCTCGATGTTGTCTCTCCAAAGGGTGAATTCCTCGGTGGAGCACTTGCTCCAGGCATTGAAATTTCAGTTGATGCACTCGCTGCTCGCGCAGCGCAATTACGCAAAGTCGAACTTGTGCGACCAAAAAACGTTATCGGGAAAAACACTGTTGAAGCTCTGCAATCCGGAACCATCTTTGGATTTGCTGGACAAGTAGATGGATTGGTTGACCGAATTACTGCTGAATTATTAGACCAATTTGGTACGCGCCCAACTGTTATTGCAACAGGTGGACTCGCCCCACTAATAATTGGCGTCAGCGAAACAATTGATCACCACGAGCCTGATTTAACATTGATTGGGCTGCGCCTGATACACGAGAGAAACTCGTAACTCGGTAGGATTACAAACCTATGAGCATCGAGGACGATCTACCCGAACAACTGCGCATTCGCCGCGAGAAGCGTGCGAGCCTTATCGAGCGTGGAATCGAGCCATATCCAGTATCAGTACCTCGTACAAAAACTCTTGCCGAAATTCGCGCACAATACGCAAACCTTGAAATAGATAGCGCAACAGGTGATGTTCACAGCGTTAGCGGTCGAATTATTTTCAAACGTGACACAGGAAAACTTTGTTTCGCAACACTTCGCGAAGGTGACGGCACTGAATTACAGGCAATGATTTCTCTAGACAAAGTTGGCGAAGAACAACTCGAATCATGGAAGAGCGATGTTGATCTTGGTGACTTTGTTAGCGTTACTGGTGAAATTATCTCTTCAAAGCGTGGCGAATTATCTGTCTTAGCAAACTCATGGCAGATGGCATCAAAATCTCTTCGTCCGCTGCCAAATGAACACAAGCCAATGTCGGAGGAAACTCGCGTTCGCATGCGTTATGTGGATTTAATTGTTCGCCCAGAAGCACGTGAATACGCGCGACTTCGTCCAACTGTGATGCGCTCACTTCGCGAAACATTTCATAACGAGAGCTTCGTAGAAGTTGAAACACCAATGCTGCAAGTAATGCATGGTGGCGCTGCAGCTCGACCATTTATTTCTCACTCAAACGCCTATGACATGGAACTCTTCTTGCGCATCGCGCCAGAACTATTCCTGAAGCGCTGCGTTGTCGGCGGCATCGAACGTGTATTTGAAATAAACCGTAACTTTAGAAACGAAGGTGCTGATTCTTCGCACTCACCAGAGTTTGCGATGATC